>NC_003552.1:3027101-3329811 GCF_000007345.1 Methanosarcina acetivorans C2A | reverse complement strand
ACTTGAAGACGAAACAATGATTTTTTTCTAACTTCAGTACTTCGCTAAAAATCTCTCCTCGACTTTTTTACCTTAGACACTCCACCATTATCCTAACCCTTAACTTCCGTCTAAGCCATTCTTCGATGAGTAATATAAACATTTCAAATCTGAACTTATCCTCATCTATAACTTGCGGCCCTCTTTTTAAGATTGTAAAATATTTTTTCTGAAGGTATAACCATACATTTTTTAGCAGAAAAGATATCAGTGTATATATCAGTGTATAGAAGTACCTAATATTAGCATTTTTAGTTGATGTCTTTGGCTTAACTATATTCCTCATTCTGTATGACGATTCAATTGCAAATCTTCTTCTGTAAACAGTACTAATCTTTCTTGGAGTCCAATTAACGCCAAAAACCACAAAGTCAAGATTTTCACATCCTTTTTTCTCTCTTACCTTTTAAATACTTGACATCAACAACAATATCCAAATGAATTCTTTTCTTTGCGTTTTTCATAACATATTGTTCACACCTTGCTTTGTTTCCCTTTAGGATCTGTTTTTCTTCTTTCATTTCTTAACAACTGGAACTTGTGTGGAATATTGTTTTTTTGAAGGAATTCAAACACGTCTGTGCAATAAAACTCTCTATCCAAGCAAAGAACCTTAATTTTGAAGTTCAGCCCTTTGATAAGGTTGATAAAATAGAGGTATTCAACCTTTGTTTTTTTCTTTTCTACGGGAAGAACAGATAAAGTAAATCTTTCGTTCTTATTAGTGATGTAGAGGGAGATGTATGAGTAAAAAGAGTTTGTTGACTTTTTAGCTTGGCCACGTATCACGTATTTCTCATTAGACGAATCTATTTGTCGAATAGGAAGGAAGGATTACTCCTGTCCTCCCCTTCCAGGAACAAACCGTGCGACTTTCACCGCAGTTCGCTCGCGCATTTCACAACCCCTTCGGGCGGCTTTCTCCAAAAAAAAATGGGTCTTGGTTAGAATTTAAGGTGTCTGCTTTTGGATACGTTCCTTTCTTTTCAGGAAATATTTCCTGTCCTTATAAGGGTTGGTATCAAGTTTAGGCATTGTGTGTCGACGGATTTGGATATCCGAGAACTTTATTAGCTTTGTATTCATTGTCTGAAATATCCAATTTCTGTTTCTTTCTGAATGCCAATATTTGCTTGCAACCCATTTGTGCCCTTTATTAGGATGTCTCCTTTTTCCCCACTGCCAAGTAACTCTCCACAGGTAGTGGTCGAGTTTTTTAAACGCATTCTTAGCTACTATGTGACGATGATAATTTGCCCATCCTCTAATTATCGGATTAAGAGTTTTGATGAGTTCTTCTTGTGTCCACGCTTTAGCTTTACTGACAATATTCTTGATTTTCTGAGTGATGGATTCAATTGACTTTTGGGATGGCTTAATCAGAAGTGTTCCCTTATATTTGCGGAAGTTCCATCCAAGAAAGTCAAACCCTTCATCAATGTGAGTAACTATAGTTTTCTCAACAGAAAGTTCAAGGCCTCTGATTGCCAGAAAATCACGGATGACTTTGCGTACTTCATCTGCTATTTCCTTTGATGGAACGGTGACCAGGAAGTCGTCGCAATAACGGATGAAATGTACTTTCATTTTACGGAAATGCTCATTGAGGAGTTTTTCGATCCCATCCAAAGTCATATTGGCTAGGATCGGAGAGATTATCCCTCCCTGAGGCGTACCTTTATCCGTATTGAAGAATGTGCCATCAAAAATGAAACCCGCTTTCAGGAATTGGGACAGAATTGACTTGTCCATTGGAATGTTGTTTTTAGAGACTTTTTATTATTTTATTGTTTTGCACGATATAGAGGGAAAACGAAAAACCAGAAAATAATAAAAAGTCTCACGAAGAGTCTTGAAATGCTAAAGTACTCTGTTCTTCTATTGATGAAACACAGAAATAAAGAGTTATCTATATTTAGTTAACAATACCAAATAAAAATACATTGTACAGGTTGTCTCAAAACTATACTCTATCATACATTTGGGTCAGAAACCCGTAATCTTTATCTTTTTTACAAAACAAATTCCAGTGTTTCCCATGTTTCGAAAGTACGATCAAAAGCAGCAGTTTTTACTTCCGTTAGCCCTGGAAGATTTTGTTCCTGAAAACCATATCGCCAGAGTACTAAACGACATCGTAGATGTCGTTGATATCACTGCTATTGAATCCACTTACTCTAAGGAAGGCTGCCCAGCCTATCATCCAAAACCTCTTTTAAAAATATTACTTTATGGTTACCTTATAGGCATTAGAAGTTCACGTAAACTGCAACAAATGACTCAAACTGATACTGCATTTATGTATCTGGCAGCCATGCAAAAACCTGATTTTCATACGATTTGTCGATTCCGTTCAACTCATCTTGGCCCTATAAAAGAAATCTTTTCCCATGTTGTTACATTTTGTAAAGAAATGGATATGATTGGTTCCAGTATCTCAATTGACGGAACAAAGGTTAAGGCAAATGCTTCATCAAGACAGAGCAAGAGTTCGGATGCTCTCGAAAAAGAAATAGATAAGATACTCAAAGAGAGTATTGAGACAGATAAACATGAAGATGAAATTTATGGTGACTCGACACCATATCAGATTCCAGAAGAGCTTGTTGACAAGAAGAAAAGACTGGAAAAAATAAAAGCTGCTAAGAAGAAGCTTGATGAAGAAAAGCTGAAAAAAATAAACATCACAGATAACGATGCTCGAATTATGAAGCATAAAGATGGAAGCAAGAAACCTTCCTACAATTGTCAGGTTGCTGTTGATGAAAAAGAGCAAATAATCGTTGCAGCAGACGTTGTCAACGAAGAAAACGACCTTCATCAAATAGAACCAATGATACAGAATGTAAAAAACACACTGGGATATAAACCAACAATAGTGCTTGCAGATGCAGGTTATTTCTCATATGGGAATCTGGAATTTTTACAGGAAGAAGGCATTGATGCTTATATTCCTGACAATTTCTATAAAGCTGAAAAAGAAGGAAAAACCAGGAGGTTCAGGAAGTCTCTTTTTACATACGATGAACAAAAAGACTGCTATTATTGTCCTGCTGCATTTGAAATCCCCTTTACAAGAATACAAAAGAGGAAAGGTGAACCTGATTTAAGGTATTATGTATGTAGCTATTGTTCTCAGTGTGTGCTGAAAAATGCATGTACTAAGAGCGGAAAAAGGACAATAACAAGAGATCCTAGGGAACATTTGATGGAGGATATGAGGGATAAACTGAACACAGAGAAGGGGACGGAAAAGTATCAGAAAAGAATGTCTACCGTAGAACCTGTGTTTGGTCAGATGAAACAGGATAGAGGGTTCAGAGAATTCTTATTGAGAGGAAAAAGGAAGACAGGAATTGAATTTGTTATGATGTGTACTGTACATAATATAAAGAAAATAGCAGACTTTATAAAAAGAGAAGGGAAAAACCTGAAAAGTATGCTGAAAATGATAGTTGGAGGAGGAAGTAAAGGATGGAATAAAGGGGGAATTCGAGCGAGAATAACAAATACTCTATGTTGACCCATGAAAATTATCTCTCATTGTTGAAATGAAATAAAAATGAAATGGGTATTACCCAATTGTACAATTTAAAATGGTTATGAGACAGCCTGCTGTTATCATCTTTGGGTTTTAACTCTCAGTTTTGGTGTACGGTTGCAGCGTACACTTGCCAGTTTGAAACGAGAATATGAAAAAGAATCCGGCAAAAACATAAGCGATAGCAGCTGGTACTATCGATTCACTCCAGAACTTGTCGAGTTTCTTCATCAATGTGTAATTCACGGTATAGAAGAACTTGCAAAAGAACCTGGTAGAAAACTTGGCAAAAAACTCGAAAACTTCCAGGATGTTCTCATTCAAGACAGCACAATTGTTCGTCTTCACTCCTCTTTAGCAGACAAGTTTCCGGCAGCAAGATCAAGAACAGTAGCCTCAGGCATAAAAGTGGGAGTTATGGTAAGTGCAGTTGCTAACGGACCTAAAACCGTTGCTTTATACTCTGAGAAAACAGCTGAGATAAAAACATTGAAAATAGGTCCCTGGATAAAAGACCGTATTCTTCTTGTTGATCTTGGTTTTTACAAAACTCAAATGTTTGCAAGGGTTGAGGAAAATGGAGGATATTTTGTTTCAAGAATAAGGAAGAATATGGATCCTATTCTTGTTTCTGTTGAAGAGGGACTTTCTAAGACAAAAAGTAAAGAGTTCGTGGAAAAACCTGTTAGTGAGTGTATTAAGCAACTTTCTGGAAAAGATATTGATGCAGTTGTAAAAATATCATTCAAAAGGAGAGCATATAAAGGCAAACAAAAGCAGGATGAGATGCTTGTACGTCTTGTTGCAGTATATAATAATGAGGATGAAAAGCATCACATACGTATTACAAATATTCAGAAAGATGTTTTGAATGCAAAAGACATTGCAAAATTATATGGAGCAAGATGGGACATAGAACTGCTGTTTAAGGAGTTAAAAAGCAAATACTCTCTTGACGTTCTTGAAACAAAGAATGTGCAGGTAATTGAGGCTTTAATTTGGACAGCAATGTTGACACTAATCGTTAGCAGAAGAATTTATTATCTTGTAAGAAACTCAACAGCTCATCCTGAAAAAATGGCTCAATATACGCAGTTACGTTGGAGCACAATATTTGCAGAAAATGCATCAGATTTGTTGACAGTAATTCTGAATAGATGTGGAATTCAAAGAACTTTTGAAACGATAATGAGCGTATATGAAAGTCAAGCATTGGATCCGCATGTAAACAGAGAAAGATTCAGAGAAGAATGGTTTGAATGAAAAGGTGAAATGAAAAACACTATTGGTAGATGGAAGGAAGTTCTTAACCGATGACCAATGAAGCTATATCTGCATAAACTAAATTGGATGTTTAAGACATTCAATTTTAGTTCCTAATGAGTTTATGCTTATTTATCTGAAATATTAAATTGCCATGTATCTGTCTCAGAATTAGGATCTTATGACAGGTAATACCCATTTTACTAAAATTGTGAGAATAGCAAATATAATAACAAGCCAAATTACCCAACCGGGTAAATTTTCGGGTGTGTCAACCATAATAACAGATATTTCAGAATCATATAAAAAGACGTATAGATGGATGCCCCCAACTCACCTTTTTCGAATCAAAAGAGCTAGCTATTCAATTAGTTTATAGATTACCCTACACTCGGTGAAATTCTCGGACTGTTCAGCAACTCCACTCAGGGTAAAACCTTTAGGTTTTGCCTCAATAACTCCTACAGCTCGTCTTTCAACAAAAAGAGTGGGATCGGAAAATCCAGATTTCATATGTACTTCGCGGACTGCAACTCCCTGACGTGTGCCAAAGTTCATTTCATTAAAATCCTGAACTTCCCAGCCTGAAAGGTCAAGCATCCTGTCTATATCTTCACGGGCAATTTCTTCCGGCTTTTTACCACTTTGCAGAATCATAAACTTTCTTCCGATTTTTCATCGATACAGGCAATATATATTCATATTGTAAACTTTTTTGAGGCTTAAAACCTTCACTAATTTTATCTGCAGCAGTCCCTTAAATTGCCATTTAAGTGAAAATTTGTGAAAAATAGTTATCTCGCATCTGAATAATACTATCAGTACAACATTAGTCTATTAAACCAAAGGTTACAATAATTCACTAACGATTATATCTCCGCACTGCGATTATTCGTTAAAAATAATATATACTCCGAGTGCATAGTATAACTTGCGTTCTCACTGAATGAACACCCACTAGCAAACAAACACCTACTCCAAAAAAAAATCTACCCCACACTAAAGATTAAAAAACGGAAAAATTCACAACCCACAAGTCAAATAACTCAAACCTCTTCCCAAAATAGAAATTTAAAAGTTAAAACTTTTAGAACTCATTTCGGAACTTCCAGGTTTTTGAGGTGGGAACGCAAACTCTTTTAAAAACAAATAAAAATAAAAAAGTTTTCTGAAATAATTCTTAATAGTTTTTAAGTCTCCTGTCAGCATGAAAATATTCAGTATTGTAAATTTTAGTAGAATTTACGACTTTAACCATAATTTCCCCTACTATTTAAAGTATTAAAGAGGTTATTTCATTTAAACCTGATTCAGCATATTTTTTGCATTTTTTGATATATTATTTGTGTTTTTTATAAATTTTAGTTTTAACTATATGACTGATATAACATTAAATCGATAAACAAAAAATTATCGCAATACTCTAAAGATTATATCTCTGCATTGCGATTATTCGTTAAAAATAATATATACAGCGAATACATAGTATGAATAGCGTTCTCATCAAATGAACACACCACAAGCAAACAAACACCCACTCTAAAAAGATCTACACCACACTAAAAGGATTAAAAAACGAAAAACTCTCACCCCAAAAGTCAAATACCTCAAACCTCTTCCCAAGCTAAAAAATCACAAAGTTAAAACTTTTAAACGCCTTTCGGAACTTCCAGATTTTTGAGATGGGAACGCATCATTTTTAAAGCAAAATTAAAATCCAAAATTCAATTCTTTTATATTCATTTTTTATGTTCTCTTTGATCTTTTCAATATGTTTCAAACTTTCAACCATTTTTTAACTATTTATTATTATATTTTAATTATTTTTATCATATTTTAATTATATTTATTATATTTTGATTATATTTATTATATTTTGATTATATTTATTATATTTTGATTATATTTATTATATTTTGATTATATATATCACACTTTAATTATATATATTACATTTTAATAATGTTTATTATCTTTTAATTATTTATAAAACATCTTTTAATCATTTTTTATCTTCTTCGACCTTTCTCAGAATCCCTTCTGCAGCCATGATCCCGGTTGCAGCGGCATTGACTATGTCTCTTGAGAGTCCTGCCCCATCTCCTGCTGCAAAGAGATTTTTGATGCTGGTCTCCATCTGGCGGTCGACTTTCAGGTGCATGGCGTAAAACTTGACTTCAGGAGCGTAAAGCAGGGTCGAGTCCGAGGCAACGCCTGGAATTATCTCATTTAAAGTCTCAAGACCTTCGATTATGTCCATAACAATCCTGTGTGGGAGAGCCATCGAGATATCGCCTGGGGTGACGTCTTTTAAGGTGTTTATAACCAGGTTTTTGGCAAGACGCTCTTTTGTAGAACGGCGTCCGCGCCTGAGATCGCCCATGCGCTGGAGGACAGGTTTTCCTCCGCCGATTGTTGTTGCAAGTTTTGCTATTGAACGGGCGTATTTGGTTGTGTTTTCCATGGGTTCGGTCAATTCAATATGGACGAGAAAAGCGAAATTGGTGTTTTCGGACTCTTTATTCGTCATTGAATGCCCGTTAGTTGCAACAAAGTCCTCATATTCTTCTTTTACGACAAAACCACGTCGATTGGTACAGAAAGTCCTGACAAAGTCATCATATTGGCGGCTCTGGATATGGAACTTGGGATCGCGGTTGATTTTCGTTACAGGGTCCATGATGATTGCAGGGACTTCCACCCTGACTCCTATGTCAATTCCCCCGTAACGGGCTCCTAAGCCGTGCTTTTCAATCATTTCCGAGACCCAGTTACAGCCCCTTCTTCCCGGAGACAGGACTACGTAACGTGCACGGATAACCTTGCCTCCCGAAAGTATGACACCTTTGCATGTCTCCTCCTCGATAAGCAGATCATGGACCTCGGTCTCTATCTGAAAGTCCACACCGTTATCAACAAGATCCTGTTTGAAGCGTCCTATGACTTCAGGAGCATTGTCCGAACCTATATGCCTCTGCTTGATTTCAATAAACCTGGCTCCGACCGAAGCTGCCCTGCGTTTTAGCTCCTCTATTTCCGGACCTTCTGTCAGAAGAGCAACCTGAGGTGCCCCGAATTTAAGGAAAACTTTATCAACCCTATCAACCAGTTCCCAGGCTTCAGTCTGGTCTCCGGTTAGGGCTGCAAGATCCCCTCCGATGTCAGGCCGAAGGTTAAGGGTCCCATCCGAAAAAGTCCCGCAGCCCCCAACCCCGCACATGATCTCGCAAGGGGCGCAGTGCATGCAGTAGCTCTGGTTTTTCATAGGGCAGAGGCGTTCGTCAATGTCTTTACCCATATCAATAACTAGAATTTTCAGCTCCCCGGCTGCAAGCTCGTAAGCTGCAAACATCCCCGCAGGTCCTGCCCCTATAATTATCACATCATATGCAGAACCCATCTTTTCTTCTCCATCAGCCTGGTTTTCTTTACCTATGAGCAACTCCCCCGGAATTTTCAACGTTAGGAACCGAAATAACCTGTGAATTTCTTTAGCCATTGATATGAACTTATTGATACCTTTCGAGAAATTCCCGCAGCCCCTAACATATTATTATATTCCCTGATTGTATTTACACCCAACTCTATGCTACTCCTGCCTTAATAATGGAACCGGTCTCCTGGGAAAAAGCCTAATTTACTACACTCAGGATGTGAATATCGTGATTCAAATATCCATATGTAGATATTTGTGATGAAGATAGATATTATGCAGATGACCGCGATGTAGAAAATCGCACCTGTGAGCTCGTAAGTTCCCAAAAGTTATTTCTTCAAGCAATTCTCTCGATTCAGGATAGCATCTGCATTGAGACCTCTACACCGGCAGGCTTCATGTTCGTATACAGCTTTCAGTTGTCCTTGCATAGCCAAGCATAGCCTAATCACTGGATAATCACTGGACAAAAGGAATTGCAGCATGAAGGTCATAAACATGCAGGTGCAAGCCAAGAGCAAAAACAGCTTTTGTAAATAATTCTCCTCTTTTCCCACTATTAAAATAATCTTTCCCACTACCTTACAGTATCTTACTCACGGTATAAAAAACATTCATCCATGAAGAGAAATATATAAAAAGTAACTAAAGATAAAAAGTAACTAAAGATAAAAAGTAACTAAAGATAAAAAGTAACTAAAGATAAAAAGTAACTAAAGATAAAAAGTAACTAAAGATAAAAAGTAACTAAAGATAAAAAGTAACTAAAGATAAAAAGTAACTAAAGATAAAAAGTAACTAAGAGGCGGTCTTAAAATTCAAACCATTTCTACATTTGGATAGTGGAGATTTTTGATTTTAAATTCAGATCGTAAATTTATTACATCGGACTATCTCGCTCTAAGTATGAAATCAAACGTATTAGGCATCATAGTTAAAATTTACACTTTAAACATTTAACTGTTTAATTCTACTGTTTTTTCAGTTCAAATGCGTAAGTTCTATCCCCCATTGTAGAATCAAATTTAATTTTAAGACACGCTCTAAAGATAAAAAGTAACTAAAGATAAAAAGTAACTAAAGATAAAAAGTAACTATATCTTCTAAAATTTCCTTGTTAGGTGCCCCCCATATTCTTTGAAATTTCAGAAGACGTCCCAATCCCCAAAATCAAAACCAAATTCAATGCTTACATCATTTATTTTTTTCAAGATATCGGGATTTGGCTTCCCTGAGCATATCGACTGCTGCATCGAGCCCTTCCCACCCGATAACTATCACGTGTTTGCCCTCTAAATTTTTATACGTTTCAAAGAAGTGAACGATTTCCTTTAACAGGTGAGGTGGAACCTGTTCAAGTGTCTCGATATAATTCCACAATGGGTCGGTCTCCGGAACACAGAGTATCTTTTCATCTCTTCCCTTATCGTCTTTCATGTCAAGCAATGCAACAGGATGTACATCTATTACACAGCCCGGAAATGTAGGCTCCCAGGTTAAAACCAGGGCATCCAGAGGGTCCCCGTCAAGGGCTAAAGTATCGGGGAAAAAACCATAATCACAGGGATACACCATTGAAGAGAAAAGCATTCTATCGAATTTGATAACTTTCTTTTCCTTATCGTATTCGTATTTGTTTCGACTTCCCTTCGGAATTTCGATAAGCACACTTTCAACCTGTCTTTCAGTCATATCCAGCACTTCCTGTTTATTGAACTCATTCCAAAACTTGATTTAGCATGATTAGTCAGAATTTCCTTGCAGGCACCTGTTAATGCCTACAGGAACGGAATCTGCGAACTGCTGGCCCGGAGCCATAGTGAGGGGAACATCTTTTCAGTTACAACCTCGTAGGTTACGACCTGTAACAATCCGGAAGTCCCGGAATCTTGAATTCTGACCTTTCCGAGTTTCGCTTAGAGATCGCGGGAAACAGAAGATTTACCGGGAGAGTAGTTTGTTTCGCTTGCGACAATGTCCGCCTTGCAAGGCTGTCACCCCCCACTCCTGCGACCCTCCTCAATTTAACATGTTACAGATATGTTCGGGACAGACCCCTGCGATTTTCACGAGCCTGCCGGCCGTTGAGAGCAGAGGGATATTTGGTTTCCTGCCTATAAAGGTATTGGGGGAGGAGATTCTCCACAAATAGTTCTTCTCCTGCATTTGAATTAAGTATGAAATAATACAAAAAATAAGGAGCCAGATGCGTTAAAAATCAAATATAAATAATTTTGTACCTTTAAATTACAGAAAAATTGCTAACATGCTATATTTTTCCTGAAAAATAGATTAGGATTATATAAAATCTCTGAAATAAGGTTTATTAACTCTAAAATAGCTAAATTTGGGGCTTCATAATTTGATATCCCTAATTTAACGGGGGAAAGTACAGGTGTTGGTGAAGTTGTAGGCAAATAAATTAACCATTTATCTATCGGTTTCTATTTTTCTTTTGATTGCGATTTATAGCCCTGCATCTGCCAGGGAGATTACGGTGGATGACAGTAATTCAGATGCAGCTTTTATCTCGATTCAGGAAGCAGTAAACAGTTCGTCTTCTGGAGATGTAATTCTTGTTTCTCCGGGTTTCTATAACGAAAGTGTGGATATAGGGATACAGAACGTAAGCGTCCTTTCCAAGTCCGAAAATCCTGAGGATACTACTGTTCGGGCTTTTAATGTAAGTGCGAATGGCATTACTGTAAGTGGATTCAGTATACATGAAAGTTTAAACTTGCGTGGTTATATGTCCCCTGCTGGCTATAATTCTTGCTGTCCGATTGAAAACTGTACTGTCAAGAATAACATTTTGAGACTGGGTATTTATGCTGATGAGTGTTACAATTCCACTCTTGGGAAAAACGTAGTTTTAAACTCTGGTATCGGTATACATAGTTTTGCTGTGGCTAATTTTACAATTTCTGACAATCTGATTGTTAAAGGAGATATTGATGTTTATCAAGGACCAGATCATTGTGTTTTGCTTAATAATACTCTTTTAAATGGGAGCATAGGGTTGACTGAATGCGGTTACCACAAAAGTCTCGTAATTATATTTCAAACAATCAAGAAGGTCCTGGAATTGGCCTCTGGGAATCTTATTCCAATGAGATTAAAAATAATACGGTTGTGAATTGCAGTAACGGCGTTTCTATGGAATGGCATTCGTCGCAGAACATAGTTAACAATAACATCCTGCTTTATAATGATAAAGGAATTTGGATCAAAGGCTCGGGAGGAGGAGGAAATTCACTCTTAAATAATACAATTTCGAACAACGACATTGGTATACGGTTGGGAGGCGATTCTTCGAATAATTTAGTAGCAAATAATAAGGTGGAGCTAAACAAGAAATACGGAGTATATTTAAATGGAATTGCTCATACGGCACCGTTTAATAGAACGAACCGGTTCTACAACAATATATTCAACAATACAGTTAACTTCTTAAACGACACAGGTAACTATTACACTACAGAAGCAATAAACAATAGAGCAGAAATATTTCCTGTTGCCTTGAATACCACAAAAGCCCCAGGCACTAACATTCTAGGTGGACCTTACCTTGGTGGCAATTACTGGGCAAAACCTGACGGAACCGGTTTTTCTCAAATGTGTAACGACTGGAATAGAGATGGGATTGGGGACTCGATCTACACGGTCAGCGCGTATGATGTTGATCATCTTCCCCTCGTCTCTATATCCAAACAGGATCACCCAGTATTTCCTGTTGCAGACTTCAGTGCCAACTTAACCGGTGGCTATGTACCTCTTTCTGTCCTGTTTACAGACTTTTCGCAAAATGAAACATCCAGGGTATGGGATTTCGATAATGACGGAATTGCAGACTCTACAGATAAAACAGCAGTTTATGTATACCCGGTAGCCGGTACCTATATTGTCAATCTGACAGTAAACAATGCAAACGGTACTTCCTCGAGATTATATTCAATAGTAGCATCCGATAAGCCTTGATACACTTTCAAGGAGGTTCAGATCACAACAAATAAATCAAATCAGAAGATACCTGTCATTTACGGGGATAAGATAATATTTTTAGATGATCTAAGTGGACGGGACCGTTACAATATCTACATGTACGATCTCTCCACTTCCACTGAAACCCAGATTACAACCAATACTTCAAACTATAACCCTAATACAAGGCCTGCAATCTATGGTAACAGGATAGTTTGGACGGATTGGCGTAATGAATATAGTGTTGATGTTTTTCCCGACATAAAAAATGCGGATATTTATATGTGTACTCTCTCTGAAGCGGATCCATCGCTAAAAACACCTGTTGCTGACTTTTTTGCGAATATAACATCAGGAAATGCACCTTTAAAAGTATTATTTACTGACAGCAGTACGAGTGCACCGATTTACTGGTTCTGGGATTTCGGAGACGGTATTAATTCAAAACACGCTCTAAACTCGACTCATACATTTACCGAACCCGGAAAATACGATGTGAGTCTTACGGTAACGAATGAGAACGGCAGCAATACCAGGATCAGGCCTGGGTATATCACAGTCTCCAAAAGTAAATAAATATCTTAAATTGGAAAATTAGTGAGAAAACGGAAAAGCAATGAAAAATCAAAAACCAGTGAAAAACCGGTGAAAAAGTCAGGGTTAAGGGAGAAATTGGAGGCAATTGATGATCTGACAAAGTAAAACCTTCTGATTAAGCCAACCCCTTAGCCTTGCTTGTCAGATTTGAGAACCATTATCAAGCCTGCTATTTTTCAGTTGACTTTTCTGATAATCAGTCTCTTCAAAATCTTTTTCCCTTCCTTTTCGTTATCGGCTTCATTTCCTTTGATTTCAGAGATTTCAATCCAGACCCTGAAGTAGTAGTCGCTGCCTGCTCCGAGGTCCCGGATCCGGATCTCAACGGGATTTTCTCTTGTAGCTTCCTTTTTTCCTGTTAATTTCTGGTGAAAGGTTTTTGCTGCAGCTTTTTCCGGGGAAGGGGCCGAGACGACTCCGATCATTCCTCCGTTTTCGTCCGTGGCAATGAAGGTTTTTTCTTTTTTCTCCTCCCCTGCCGGAACTTCCTGTTTTATGGTCTCCCGCCTGAGCTGCCTCCTGACCCTGTCAAGGGCATCTCCGGAATTCTGTTTTTGCGGGCTCTGCTTCAGGGCTCCGGCTTCGGAGAGGTGCTTTTCTTTTTTCTCGGGCGGGATATAGGGAGCTTTTCCCAGAAGCTCGTGCAGGAGCATGATTGCCGCGTGTTTGTCGAGGGGTTCGTTGTTGTTCCCGCACTTGGGGGACTGGATACAGCCAGGGCAGCCGCTTTCACAGGGGCAACTCTCGATGGCTTTTAAGGTTCCGTCAAGGACCTCTTCGATCAGGTCATAGCCTTTTTCGGCATACCCGACTCCTCCCCTGTGTCCGTCATAGATGAAAATTCCGCTTTTACCGCCGAGGTCGGAATGGGAGGGAGTTGAAACCCCACCCACATCACTCCGGTCCACAAGCAGGTGAAGAGGATACATGGAAATTATCGCATGTTCAACAGCATGGATCCCCCCAGCAAAGTCAAGCTTATGTTCTTCGATCAGTTCCTGCAGTCTGTTTGGGAGTTTAAGCCAGAGGGCAACTGTCTGAAGGGTTATCGGAGGCATCTCAAGGTCATGGGCACTCATAGTCTCGTCGCTGTGGGTCCGTATTTTCCTGTACCCTATGATCGTGTCCGTTACCTCCACGTCCCCAAGGCCTACTTCCACCTCGGGAGCATGCCGGAGAGGCTTTACAGCGTATGTTTCCCGCACCAGGACCGAGGAATCAATCATGGGTTTTGTGTAGTAACTGTCGTGTGTCTTTACGGCATGGATTTCCTTTTTCTTATGGTCGATCCTGTTTATGTAAAAGGGCTCTCCCCTGTGCATATAAACAGCACCCGGATGGCATTCCCGGAAAGCCAGGGTCTCCTCAATATCTTTTTCGAGAGGAAAGCTCTTTTCCCCTTCAAAGGCGAGCAGAGAGTAGGTATTATTATCTATTCCCCGGAGGGAGACGTGTTTGTAAGGGAAAGAGTCAGGGGAATACTTCAGATCGCTCCCTGCAAGCAGCCCTTCGGCTTCCAGAAGTTCAACGACTCTTGAATACCCTTTACCAAAGTACTTTTCATCGGATGCCCTGAGCGGAATTTCCTTTGCTGCACAGAGCAGGTGCCCTGCCAGGATATAGGGGTTTTTGGGGTTGAGCACGGCACTTTCACTGCTTCGTGCAAAAAAGTCGTCCGGGTTTCGCATATAATACTGGTCAAGGGCATTTGTGCCGGCTACCATAAGGACAAGGCTTTCGTTCCCGCTTCTGCCTGCTCTCCCAGCCTGCTGCCTGGCGCTCATGACCGTGCCGGGATAGCCGTCAAGAATACAGGCATCAAGCCCACCTATATCGATCCCGAGTTCGAGGGCATTTGTGGAAATGACACCCCTGAGTTCTCCGGAATTCATTTTCTTTTCGATCTCTTCCCTTTCCCGGTCAAAATAGCCGCTCCTGTAAGAGCAGATTGCAGAAGAAAGCCCTCGTTCCCTCAAAAGTTCCCTGCAGCTCTTGTACATGCGCTCCACTCCCTGCCTGGACCGCGTAAAGGCAAGGGTCTGAAGCCCTGCCTGGACTGCCCGGGTAAAAAGGGTTGAGGTTTCGGAAAAGCTGCTTCTTCGGATTGTGAACCCCTTTCCGTTCAGGTAAAGAGGAGGGTTCCAGAACACAAATTTCTGGGAGCCATGTGAAGATCCGTTATTTTCAACCACCTCGACTTTCCTCCCCAGAAGGGTTTCGGTATGCTCTTTCGGGTTCCCTATAGTTGCCGAACAGCAGATAAACTGAGGCGATGCCCCATAATACTCCGCCACGCGCAGGAGCCTTCTGAGCACGTTTGCCATATTGCTCCCTATAACTCCCCGGTAGTAATGGCTCTCGTCAACAACAATGAATTTGAGGTTTGAAAAAAAGCGTCTCCAGAGGTGATGCCATGCCAGGAAACTCATGTGCACCATCTCAGGATTCGTTAAAACAACATTTGTCTGCCCTTCCCTGATTTCCCTCTTCTGAGCTGCGTTCAGGGCGCCGGTATAACGGGCTATGCCTGCTCCGGACCCCAGTGCCCCTTCAAACTCCAGGAACGCCTTGAGCTGGTCGTTTACAAGGGCATTCAGAGGAGAAATATAAAGGGCTGTAGCTTCAGGGTCCTTCAGGATAGCTTCAAAAATAGGGATCATGTAAGTAAGGGACTTCCCGCTTGCCGTGCTTGTGCAGAGCACGAGGTCTTTTCCTTCCCTGATCTTTTCGACTGCTTCCGCCTGATGGGAATATAAGGATTCGATTCCGACGCCTGCAAGAGCAGTTTTTACCTTTGCTTCCAGCTCAAGAGGGGTATAAATGGCATCCTTTTCCGGTATTTCCTCTACGTGTACGATCTGGTTTTCATAGCGGCTGGAAGCTTTTATTTCATTCAACAGGCGAGATACGTTCATTTGTTATCCCCGTTTTTATTCATACCTTTCTGTTTTAAAAAATCTACTTCTTTGTCTTGTTTCCTTGCCTTGCTTCTTTGTCTTGTTTCCTTGCCTTGCTTCTTTATCTTTGGGATTTCAAAGTTCTTTCCAGTTCTCTCGGTATAAAAAAGCTTTCCAGGGGTCAACTTCTTTGCCCAGAATTATAATTCTTTCCGGTCAGAGTTATTATCCAATGGACGTTTTCAACCAGTTGTAGGTTGACAATTAATTTTGAAAACTATTTGCGCTCTTAATTTTGAAAACTATTTGCGCTCTTAATTTTGGAATCGATGCAGTAGTTGTCTGAAACCGGAATAATGGCACATGCAAGAAGTCGTGAGAGTTTCCACATTTCTGGGAATCATAGGTGTGATCGCTTCGTTTGCAATATACTATATCAGAGCCAGGGTCCTTCACCTCAGTCCAGAGGTACTGCAGTCTTTTATCTTCCTGAAACTTGCCGTAGCCTGGAACCTGACCATATTTGTTACCCTCAACAGGGGACATTTCTGGTCTTCTCCTCCGAGAAAGCTCCTTTTCTGGTCTGCAGTGGTTACAAAAGTGATGGCAACCCTCGTTGCAGTGTACGGGATCTATATCTCCTATCGGAGGGAAACTGGCAGGTTTTATCTGAATCTACGCACTTACATCTTTTTTATAACCGATTTTATGAAAGTGAAATATTATGAAATTATGGACCGCAGAACGTGATTTTTAAAAGATGGAAAAAATATAAAACCGAATATTTGGCGGGTGTAACAAAATCAACAGAAAACTATGCTGCAACTTCAATATGCATGGAGTTCTGGGTGGAACCAGAATTTTCTCAATTTCGGGACAGCGGTCCGGATTTCCGGAGCTGCTTACACATTTTTCTATTATTATTGCAGGGCTATCTTTAAACGCATTCATATATAAAATGGGGATTTGTTATCCTTCTTCGGATGGATCGGTAAAACGGTACATGAGCTAAAACCCACATGATCAGGAATTAGTTATAGGAATTAGTTATTCTACATTGATTTTGATCACTCTTTTACAAGAAGTGATTTTCCTGTCATTTCCTGCGGTTTCGGTATTCCGATGAGTTCGAGAAGAGTTGGCGCAAGGTCACAAAGTTTTCCTTTCTTAAGGGCTTTTACCTCCCCGTTCCCAAAGTAAATGCACCTTACAGGATTTGAAGTATGTGCGGTATGCGGCTCTCCTGTTTTCGAGTCTATCATCTGCTCGGCATTTCCGTGATCTGCAGTTATAAGTGCCACACCTCCTATTTCCTTCAGAGCCTCAACAATCCTGCCAATACATTTATCCACGGCTTCTACCGCCTTTACTGCAGCCTCAAAAATCCCGGTGTGACCGACCATATCCATATTTGCAAAGTTAAGGACAATTACATCATACTTCCCCGACTGAATTCTCCTGACAACTTCGTCCGTTATCTTATATGCGCTCATTTCGGGTTTGAGGTCGTAGGTAGCGATCTTAGGCGAGGGAATCAGGCAGCGGTCTTCACCCTCATAACGCTTTTCCTCTCCGCCGTTCAGGAAAAAGGTTACATGGGCATATTTCTCGGTTTCGGCAATGCGGAGCTGGGTAAGTCCCTGCTTGCTCAGTACTTCTCCAAGCACATTTTTCAGTTCTTCATGCGGGAAAGCAACAGGCAAATCCAGGTCTTCGTCGTACCGGGCCATACAGACAAAGTAAATTTTCGGACGTTTTTCCCTCACGAAGCCGTCAAAGTCGTCCTTTACAAAAGCCCAGGTCAGCTGCCGTGCTCTATCTGCCCGGAAATTGAAGAAAATAACAGAATCTTTATCCCGGATCGTTGCAACGGGTTTTTCTTCGTGATCAGTAATTACGGTGGGTTTCACAAACTCGTCAGTTTCTCCCCTTCCGTAGGCTTCGGAAACCGCAGTCTCGGCATTTGGTGCCTTATACTGGGAAGCCCCCAGGGTAAGGACATCATAGGCAAGTTTTGTCCTGTCCCAGCGTTTATCTCTGTCCATTGCATAGTAACGCCCTGAAACAGTTGCTATTTTAGCACCCCCATGTTCTTTACAAAACTCATTGAGTTTCTTTATGTCTCCGAGAGCAGTTTTCGGGGGCACGTCCCTCCCATCCAGAAAAGCGTGTATGTACACTTTTTTTAGCCCCTTCTCCTTCGCAAGTTTGATAAGGGCATGTAGATGAGGCGTATAACTGTGAACGCCTCCGCAGGAAACGAGACCTATTAGGTGCAGGCTTGAATCGTTAGCTTTGACTTTTGAAATCGCATTCAGAAAAACCGGGTTTTTGAAGAAATCTCCATTTCTTATAGAGATGTTTATTCGGGTAAGGTTCTGATACACAATTCGCCCTGCCCCTATGTTCAGATGCCCGTCTTCGGAATTCCCCATCATACCTTCCGGAAGACCTACAGCCCCCCCGGAAGCTTCCAGGAGACACCATGGGTAATCCTTTACCAGTCGGTCAAGATTTGGAGTTCCGGCTGATAGGACAGCGTTTCCTTCTTCGACTTCTCTGTAACCCCAGCCGTCAAGAATAATGAGCATAAGAGGTCTTCTTGCCTGAGCCATAAAAGAAAGTCCACCCATGTTCATAAATAGCTTGTGTGGAACTCCAGAATAGCAGCTAAGGTCTAGTATATCACACCTTTAGTATATCACACCTTTAGTATATCACACCTTTAGTATTTATTGAAAATTTATTCGCTGTTTTTGATTACGGGTATTAACAATTACATATTTCTCCCGGAGGAGAAAAGGGATATTGATAACGGCAGATGGTCTTCGTGTGATTTTAATTAGCATTATCAGGCCACTGTTGTAGAAATTCATAGCCGATTCCGAAAGTGTCGGGATAGATGCTGACCGGTGGAAAAAGCTCCTTAAACACATTCGGAAAAACATTAAAATAACGAGAGGCCTGTTAGCTCTCAGCCCCCTCACAGATCGCCAGGGTGGCAGTAGAAAATCGGATGAATCAGGGCATTCCTGTAGGGTATGTCCATGTGAGGGAGAACCAAATTTTTGACCTCAAATATCTTTTTCAGGCAATCATCGAAGCTCGGTAGGATCTCATATCAATTTTTTAATCGGATCCGTGTCTTTAATTACTTTCGGACTTATGAAGCCTCCTAATAAAAGGTTCATGTAGTATGTTAGGGTTCTCCACGTGAGAATCATAATTCCGATAACGGGGACACATTTATGAAAAAAGAAAATACGGAAGCTGCTCCCAGTTCAACAACTCCGCTTGCTCCTGGAGAGTTGCGGGTACTACCATGACTATTGCCAGGAACACCTGAGCTGCAAAGCCGATTAATAACGAAGGTGTTTGTGAAAGGCCAGCTATAATCAGGATAAGCAGGAAATCTTCACTTTTGCTTTTATTTTATCTTGTGTTTTGAAACATATGAGCCACAAGCTTTCATAAGTGGTTTCATAATCGGAAATAACTAAGATCTCATTCGAAAAGTCAATAATGGCATGCTGTAAAGGTTACAACAGGTCTATAATATCCGGGTATCCGTTCCGGTTATGCATTAATTACCTATTGTAAAAGTAACAGCAGTAGCAACATTTTCCGGATAGGCTCTTAGAATAGAATCTAAAAATAAGCCAAACGTGCTTAAACGCACTTTCCGCAGTAAAATTTCAGGATTTTATATTTTTTAATCTTCCAATTATTTTTTATAAAATCTTTTCTCATTTACCTTGATGACTCTTTCCCCTAGCTCTGAATCTACAACTCATCTTGGTCATTATGGTCTTATTGCTGGCGTATTTGACGAGCTTGATATTTCAGATTTGATTGACACTCTCCTTCCCAAGAAAAGTGGCCATAACATTCCTCATTCTACTGTTATCAAGGCAATGTGCATTAACGGTTTAGGATTCACTGAGCGCCGTCTTTACCTGTTTCCAAACTTTTTTGAAAATTTACCCACTGAGAGGTTACTGGGAGAAGGTGTTCTCCCAGAACACCTTAATGACGATGTTTTTGGCAGAACTTTGGATAAAATCTATGAACACGGAGCAACCGAACTCTTCAACTATATAATTCTGCAAGCTATGAAACATGTTCCCATTAATCCCCGTTTCTGTCATACAGATACTACTAATTTCAGTGTTTATGGTGACTATGAAAACGATGATGGCAAAACTATCAACATTACTTATGGTCATCCAAAAGACAAGAGAGTCGACTTACTTCGTTTTTCCATTTCCATGGTTACTGACCAGAAAGGAATTCCTCTTTTCGTAAGAGCATTAGATGGCAACAGTTCCGACAAGAAAGCTCTCATCAAAACCATAAAGGAACTAACACAGAACCTGAATCTTGATGAAAGAGTCTACCATGTTGCAGACAGTGCATTTTATACTGAAGATAATGTGAAAGAAATAGGAACTAACGCTTTTTTTATATCGAGAGCTCCTGCAACCATCAATGAAGCAAAGGAACTCTTAATAGCCGACTTAATTCTGAAAACATGCTCTGATGAACGTTATTCTTGCTATTCTACAAAGTCCTGTTATGGCGGAGTTGAACAGTTATGGGTTGTATTCTGTTCAGAGGAAATGAAAAAGAAGGAAGAGAAGACTTTTGAAGAAAAGATTATTAAGGAGCTTGAAGCAGCAGAAAAATCCCTTAAAAAGCTTTCTAATCGTGAATTTGCCTGTGAAGCTGACGCAAGAATGGCTGCTGAACAATGGTTGAAAGAGAATGAATCGTATGAATTCACAAAACTTGATATAAAAACTAAGTCTCACAGGCTTGAAAACAAGAAAGGAAGACCAAGAAAAGATGAAGAGGTACAGACTTTCTACATGATAGAAGCAGAGATTAAACATGATCGGGAGAAAGTACAGGAAAGACGAGCAAAGTTAGGAAGGTTCATTCTTGCAACCAATGATCTGGAGTTGACTCCAGATCAACTCCTGGAATACTACAAGGAACAGGGAACAGTTGAAAGAGGGTTCAGGTTCCTTAAAGATAAGAGTTTCAGAGTGTCTGAGGTATACCTGAAAAAAGAGTCCAGAATAGAAGCACTTGCAATGGTGATGGTTCTGTGCTTATTGTTGTATTCAATAGCTGAGTGGAAACTGAGAACAAGATTGGAAGAAGCAAAAGAAGCTATTAGAAACCAGGTTAAGAAGAAAACACAGACTCCAACAATGAAATGGGTATTCTTCCTGTTCAGAAGAATAACAGAATTAGTGATCGAAATTGATGGAAAAAGGATAAAGAAGGTATTGAATCTAGATGAGGAAACCATTAAGGTGCTGAAACTGATGGGAGAAAAGTACGAAAAATATTATATGTGAAAAAATAGTGCGGAAAGTAGGTTAAACAGTCTGGAAAATTATTTTTTGGAAAAGAGGAGGTAAGTTTGGAAGATTACTCACTATCCAAGCTTTTTCCACGGGAAAGTGAACTTAGTTTTGAGGTAGCTTGTTGAGACTTCTTAATCTTTACAGCACCTGGATGCATAATTTTTTAGAGCCTCAATTCCTGGCATGTGCTCGCCAGAGAGATAGGTTATGCTCGCACCTCCACCCATGCTTAAGTGGGAATATTTTGATTCCAGGCCAAGTTGATCAATGGCGGCTAGGGTATGCCCTCCTCCTGCAATAGAGTAATTTGATTGAGCTGCAGCTTTAAGAAGTTCTTCGGTGCCTAGCCTGAAACTCTCTAACTCGAAAATACCAGCCGGGCCGTGAAAAACGCTTAACTTTGCTTCTTTAAGAAACTTAGAATAATCTGATATTGTCTCCGGGCCAATATCAGCTATTGGAAGATCTCCCTTTATCTTGTCCACTTTGACTTCCTCACGTTTTCCGTCATTGTTTAGCGCTATATCCTTAGGCACTATGATCTTGCCTGAATATTCCTTGAGCAGCCTGGAAGCGATAGAAACCTGGTCCAGATATTTATGGTCCTCAATGAATTTCCTGTTGACCTCGCCTACCTCGATGCCTATAGCCATCATGAATACTGTAGCTACAACCCCGGTAGTAAGGATTCTGTCAGCGCCACCCCGCTTGAGAATATCAGAAATGACCTTAACGATATCTTTGGCTTTTGTTCCTCCCAGCGCGAAGACTGCCGGATGTTCATGACATTTCAAGCCTTTGTCCAGGCCTGTAATTTCCCTATCCATGAGGATACCGGCAACACTGGGCAAAACCTCTGTAAACCCTACCACAGAACATTGAGACCTGTGAGAAACTGAAAAGGCATCATTTATAAATACATCAAATAAAGGATACAGCTTCCGTACCATCTGGGTTCTGGCCTGTTCTTCAGGAGCACGATTCATGTTCTCTTCGGCATAGAAACGTGTGTTCTCAAGGAGCAAGATATCTCCTTTCTCAAGGGATTTTATGGCATTCCTTGCGCAAGCGCTGAATATGTCATCCTCATAGGTTACTTTCCTGCCCAGAAGTTCTGTCGCCAGCTTTGCATGAGCTTCCAGAGTTGTATAGTCCTTATCTCCGGGTCTACCCTGATGAGACATCATAACTACTCTTGAGTTCTCCAAGGACCGCAATGTATACAAATGGCTCTTAATTTTTCTATCATCCAGGATGTTTCCATTAGCATCCATAGGTGAATTAAAGTCCACTCTTAAAAGTATTCTTTTGTTATCCAGTTCAACATCATCCATAGTTAAATAATCCTTTCCAGCAGTTTTCTGAGACATATTTTACCCCCGTCAAGTCTCGTTAGAATATAAGCTGCTGCAACTTCTCCTTGAAGAGCTGCATATCGTAATTCATTACCACAATCTTCCTTCCTGTTATTCGCTTGTTTCCTGAAAGGATAATCGTAAAAAAAGCTATGGTTTATATACTTATCCTACTTTCGGCAGGTAACTTGATTTTTTCCAAGTATTTTTACTGATAGCGTTTTTGTGGGAAAACACGTTTTCTTCCACATTAAACATTACTGCAAAAATGGTTCGTTACTTATATAGGGAGTAAGATTTGAGTCATATGTTAACCAGCTTCAAGTATATTACAAATTTGCAGAATGTTTAAAAAACAATATCAGCAAAAATATTTAATTCATAATGTCGACCTGCCGAATATAAGCTTATTATTCAATCCATTCTATTATATGGATAAATAAATAACCTGAACTATTTTTCTGAAATAATTTACTTGCACAATAGCAGTAGTTCCTATTAGCTATGGTTCCGAATAACTGCTTTCAATTATTGAGCTTGAACCAAGAGCAGTTTCATCCTTTCATTGAACTCGTTAGGACTAACGATGCCGATGTCAAGAGTCTTAAAACCGTCCAGAGACATTTAAGACCTATTCCATTTAAGATGGATGAAGATAAAGTACTCATTAACAGCGATCGGAGCTTTATTTTTCCAAGCCCTTTATCAGTTCTACGATATCGTCGACGAATTCCATGCCGGTATTTCTTCCAGTTTCCGAGTAGATAAGTTTCTTACCGGGATCATTTTTCCCTAATAGAGTCGCATCAATTGGAGCGTAGCGGCTCATTGACTTAGCTGTCATCTCTCTCAGTTCTGGTGCCAGGATCTCGACGCCTTCTGACCTATCTGCATCGGTGTCTATCCGATAGACCTTACTTACAGCCGGATCCGTATGTTGTCGTCTGTCACATCGAGCTTAGCGACCTTTGACCCCTGAGTACGGTGTAAATTTGTATAATTTTTTGTCATACAAGGAACAAAAGATGTAACCCGTGAAATAATTGCCGAGCGAGGGAATCTTCGTGATCGAGCCTGATAGTGATATATCTTCCCGATTGAAGTGGTTAGTCTGCACCCATATCCAGGAGGAACATTGAAACGCTCCAATCCGCTTATATATAACCCCTCCCACAGCTGGAGGTCTGTCCTATGCCATCAGCTTCAATGAACCTCTCGATGGCATTATCTGTGCTCAATATTCCACGATAGCATTCCACGCTCGGAACTTGATATAGGAGCAGACAGAGTCTATCTGAGAATACCAAACTGTCAGTCCCAGATTACTTTTAGACCAGAAAAGAAAGCTGTAAAGAGAATGCCCATAATAACAACTCCTGAGACAAAGAAATCGGTGTAATTTGCTCTTCCACTACCCTTGGAATACATTGAGCCAAATCCAAGTCCAATCTACCGGGTTTAATAAACTCAGGATATACTTTATTAAGAATAAGAGCCCGAGTCTTTTTTATTCCATCATATCTTCGTGATTTTTGATTATCCGAAGCTATTAATAGAAACCCGGTAAAGGAACCAATTATAATAGTAGAGAGACATCTTTAAAAGATTTATAACATATGTGGTCAAAGGCATTTAGTTGAACAGGATGAAGGAAGAAGAATACTTAAAGCAAGTACCAAAAATTCAAGAACTTATTATTGCAGCGGTCACCAAAAATCCTATAAAAAGTCCAGTAAAAAGTGTACCGAAAACCGTACCTGTTGTTAAATTGTTTGCTGTATTAAATGCTCTGAGCACTACCACTAAAAATACAACGAATACTATAATACCAATCCCAATTGCAGCTGAATTTTTATTTTCCCCCATGAAATATAATTAATTCAATATAATAATAAATATTGCTATTATATTTCGGTACAAAACCTTAGAGCCTATTTTCGGCAGGTAACTTGATTTTTTCCAAGTATTTTTATTGATAGCGTTTTTGTGGGAAAACACATTTTCTTCCACATTAAACATTACTGCAAAAATGGTTCGTTACTTATATAGGGCGTAAGATTTGAGTCATATGTTAACCAGCTTCAAGTATATTACAAATTTGCAGAATGTTTTAAAAACAATATCAACAAAAATATTTAATTCATAATGTCGACCTGCCGAATATAGGTTAGAGTCTATCCGAAAAGTTGATAGTGGCATGTTGCAAAGGCTACAACAGGTCTATAATGTCCAATATCTTATGTTCGAGATCCTATGTCCGATATCCTCGTACATTGCCTGTTATAAAGTTACAGCAGGCCACGGTACTTGTCGGTAAGCCAACCCTCTTCGGATAGGCTCAGGAGAAAAAGGGAAAAGTAATCTCCTGATTTCTCCTGCATGAATTTCAGTGCTTTTCAGCTTCTTTATTGCCTCCCAAGTTCCTTTTCCGTGTCCGAGACTTTAAGGGTGATTTTCATAACAGAGTCCGGATTAAGCGAAATAGAGTCTATTTTCTCTTTTACAAGGAACTCTGCAATTTCCGGAAAATCACTTGGGGCCTGCCCGCAGATTCCGCTGTGCCTCCCATTTCTTTTTGCCCCCTGTACAGCCATTGCCATTATTTCCATAACCCCTGGGTCCCGTTCATCGAATTCCGCGGCAAGCAGTTCGGAATCTCTATCAACGCCCAGGGTCAGTTGAGTCAGATCGTTTGAACCTATGGAAAATCCATCGAAATATTCACTAAACTCGTCGATTTGAAGAACATTATTGGGAATCTCACACATTACATAAACCTGTAAATCGTTTTCCCCTCTCTTTAACCCGTTTTTCTCCATCTCGGCAATAACTTTCTTCGCTTCCTCAACGGTCCTGCAGAAGGGGATCATAAGAATAAGGTTTGTAAGCCCCATTTCATCCCTGACCTTTTTCATAGCCCTGCACTCAAGGGCAAAACCCTCCCTGTAACGCTCATTAAAATACCGAGAAGCTCCCCTGAAGCCCAGCATGGGATTATTTTCCGTCACTTCAAAATAGCTGCCCCCAAGGAGACTTGCATACTCGTTGGTCTTGAAATCGCTCATCCTGACAACAACAGGCTTCGGGTAAAAAGCCGCAGCGATAGTCCCAACCCCCTGAGAGAGTTTATCTACGAAGTATTCTTCTCTATCGGAATTTCCGGTAAGTTTTTCGATTTCCTGAAGGACTTCGGGATCTTTGACCTTTTCGGGATGTACGAGGGCCATCGGATGGATCTTGATATAGCTTGAAATGATGAACTCCAGCCTCGCAAGCCCGATTCCGTCGTTAGGGATCATGGAAAAGCCAAAAGCTTCCTCAGGGTTTCCAAGGTTCATCATAATCTCGGTTTTCGGGCGTTTTAGATCCTTAAGGTCCTGGGCGTCTTTATGGAAAGGAAGAATCCCTTCGTACACAAGTCCGTCCTCTCCTTCCGCACAGCTCACAGTAATTTCCCTACCTGTCTCAAGCACCTCGGTTGCATTTCCAGCCCCGACTACCGCAGGAATTCCCAGTTCCCGGCTGACAATAGCGGCATGGCAGGTCCTCCCCCCTTTGTTCGTGACAATTGCGGCCGCTGTTTTCATGACAGGTTCCCAGTCAGGGGTAGTAGTATCCGCAATAAGGATCTCTCCCGGTTTAAATGAGGGAAGGTCCGAGATATCGGGGATTACATGCGCTTTTCCGGAAGCGATTTTCTCTCCCACGCTCTTGCCTCTTGCAAGGGCATTCGATTTCTTTTCGAGAACATAGGTTTCCAGAATGTCTCTTTTTCTCTGGGACTGGACTGTTTCGGGCCTTGCCTGCACTATGAAGAGTTCACCTGTTACGCCGTCCTTTGCCCATTCGATATCCATGGGCCTGGGTTCCTTATACTTGTTTGAATAATGGTCTTCAATAGTAATCGCATATTCCGCAAGCTTGAGCACTTCTTCGTCATTAATACAGAAACGGACCCTATCAACCTCAGGAACCTCCACATTCCGCGTAAGTACTTTTGAGTCACCGCGACCGTATATCATCTTGATTTGCTTGTCCCCCAAATTTTTCTGGATAATCGGTTTATACCCTTCCCTGAAAGTCGGCTTGAAAACATAGAACTCATCAGGATTAACCTGTCCCTGCACGATATTTTCTCCAAGCCCGTATGACCCGGTAATGAAAACCACATCTCTGAAACCTGTTTCCGTATCCAGAGTAAACATAACACCGCTTGAAGCCATATCAGACCTGACCATTTTCATTATCCCTATCGAAAGCGCAACTTTGAAGTGATCGAAATTGTTTGTTACCCTGTAGGAAATAGCCCTGTCAGTAAAAAGCGATGCAAGGCAACGCGAGCAAGCATCCCTGAGCGCGGGATAACCCCTGATGTTAAGGTAAGTCTCCTGCTGGCCTGCAAAAGAAGCAGTGGGAAGGTCTTCAGCAGTTGCCGAACTCCGTACGGCTACATCCGTATTTTCACCATACTGCTTACATAAGCCGTCATATCCGGTTTTAATTTCCTCCCATAGATCATCCGGAATTCCTGCCCCAAGAATCAGGTCTCTTGCAGCCTTTCCCCTTTTTGCAAGTTCTGACACATCCGAGGTATCAAGCCCCTCCATTGTTTGCTTAAGCTTCTCGAGAATCCCTCCGGCTTTGAGGACGTACCAGTAAGCTTCGGCAGTAACTGAAAAACCGTTCGGGATCTTTACTCCCTTTGAAGTCAGTTCCCTGTACATTTCTCCAAGGGAAGCATTTTTTCCGCCTACAAGCGGAACATCCTCAATCTTAGTCTCTTCAAACCAGCGAGTGTACTTGCTTTTGTTCTCAGACATTTCCCCTAAATCCCCCTCAAATTATTAATTCTTAACAAAGAATTACGGTATACATCAAAGGTTTCATACATTCGTGGAAACTTCTCCCAAATAAATGCAGGATATCCTTGAATCAGGAAGCTCCGCTTGCAGGTTATGCATCGATGACAGAAATCAATTTCCCCATCAAGATTTCCCGGCTTCCAATGATGACTTTATAAATGAACCCCATGTCCTATAATCCGGATAGGGTTTACGCAGTTGGTTATTATTCTGTAAATTACATTAAAATTCCATTATTTATATATCAGAACTTACGCGGTTGACGGAAATTATGAGTACAAAATTTGGAGTTTTTGCATATGGATATAGAGAAAGTACCGCTAGATGTCCCGAAAACACAGAGAGAAACATACCTGAAAAATTACATGGAGATTATCCGGGAATCCGGGAAACTGATGCTATTTGCCGGAGATCAGAAAGTAGAACATTTAAATGACGATTTTTACGGGGAAGGGGTGCCCGAAGATGATGCTGATCCCGAACATCTTTTCAGAACAGCATCCGAAGCAAAGATAGGGGTTTTCGCAACCCAGTTAGGGCTAATTGCACGCTATGGTATGGACTATCGAAGCGTGCCCTATCTCGTGAAACTGAATTCGAAGACCAATCTTGTAAAAACTTCTCAGGCTGATCCTTTTAGCAATCTCTGGTACGATGTAGATAAGGTAGTCCGATTTAAGGAAAACAGCGGGCTCAATATCCTTGGCGTAGGTTATACTATCTACCTTGGCAGTGAGTCCGAAGCCGAGATGCTCTTGCAGGCTGCTCAGGTAGTTTATGATGCCCACCAGCATGGGATGGTCTCTGTACTCTGGATCTATCCGCGCGGTACTGCTGTAAAAGATGAAAAAGATCCCCATTTAATCGCGGGGGCAACGGGAGCTGGAGCCTGCCTCGGCACTGATTTTGTACAGGTTAACTACCCCGAAAAGGAAGGAGCAAACTCTGCTGAAATTTTCAAGGAAGCCATCAAAGCAGCCGGGCGTACTAAAGTCGTTTGCGCAGGCGGTGCCAGTGACGAAGTTGATGATTTCCTGAGAAAGCTTCATGACCAGCTCCATATCTCCGGAGCCATGGGAAGTGCAACCAGAAGAAATATTCACCAGAAACCCCTTGATGAAGCTATCCGTATGTGTAATGCCATATATGCTATGACCATTGAGGATGCAACCATTGAAAAGTCTCTGAAAATCTACAATGGGGAACAGGAAGGATAATAAAGGCCCGGGATTCAAAAAAAAGGAGCAAGAAGGATAATAAAGACCTGTAATTTAAAAAAGATGGGCAAATTCATTTGAGAGTAGAGCTCTTCTCTGCTTTCAGGACCATATTCAGTCCTTCCTGCATAAGTTCCTTTGCTCTGTCTTGCTTTTTTGCTTCGGCATAGATCCGGAAAATTGGTTCCGTGCCAGATGGACGGATAAGAACCCAGCCGTCTTCGTACCATATTTTAACTCCGTCGGTAGTATCCAGCTTGTGTCCAAGCTCTGAAGCTTCCTTTTTTACTATTTCCATAGTGACCTGCTTATTTTTAGAAGGAGTCTTGGTTTTTTCGTTGAAGTAATGAGGTACACTTTTAGCAAGCTCGGATAGCTTTTTCCCGCCAGCCAGGATCTCAAGGACCTTTGCACAGCCCATTGCTCCGTCTCTGCAGTATTGATGCTTTGGGAAAATAAGCCCTCCGTTGCCCTCGCCTCCAAAAACTGCATTTACTTCCATCATCTTTCGGGCAACGTTGATGGAGCCGACAGCAGTCCAGTACAATTCGACTCCTGCATCCTTTGCGACATCGGCAATGCGCTGAGAAGAGCTGACAGGGGTCACTACAGGACCTTTTTCGTGTTCAAGCATATATTTTGCCACCATGGCGAGCAGAACGTCGTCGTTAATGAATTGTCCGTTTTCGTCAACAAAGACTATTCTATCCGCGTCCCCATCGTGAGCCGCTCCCAGATCGGCGCCTGTCATTTTGACGAGGTTAGTAAGTTCGGTAAGCGCTTCAGGCAGGGGTTCGGGGTTTCTCCAGGGGAAAGTCCCGTCAGGCTGGGCTTCAAGGGTCAATACCTGGCAGCCCAGAGCCCTGAGTAGAAATGGAAGAGTAAGGGAACCTGCTCCGCAACCCGTATCAATAACTACCTTGAAACTGTGGCCGCGGATGGTTTCAGCATTTACCGAATTGATAATGTTTCTTATGTAGTATGCATTAACGTCAGGATCAGTTCTGAAGCTGCCGGTTTTTTCCCAGGATACAATGGAATATTTGCCCGAATAATAAATTTTTTCTATGTCTTTTTCCCCATCCCTGGGAAATTCCGTGCCGTCCCCTGCAATAAATTTGATTCCGTTATACTGTCTGGGGTTGTGAGAGGCAGTAATAACGATTCCGGCATCTGCATGGTCGCGTACGTAATACTGGATAGAAGGAGTAGGAGCGGATCCCACATCAATAACATTCAGGCCTGTTGAAAGAGCCCCGGCAATTGCGGCAGATTTCAGCATCTGGCCCGAAATCCGGGTATCACATCCTATAGCAACCGTGCCTTTCGAACTCATATATGTACCAAGACTTCTGGCTAAATTGACTGACAGTTCCGGAGTTATGTATTCATTGGCTATACCGCGTACACCGTTTGTTCCGAATAATGCCATAGAAAGTCCCCCCATTGTAATCAAAGTAAAAAATGTGCCAAGCTGGCGAATTTGCTCTTCTACTTGAATTTGCTCTTCTACTTTATTCTTTATCAGACGAATTTTGTGATATTCCACAACACTTATTCTTCTTTTGATAGAGGCTAAAAAATCTTATTTTCTCAAGATTTTACTCAATTTGACATTTAATTGGATTTTGTGACATATTTAGTGGATAATACTAAATTAGGATTATTATCAAGTTCGTAATCAGAAAACAAACCGCAAAGAGGTACAATCCGTAATAGGGATTGTTGGTAAAAGATATAAATATTGACCCCCTCCCGAAGACATTTTATCTCTTACTCTTACAATTCCAGGATTATTTTCAAGATCTCAGGCTGTTGAATTTACGGTACAACTCCAAGAAAATTTTAGATTTCCTGCGACCTCGAAGCGAAACTCAGGGAGAAAAACGCGGAAAGATGGTGCCATGGTTAACTACTTTCCGTTTTATCCGCGTTTTATTTGATCAGTATTCCGGGTCAGTAAGCAGAAGACAGGACTGATCAGTATCGGATCAGAACTCAACCTTCGGGACTTCCCTTTCGGCCTGTGCAGTCTCAAACAACTCTTTTTTCTGGAAACCCAGCAGGGACGCGACAATATTTTTCGGAATTGTCTGGATGCTGATGTTGTATTTCATTACGGTATCGTTATAAAACTGCCTTGAGTAAGCGATTTTATTTTCGGTCTCCATGAGGTCTTTCTGAAGCTGCATAAAGTTCTGGTTGGCTTTGAGATCGGGATAGTTTTCTGCAACTGCGAAAAGGGATTTCAGGGTCGAAGAAAGGTAGTTGGATGCCTCTGCCGTTTCATTGACACTGCTTGCAGACATTACCGCTGCCCTGGCCTTCGTAATGTTTTCGAAAAGGGTTTTTTCGTGAGTTGCATACCCTTTCACGGTTTCTACCAAGTTGGGGATAAGGTCATAGCGCCTTTTTAGCTGGACTTCGACCTGAGCCCAAGCATTTTCCACCCTGTTTCGCTGCTTTATAAGGTCATTATAAATTATAACGAAGAGCAAACCCAGAACTATTAGCAATATTATCAGAATTTCGACTACCAAGATAGATCACCGCCAATTATATCAAAATACCGGGCCTGCCATTTCCCCGGCATTACCTGGCGCCTCCTCCGCCTCCGCCTAAACCTCCGCCTACGCCCCCTATACCCCCTCCTCCGACACCGCCACTAGATGAAGGTGCAGATGCCGCATAGGCTCTTCCGAAACCGGCACCGAACCGGGAGTAGCTGTGGTGCACATAGTAGAAGTGGCTGGATTTCAGCTGTTCGTCGGGAACCACTAAAGCCATGTTCTTGAGGACTTCTTCTGCTACCCCAAGAGCGGTTGCATACACAAGGTACGAGTCCCAGACCTTTATTGATTCCGGGGGGTGCTCTTTGAGTGCAGAAAAGTCTGTTAGATATTTTTTGAAGTTGTTCCAGCGTTTATAGTAGACTCTTCCCTCGGGAGTCCAGCGGCCCAGGACCTTTTCGAACGTACCTGAAAATATGAGCATGATTATCCCGAAGGCTACGAAAAAAATCGCAAGCCAGCTAACTTTCGATGACAGGGGAAATGCATCGGAAGGGAAAGATATGAATACTCCATATAAAAAAACAACTGCCGCAATTATAGTTGCCACACTGAACATAACTACATATTTGTTCCCTGTGGAGCGAAAAAGTTTCTCAACTACAATATTGCGTTCAACCTTTTTATTCCAGTCAAGCACAAAATGATAGAACTCGGTCCCTTTTCCAAGTTCTTTTTTGAGCTGCTCCCAGGAGATCTTATCATCAGTTGAATGCTTTTTTAATAAATCAAAGACGTCTTTTTCGAAATCTGCAAGCTCCGGGAGCATTCCATACTTTGCCTCGTGTGGATCTGTGAATTTAATAAAAATATCTTCAGACTCGTTTTTGAAGAGGCCGAATACCCTGCTCTCTTCTTCTTTTATGGCGTGAAGAGAGATATAACCAAGGTTAGCAAGGTTCATAACCGTGGCCGTAAACCCGTCCATTGTAGGGGTCCCAATCCGCCCCTGAATAATGGCATTAACCACAGCCGGTTTTGAATCGGTAGGCGGCTCTCTTTCGTAGATTGCCTCATAATCTATTTTTGGCTCTCTCCCGTACCTGAGATAAATGATGAAGGGGAATGCAAGGAGAAAAAACGCAAATACAATTTCCAGATTATAAAGACCCTTTAAGATCCAGCCTTTCATTTCATATTCGTTTTCAATTGACTTTATTTGTTCCAGCCCCTCCTCGCTGTCTATCTGGACAATGCTGGAATTGCGAGATTCGATTCTCGGGAAAACAACCCTGACTTCATACCACTGATTAGCGGGTATTTCGGTTGTTTTTAAATTGAGTACGTTCTGTTCTACACTTGATGTCTCCGTGTACCCGGTCGGATGAATCCAGTACTGGATTCCACTTTCGTTTTCCACAGGGAGCGTGATGCTTCCTTTCAGGCTTCCAAGGGGTTTTTCCCATTCTCCTCCCCAGAGTTTATAATGAAATTCGGAAACGTCACTGTGGACCTTGACCGCACCATAATGGTCATATGAAATAAAAAAAGTCACTTTTTCAGGGGTAGGGGTCGGAAGTCCGCCCACCAACTCATACCCTCTACCAATAGGGTTTACACTGAAGGTACAGGCTTCGTCAGAACAATACCCCTGGATATTTTGTATGGATTCTCCTGAACCCACTTCGAGGTCCCTGAAAACCTCAAAGTAAGTGCCTTCGAATTTATAGGATATCGATTCTTCAACATGGGCCAGGCCGTTGGGGTTGATAGTTATATTCGTTGTAGCCTCTTCCAGCATGTAGTCTCGAGCACTGGCTAAAGGCACCAGGAGGAAAAAGACCAGCAGAATAACAGTTATTATAGCTGTTTTTAGGAGCACAGAATTAGTACCTGCTTTTCTTGCTGGTTCAGCAAAACTCTCCGAAAATCTCAGCCAGGTTCCTCCAGCTCTGTTCCCTTCATATCCACTATCCTCCTAACTCTACATTAAATTAAAAATATTAATATTTTCCGAAGGTCACTATGCGAAGGTTCTGCAAAGCTTTCGGAATCCAGCAACTTGCGGGATTCAACGGAATTCGCCGGAAATTTACCTTTTTTCCGAACTGACTCAGGAAGCCTGTAAAGCCCTAACTTTCAAAGCCTTCGAAGATTTGGTTTTCCCCAAGATAAAGGGAAAATAGTTGTTAATGATGAAGATCACAGGCACCAGGCAAATAAGATTCAACACGGTTAAGCTCAACGCAAAAGCCAGGTTGTAATAGAAATATTCGAGTTCTACCCCTAAACTTAAAACTGTCAGTTTTGTCAGGACATCCTTCAGAGGAAAATGGAGCGCCAGCACAATCAGGCTGTTTCTTCCGTAATATTCCAGGATTTTTGAACTTCCGACTTTTTTGAAAAGATAAACAAAGGTAAAAATCCCTGAAAAAGCCAGGAAGTAAAGCGAAAAAAAGCTCCCGTATTTCAGCACGTTCATGTTGAGCTTTTCAGTCATGGGGAACGCTAGCAGGTATCCGAGATATAGCAGGTTCAGCAGGATAAAGACTCCAGGAAAAAATCTCTCAGCCCGGGGGACCTTTTTCCCTGAACCTTGAACCCGAATTAGTACTCAAACCTGTACTCAGACCCGAATCTGAATTAAAGCTCAAGCCGGACCCGGGCTCAGCCCCCTGTTCGGTGAATTTTCGAAACAGATTTCCGGCGCCGTAAAAGACAACTGCTGCGAGAGCCACATCCGCGTTCCAGGGAAGCCTGAAAAGCACATAAACCGAATAAAGGTACCCTGCAACCCCGGCTGCGGTAAGCCAGAGTACGAGTTTTCCCGGTTCCCCGTAATACTTCTTCGCAAAACCGTAAAAGAGAAGTTCGGTTACGAACAGGCAGCTCAGGAACCAGAGCGGCGGATTGTGAGAGACAAGGGGGCCAAGGGCATACAGGATGGAATAGATGCCGTACAGCGCACTGTTCTCGAAAAACTCAATATTTGTGACTCCTGGCTGGAAGCCCGTATCCAGCAAAAAGTAAAACAAGCAGGTAAGCAGTACAAAAATGAAATAAGGCACTATAAGAGACCTGAATCTCTCTTTCACAAAACCTGCGGCCGATCCTGCATATTTCTCGAAGTCAAACAGAAATCCGGAAATGAAAAAGAAGAATGGCATGTGAAAAGAAAATATGTAAGTATCGAGAGCTATCGGTAAGCTGTGGTGAGCCAACACGACAAGTGTAATCCCAATCCCTTTTAAAGCGTCAATCCAGCGGAGTCTCATAGTAACCCGGAATGTAAACAGTGTTTACAATGCAATAATATTTTGTTGCTTTATGCATAGGAATTTTTTGTCAAGAAATAATGAAAGTAACCAGTAACTCACCTTAACGAAAAAGTATGTGAAAAGCATGATTTGTACAATTTTTTTTGAGCAACTTATTATAAATAATTATATACATAAAATAATTATATATAAAATAATTATTCTCATGAATCCTTTTATAATATAAATTGAGATTTATAAAATGCTCATATTTGAACCGAACCCGCAATTCCATCTCATTTAAATAAAGAATGGGCCAGGTCGGGATTGAAATAATAAGGAATCATGACACCAGACTGGCTGCCCAGGATCAACACATTTTTGACTTTATTTTTAAAATCGGAGAGAAATAGATGAAAAATAATATTCGAAATTCTGGAATTGATATAATTGGAAATGTGCCCTGGGGAACACATTTCTGTCAATTTTACCAGACAACAGAAGATTCGATGGATATATCTATTCCCTTCATAAAAGCAGGGCTGGAAAATGACGAGCTTTGCTTATGGCTCATATCGGAGCCTCTAAACATCGAGGAAGTAAAAGAAGCTCTTGGAAAGACCATTTCCGACTTTGATGTTTGTCCGGGAAGAGGGCAAATTGAGCTTGCTGCCTGCAATGACTGGTATATAAAAGAGGGAATTTTCGATCAGGAGAAAGCTTTAAACGCCCTGGTTGAAAAAACAAATAAGGCATTGGCCAGGGGTTATAATGGTTTGCGGGTGATTCAAAACCTTCGATGGTCCATCTTTATCCGATTGATGTTTTAAAACACCTGAATTTCATCAGCTCCTTTAAAGTCCATTTTGAATCCGCAATTCCTGCTTCTCTTGCAGGTGTATTTTTGCATTCAACCCCTCTTTGATCTTTGTACCCTAATCCTCCATGCCCTCTACAGAAGTTAAAATGCGTGCAATAGAGCTCATTTGGTATTCTAACCATTCTTTCACCTTTGAAAACCCTATTGTTTTCCTTGACACTCTGTTGTTATCCTGCCTGAAGGTTAGGTTTTGTCTTTCCAGTAAAGTTGTTGAGATTTCGCTTTGTTCAATGTCTTCTCCAAAAATGATCTTCTTCTCTACTTTCTCAAGCACTCCATTTACTCTTGTTTTGACTACCTGAGCATACCTCAAATCCTCAGAGGGAACGAGTTTTGGTTTCTTTGGTCTTCCTCTTTTCCCAGTTCTTGGAAACTCTTTTAAAACTCCAAATTGTTTCAAAAGCGCTTCTCTATAAAAGTTCAACCCATCTGTGACAAAAAGAGGGATTTTATCTGAAAGATGTTTATCGATTAACTCGACCAGTTTGTCTGCAACATACTGTTTTCTTGGACCTATTATAAAATCAAGTATTAGCCTACAACCTGGTACAAAAGCTACCCACATCCAGGGCCCATCATCTTCATAATTTTTCATCCTTGGAACTATTTTTTTGGATTATAACCCATAGTTCGTCCATTTCTACCTTTGACACATCCACGTTCTTCATCATAGTATCATTTACTTTATCGCATTGTTCAGCTGCACGGGCTAGCCAGCGCTTTACACTGGCAGGTTGTATCTCTAAAACATCGGCAATGGCTTGAATGCTCATTCCTTTCATAGACATTTTTAAAGCTAAATCGATTGTTTTATCATCTTTGCGAAGATCATGATAGAAAGTGCCTGTATGGTCGCAAAATGCTATGCCACATTCATTGCAACGATATCTCCTTGTTTTTTCTCCACGGCTGATGTAAGTTCCATTTCCAGTAACATTGCCTTGACCAGTAAGGCCGTAGAGCTTGCAGCCTTTATTCGGGCAGGCAACGTCAGTAAATTGTGGTTTAGGACCTCTTTTCCCCATAATATAAACATATAATTCTTAATATATAATACCAATCAAATACAAATTGACCATCAAACCTTCCATATCATGCATTAAGGGCTTGAAACGGTGAGGGTTATCAAGGATTTCACTCATTTTGTCCAGCAGGATTTCAAAACGCTCTCTGTCTTTTTTTTGAATTTTTTCCAGATCTCTTTCAAGGTGCCTGCTGATTTCATACGAATATCTCAAAGCTTTACCCCGAATTTCTTTTCAAATTCGCTTCCTGAAATAGTTCCCTCTTTGCTTTTTGATCTCGTCCAGTCTCTTGTATTCTTCTCTTATAGGGTGCAGCTCGCTGTCAATCAGCTCAAGGCTTTCCTCGATTTCGAGAATTTTTGTTTTCAGGAAATCTAGGTCGTCCGATATTTTCTTTAGCAACTCCGTTTCGGTCATGTTTTCACATGGTTATTTTGCGTCTGGATAATGTTTATACGTGGCTGTGAAGGCTTCGTGAGGGATTATTCAAAGAAATCTTCAACATCCTCAATAAGTAATTCTACGTCGTCTTCAAATCCCCAGCCTATCCCTTCTGACTTTTTTCGAATTTCAAAAAGCCTTTTCTTAAACCGGGGATAAAGGTTTTTTCCTTCAGGTGTTTTTAAGAGGGTGCAGAATTTTTCAAGCATGTCAATGATTTTGTTATAGAATTTCTCGTCTATATCCCCGTATTCGTTGGTAAAACACACCCAGCTTTCAGCGTAGAAAAGCATCAGCTCCATTTTTCCTTCTAGATCCCTCGATGCTTTCCAGTAGCTGTCAATTGCCTTTTCTTACGCGAATATCCAGATCAGAAACATCTATTTCTCCTGAAATGAGTTTAGGAAGAAGATTGCGGGCTTCTTTAATAATGTGTGGGTTAGAAGGATTGCATCCAGAGTAAAGATTATTGATGATCCAGAAGAAAGCGATGAAATCGTAAGAATGAAAACTGTTGATGCCTGCTCAAGTTCAGGGGTTTCGGCAATTAAATTTAATCAAGGAGCCTGGTACCTGGGACATAATTCTTTTGATGTACTTATTGATAACTTGGAAAGAGTATAAATATTGAAATATGTTTTTTCAAATCTGTTTCCTTTTTTCCCTTGACTTCAAATCTAAACCCCAACTCTTTTCCATCTCAAGAACTTTTTTCTCCTTCTCCCCCGGAATTCCCACTGCCGGAATTCCCGCTGTTGACATGGTTTCTTGTATGGAGCTGCCAGTAGCGGTCGTAGAGAGTGATGATCAGGGTCAGGAGCAGGATGAAGAAGAGTGTGTTTCCTAGGTTTATTGAGCCGTCGTATGTGGGGAGGAAGAAGTCAAATAGGAGGACGAGACCCAGGTTTACTATCGACATCACGATAAACTCCTGCATGATAGACTTCCAGTGTCTTCCGCGTCTGGACAGCCAGTGGCTCAGGGCTGTGTTTATCACGACAAAAATAGCTACACTAATAGCTAGCTGGAGGTTCGTTGCCCTCACGCCTGGAAGTATCTGGGCAAAGATTATGCCAAGGAGGGATATCAGCGCTATTTTCTCAAGCACCTGTTTGTTAATGAGGCGCTCCCGCTCCTTTTTCACTTCCTCTGGTAAGGGGGCGAGAACCGGAGCTGCTGCCACGGGTAAGGCTTCGATTTGCAGGCCAGGGAGGGTGGGAGGCAGATCCCGGATTAGCCACCAGGCCAGGCAGATAATGAATATTGCATAAGCGATCAGGATGAAGGCATTTGAGGGATTGGCTTTGATCCAATCGGTGGTGTCCATCTGGGCGACGTGGATCCAGTATTCCTGAGGGAGCTTTATGAAAACCCAGATCAGGGCGGCGGCAGTTATCAGTTTCTTTTTTGTAAGCACCTTCGGATCCCATTTCAGGCGGATGGCCTCGTAGAAGATGAAGAAGTACTCGAAGGTGTTGGGGAAAATAAGAAGCAGAGGACGCAGATGTACGAGTTCGAAGATCGAAACTCCTACCAGCCGGTAGTAGAAGAGGAAACGGTCCAGTTTGAAGGCATAGAGGTTCGACCAGTTACGCAGGGTCGAAAGGTAGGTGATGCTCAGGTAATAGATGTCAAGAGCTTTATCATATCCCTGGTAGCCTTCAAGGGGCAGGCTCGTAAACAGCTGAAAGATAGTCTGGTCCACCGCGTCAAGGATCAGGGAGGCAAGCACACCCGGGAGAGGATATCGCGGAATGAAAAGCGGTATTAAAAAGCGGGCTATAACCACAGCCCAGAAGATCACCAAATCCGAAGTTTCTACCATGACTTCCGACCCCCCAATCAATTTCAGCAATTAAGTCAGATCTGCTAAAGTAGACCCGTTAAAACGGATCTGCTAAAGTGGACCTATTAATGTACCTATAAAAATAGATCTGTTGAAGTAGATCCGCTAATTCAGACCCGCCATACCCCGAAAACAGGCCTGTTTAACACCCTTTTTCTTTAATTTCTTCTCCCGTTTCCTTCCGGCTAATTGAGGCCAGAAAATGCAATGGGAATTGTAAAATTTTGTAGTGCAGTTGCGTATATTCCTGTTTTAATAAAATATGGGTATATTTCTATAAAAGTATTTCATATCAAAATACTTGCTTTAAATGCACAGATGGCTGGTCTGAAACAGCTCCTTTCTCGAATGAGTCTTTTATATCCTCTTTTCCCGTTGAAAAGTCGGTTTAAAAGGGTCGCTTAAGAATTAATGGGATTTGAGTGCAGAACAAATGTTCCTTGAAAGTCTTCAGATCCTAAAAATTAAGGGTAAGAACATGGGGGTTCCACCCTAGTTGCGCTAGCAGAGTTGTGTCTCTACATCCCGAGTTTCGCTTCGGGCCAAAATCATCAAACAATTTTGTGAAGAGCAAACTAAGAGAGTTTGTGTAGTTGGAATGAATCTCTATGACAAATCTGAATCCAGCACACTGGAAATTTAAGGAATGAATCAAATATAATGTCAAGGAATTTTGTTGCCGAGAATGGTTATCGGGGAAAGTGTAACGATCGATCAATTCCCAAGCTGAAATTTATAAGTTATATTTTCGTCATTCCTAAGTTAGTAAGCTGATTGAAGTTTCTGTTTTATCTTTTTTCAGTTGTCGTTGCTGCAGTGGCAGAGGAAAAAGCAAAGTTGTCAAACATAAGCAAAAATATCTTTCTTGATATTGTTAGACTCTTCTTTTAACATGTATCAAAAGAGTTTACTTAAATTTTATGTCCAGATCATCAAACTATCAATCCAATAGTCCTATATATCTTAAAACGGCTCGAATTTGGATTTGGATCTACTTTCAGTTTGATGAGTTGGCCATAAAGTACTTACGAAAGTAAGTTAATGGAAAGAATGAACATATAAAAGATATTCGGTGGAGTTCATTTAAGTAATTACCCAGAATATTTATTGGCAATCGACGATCCATTGGGTTATTCTTACATGGAAACATTCGGTTCAGAATATAGGCGTGTATATGTGAGGAGTTAAAACTCCTCATTTTTTTACGGTGACTGGTATGAGCAAATTTAATAAAGAAATTACTGTTTTTATTTTTTTTCTAGCTCTTGTAATACTGTGGGGATTGTTTGCAAACGCATCAGCTGATATGAAAACACCAGTTGACACAAAGGTACCGGTTGATACGAAAACGCCATTCCAGGGAAAAAAAGTAGCTGGCTTTTTTATCGAATTTGAAGAGGGGACTACTGAGCCTGAAGTTAAAGACATTCTTGAAAACTACAACATGACTGTAAACACCATAGATTACAATTCTGATATTATTCCAGGCAGATACTACATGATATTAGATAGAGATAGAATAATGGATATAGAGGAATTGGTAGATGAAGTAAATTTGACTATCCCTATAAAAAAAGGAAGTAATTATTTAGTGACGGTAACGGAACAAGCTATTGAGGATAAAAATTTCCTTGCAATACTGGAAAAAAACAATCTTCCGGTAAAAAAATCCGTCTATTGTTATATTCGTTTAGAAGATGAATCTGAGAATGGTAGTATTCCGCAGAAAGACGCATACCAAATTGCAAATGAACTTGAAAAGAATGAAAAGGTGCTGGCCGCATCTCCAGATACGAGAATAAATCATTTATTAATTGAATTTGAAGATGGAACTACTGAACAGGAAGTTAAATCCATTCTTGAAAAATATAATACGACTATGAACACCATAGAATATGACTCCAACCTTCAGCCAGAAAGGTACTACCTGGTGGTAGATGCGGATAAAAGAATGGATGTAAGAAATGAATTGGGAAAAGATGAGAATTGGACTGATCCTATATACCATGATATCAAAAAAGGAAATCATTATATAATTACAGTAACGGAACAAGCTATTGAGGATAAAAATTTCCTTGCGATGCTTGAAAAAAATGATCTTCAGGTGAAAAATTCCGTTCTGTGTTGTATTACTCTCGGAAATGAATCTAAGAATTGGATTTGGGAGAGCGATGAAAGAAGAATAGAGAACGAGCTTAAAATGAATGAAAAGGTATTGACTTTATTGCGTTGCGGTAGTACCTAATGAGAGGCTTTATCTGGCTGTGCTTACCACCCGGCGAATTTGTCCCGGCAGAGTTGAGACTCTGCAGTACGCTGTCTTTGGGGTTATAAAATATCCTCTCAACCCAGGGTTCATTTCTTCTGGATATAACTTCTCTTAATTGTGATGCTGGTTTGCAAATTATTTTTTTCTTGCCTTGCGGGCCGGCTCAGGTCCCTTGCAGCGGAGAGAAAGAAAACTGAAAGCTTCCATTCCTGGCGCCGGAACAGACCAATCATTAATCCGAGCTTACCAATGCTTTAAATAATTTCCAGAAAAACCCTGTTAAGGAAATATCCGGGGAATATGATCCATTCAAGGGGGTGATACGTATTCCCAGCGCATATGATAATCGAAGAGGTTCGGTAATAGTTGACACTGATGAAGGAGTTTTACTTGTAAGCAGTTCGGGAGGCTACTATCGGCTTCCCGGAGGAAAACCGAAACGAGGGGAAGCAAGTATCCAGGCGGCGATCAGGGAGCTCAGGGAGGAGACCGGGCTGCGGGCGTATGAAGTGAAATATTTGTTTAAATTCCATGCGTCCAAGATTTTCCGGATCAAGGGGAAGGGAACGCCGACACCGTCAAACGAGATACACCATTTCGCGTTTTTCAAGCCGGGTAAGAATATGAAAGTAAGGGTTTCCGAAAATACAATAAAAATATTGAAGAAATATTATGAGTTGAATTCCGATTCGGATTCCTGTTAGATTTTGATTTGAATTCCTGATTGAATTTTGATTTGAATTCCTGATTGAACTCTGATCTGAATTCTGACTGGTGGATGAAGAGATTTCAAAATAAATTAATGCCTTTATCATGGGATAATCATGAGCAATTCAAAAAAGGACAGAAGTCTTGAGTTTGCAGCCTACCATATGCATGCACTTGGCTACCCGATTGAGAAAGCCGAAATCATCAGGTTCGGGCTTCTTAAGGAATGGAAGGAAGCTAAAAAGAATAAGAACTTGAAGGCTCTTGACAGAGTTTTGCAGGAGTATGATGTCCTTCTGGATGATATGATTCGCAATATACAGGAGCACCAGAAAAAGGCTCTGGGGTATCTCTCTGAAGAGGATGTCGAAAAAGCCAGGATTCGCAAGGAGGCCGAAAACGCTTCATGTCTCCGGAACCATGTGATAGATGATCATGCTCTTGTTGAAGCACCCGGTTTTGAGAAAGCACTCGGTTTTAAGAAGGCAAAAGATCTCTAATATTCATGAAGCCGATTTGACCAAGAAACTTAACCAAGAAGTTTAATTCCTCAATTTTCAGGTAAACATTAAGGAGAAATTTAATTACTTAATTTTCAGGGGAATATTTAAGAAGAGAACAACTTTTTAACCTTCTTTTGTGTTTTTATTTGTGTAAATCTCTATTATTATCTCTATTGAATGACATATTTGCGGCTGTTTTAGTGTTGCTAACCCCGCTGTCGATCTTCACAAGATCCTCATAAGATCCGCACAAACAGTCTGAGCTGATTACCATGCACCCGAAAACCCGGAAAATCCTTGAAATTTTCGAGGAGATAAACAAAATCCCGCGCTGTTCGAAACACGAAGAAAGGCTTTCCCTCTGGCTGCAGGAATGGGGAAGATCCAGAGGCTTCGAGGTAAAAACCGATGCAGTAAAGAATGTACTCATTAAAGTCCCGGCTACTCCGGGGTATGAAAATTCTCCCGGAATTGTGCTGCAGGGGCACATGGACATGGTCTGTGAGAAAAGCAAGGACTCCAAACATGACTTTTACAGGGACCCTATCAGGTGTGTGTATGATGGGGACTGGTTGAAGGGAGATGAAACCTCTATAGGGGCGGACAACGGGATTGCCCTTGCTATAGGGATGGCCCTCTCAGAGGCAGGGAAGAATAGGGAGATCGAACACCCGCCTCTGGAACTGCTCTTTACGGTGGATGAGGAGACCGGATTGACCGGAGCCATGGGGCTTGAAAAGGGATTTGTTGAGGGCAGGACTCTGCTGAATATGGACTCGGAAGATGAAGGGCTCTTTCTGGTCGGGTGTGCCGGAGGGAAAAATTCCCGGATCACGCTGCCGCTTGAGTGGGAAAGCTTTGAATATGGAAAGGAGTGCAGGTTCGGGCTCTTCAAGCTCATGGTAGAGGGGCTGGAAGGAGGGCACTCAGGAGTTGAGATTCACAGGCAGCGGGCTAATGCTATCCAGCTATTTGCCAGGGTCTATTCCGGGCTCCGGGAAAAGGTGGGTAAACAATGCGTAAGCCTGGTTCTCCTGAGCGGAGGGACAACCCACAATGCTATCCCTTATTTTACAGATGCTTTTTTGGCTCTGGACAGGGCTAAATTCGAACAGGCGGAGAAGCTTGTTTCGGAATTCGGGACTACTTTCAGGTCCGAATATGCGAAGACAGACCCTGAACTTGTTTTGAGTTTCAGGGAAGTTGAAAACGGAGTCGTGTTTGAAAATTCAGGAGGTAAGGTCACCAGAAAAGAAGTGACTCCAAACCTGGTATTCTCTACCGGGACCGAAGAAAAGCTACTCAAGCTGCTTCTTGCCCTGCCCCACGGGGTCTACAGGCTTTCGGACAGGATTCCGGGCCTTGTGGAGACTTCGAACAACCTTGCAACCGTGCGGACAGGGGAAAATGAAATAACAATCATCACAAACCAGCGCAGTTCAGTCATGTCCAGGCTGGCTGAAATTACCGGGAAGGTGGAAGCTGCGGCAAAGCTTGCCGGAGCTGCTGTTGTACAGGAAGCCGACTACCCTGCGTGGGAGCCAAATCTTGAATCCGTGCTGCTTTCGAAATGCAGGCAGGTCTACCTTCAGACCTTTGAAAAAGAGCCCGGGATCGAGGTCGTACATGCGGGGCTTGAGTGCGGGGTAATCGGCTCGAAATACGAAGGCATGGAGATAATCTCTCTTGGGCCGACTATCAGAGATCCCCATTCTCCGGCAGAAAGGATCTTTATTCCCTCTATTGAAAGAGTCTGGATTTTCCTGGTAAATTTGCTGAAGAGCTACCGCTGATTAAATATTACCGTAAACTGACCTCTTCCGCAAGTCTGACATTGCTGTGCAGGTATTTTCGTAATAACCAGAGGCCGTAAACGAATAGTAAAAGAGAAAGGGGAAGCACCACCCCTCCCGGGGAACCTGCCAGGAATACCAGGCAATTCCACAGCCAGTGGATAATGATTACGGGGATTATTGTGTCGAGTCGGACTCGCAAAACTGCCGTCCAGACCCCGAACATACCTGCAAAAAGAGCCTGAACTTCGCTCGCCCTGAAGTCTCCGGTGATTAAGCCGTTTAATATGTGGACAGAACCGAAAAGAATCGCTGTGATCCACACTGCACGCCAGGTTCCGAATGAGGATGAAGCCCCGTGAAACAATATGCCCCGAAACATCAATTCTTCACTAATGCCTACCATCAGGGTATTGATAACCACGATCACAAGTTCCCTGGCTGGTGGCAGGCCTGTAAATAGAATAATAAGCAGCAGGATTAGAAGCGACAGGGCCGGTGGCAACAACAAACGCAAATCCCGTAAATTATCCGGGCCTTTCCACCCGACCTGAGCCCACCATTTCAAATAGGTAATAGTCACGGGCAAAAAGATCGCTGCAACCAGCACTCCAAAAGCTATCTGGTTTTCTATCAATTCATCAAGCTGCATGGGCTGCCCCCCGACCTGCAGCAGGCCTATTCCCACTACGACAACCAGCCAGACTGAAAGTATTACCAGTGAAACAGGCCATGGTTTTCGTGATGTATGCATCTTTGTCTTCTCCGATCCGACAATAAAAGATCCCGGTTCCCGGGCAAAGTTATGATGATTTACCCGGTAGTATGCGAAAAACAAACCATAAAGAGAGGAGGGGATAATTGATAATTCCGGGTTTAATCTTTCTTTTCGTGTGATAACAGGCTTGATTTGTTGTTTGTGGAATCCGCTTCGCTCCTGTCTTTCAGACTTCCTTCCTGACCGTCCTTTACGTATGAACGCACCTTAATGAAGTAAGCAAGGGCTGCGATAGGTAAGGCATATCCTATTCCATAGACAGCCAGGTTTGTTTCCGGGGGTTTAAAAATAACGCCCAGGAAGTTAACCCCCAGCACGACAACGGTAAGCCCCACCAGGTTCAGTTCCAGTTCCTCAATGTCATTTATCTCCAGCCAGCCTGGTAAAGGGAGCGGCTGGATAAACAGCTGGTAGAGCCCGATAGAGGTCACGAAGAGTACCGTACCGACCAGGAAGAGATGTACTGTCTCCACAATTTCAACAATTATGTTCACCTCCGGATTTGCATCTGTCATTCCGGTAACCAGTTCACCCATAAAGAGAACCAGATCTACGCCGCCTTTAATAAACAAAACACAGGCGGTAATTGCCAGCCCGATAACGGGAATCAGTACAAAGTATCTCATTCTGGCAATAAATTTCACGACTTTCATAGTAGATTCCCCTATCCCGTGAAGAGAAATGCTTCGGCCTTTCTTTACCGTTTCGAAACTTTGATATCGGCTGCTCTAAAGCTACTCCAATTCCAGGTGGAACCAGTATTCTGGAATGATATCACAAATTTACTGTTCCGTCATCATCCGTTTCAGGTCAGCTTCCTCGTCTTTGATCAGTTCGCCTGAGACGTCAAGTTCAACCTGCCTGATCCTGCCTGTGAAAGTGAACGGGGCCCTGTATTCTTCGGGGTGGACACTGTCGGCTGCGTCGTAGCCGCAGCTCAGCCCGATGATACCAAAGAGGTTGGGAACGGTGTAAGGCAGGTTCCTGCTGGCTACAAGCTCGCCGTTAATGTAGAGCTGGCTCCGCCCCGCAGAACCTTTTCCTTTACTGAAATCGGGTTCGTCTGTCTTTTCAAACTCGTAGCGCAGGGTGACTTCCCCCTTCGGGATAGGGTCGGGCGAGCTTATCCTGAACTTTTCAAGCCCCGAATAGTTGTGGACGTGATGCAGGTGCCCGTCCTTGACGTAGAAGCTGTATCCTCCGTGGCGGTTTCCGTGAGCGAGCAGGACACCTTCTGCTCCTTCCTCGGGGATGACCACGCGGGCTGTGATGCTCCAGGGCCTGTTGTAGACTCTCGGAGCAGCAGAGAACTGGACCGGGGTCCCACCTGCATAATATATGTATTTCGTGCGCGGGCGTGCAATGGTCGGCCTTTGCACATTCATGCGTTCCAGGGCTGCTGTTGCTAGGGGCAGCACCCCGTACTTTCCGGCTTCGGTGTACCAGCGCTGGATCATTTCCTGCAGTTTCTCAGGCTTTTCTTTTGCCAGGTTTCTGATCTCAGCCGGATCTTCTGCCAGTTCATAGAGTTCCCAGCCCTTGGAATCAAGCACCTTGAGCACCCTGGAACTCAAAGGCATCCCGAAGAACCAGCCCTCTCTTAGGGGTTCTGCAAAGCTTGAGCCCGGGAAAGGGCAGACCGCCCTCCAGCCGTCATTGTAGATGGAACGGTGCCCGAACATCTCGAAGTACTGAGTAATGTGCTTTGTAGGAGCACCGGGGTCATCAAAGGTATGGGCGAAACTGACACCCTGTATGGGAGACTGGGATACCCCACGGATGTTTTTCGGGGCTTCCATGCCCAGGGCTTCGAGCACAGTGGGTACCAGGTCAATAGCATGGGCGTACTGGCTGCGGTTCTCCCCCCTAGCTTTGACGCCCTCCGGCCAGGAGACGATGCAGGCATCGCTTATTCCCCCGCGGTAGGTCTCGCGTTTCCAGCGACGGAAGGGAGTATCTCCTGCCCAGGTCCAGCCCCAGGAATAGTGGTTGAAGGTTTCGGGGTTTCCCCATTTCTCGATGCGCTCCAGGTTGTCCTCCAGAGTTTCTTCCACGTTGTTGAAAAAGAGCATCTCGTTGAAAGTCCCGTGTATCCCTCCCTCGGCACTGGCACCGTTATCCGAGAGCACGATTACCAGGGTATTGTCCAGTTCCCCGATCTCTTCAAGGAAGTCAAGGATGCGGCCGAAATGGTAGTCTGTCTGCTCAATGAAGGCTGCAAAGACTTCCATCTGGCGGGCATAGACTTTCTTTTCGGTATCCGTTAGGGAGTCCCAGGCAGGCACGTCGGGGTCGCGCTCCGAGAGCAATGCATCGGGGGGTACGATCCCCAGCCCCTTCTGGTGTTTGAAGACCGTCTTCCGGTATTTATCCCAGCCCATATCGAACCTGCCTTTGTATTTCTCTATCCACTTTTTTTCGACATGGCGCGGGGCGTGCCCTGCTCCGGTGGCATAGTATAAGAAGAAGGGTTTGTCCGGAGCATTGTGATGGGCGTCCTTGATAAACTCGATAGCTTTGTCGGCAAGGTCGATGTTCAGGTGGTAGCCCTCTTCAGGGGTCGCGGGAACCGGAACCGGGTGGTTGTCATAGGTCAGGTCGGGATGCCACTGGTCGGTGTTTCCTCCCAAAAAGCCGTAGTAGCGCTCAAAGCCCCGGCCCAGGGGCCAGCGGTGGAACGGGCCTGCCGTAGTGGTCTCTTCAGGAGGGGTCAGGTGCCATTTGCCCACGGCAAAGGTGTTGTAACCCTGTTCCAGCAGGATTTCCGAGAGAAAACCGTGCTCAAAGCCCATATATCCGTTATGTGCAGGGTAGCCCATGGAAAGTTCGGTGATGGCGGAGAGCCCCAGAGTATGGTGGTTCCTGCCTGTCAGTGCACAGCCCCTCGTGGGAGAACAGAGCGCTGTGGTCTGCATGTTGGTATAACGCAGGCCCCGGTTTGCCAGCCGTTCCAGATTGGGTGTTTCACAGAGCCCTCCGAAGACTGACATCTGCCCGTAACCCACGTCGTCCAGGATAAAAAATATCACATTTGCTGCACTCTCTCCGGCCCTTGTCGGCCTGGGCCAGGCAGGTGAGGATTCGTCAAGTGTCCTTCCGATAACGCCAGGAAAAGGTTTTCCGGGCTCGTATTCTATCAATTCAGGTATTATTGTCCCCCCATTCTTTCGGAACCGTAGTATTACTCCTCGAGTCCCAGATTTTATACAGGCTCAATCTTCTGACTGTACCTGATCCCCCTTTGAGACTCCCCATTTTTCTGCTTTCAGTCCACTCTCGGCGTCGGGAAAGCTGAAAAGTTGTATGATCTTTGCCACTAGTCCTGTCCTCCAAATTTGGCTAACGAAACGTCTCAGAACACTTTTTTCCAATCATCCTTCATGCTGATCACGATCCAGCCCCGTTCCTTTGCCATCTGCAGCGTCTTCTCGCTTCCCTCGTCGTAGGCGTACTCGTGCTTTGCATCGTCATGGCGGAGCAGCAACGATAGAGAGCGTTGACCGCTTTTCCGTGCCAGCCACAGCATATGCAGATCTCCGTCCGAATTGCCGGCAGCCAGAATGGGCTTGCGGCCAATGTGAAGCTCGATATTGACCGGCTTTCCTGGTCCGTCGTCGAGGGGATCGACCAGGCCTTTCTTGCGGAAAATTACCGGTCCCTCATCAGTCATCCGGGTCTCAAATGAGATGTTGCTGCCGATAACCCGCTCTTTTGGGATGTTGTAGATCTCCTCCGAGACTGTACGCAAGAAACTCATACCGCCACCGGATGCCAGGAAGACCTTAAAGCCGTTATCGTCCAGGTAGTGCGCGAGCTCAACCATCGGCTTGTATGTCAGATCTTTGTACAGCATGCCAAAACGGGGATGTTTGGCAGTCTCCAGGAACTCTTTAGCCATAAGCATGAAATCGTCCTGAGACATGCCGGCGTGAGAATCAAAGACAGTCTTCATCAGCTCTTTAAAATCGCCGCCAGCATGGGGATCAAGCCCGAAAAAGTAGGTCAAGTCGCCCTTTGTCGCTGCCTTAAAGTGTGGCTGGTCCAGGAGCGCAGGGTCTGCCTCAGCCATCTGTTTCAGCCGGTCCATGACAAAGAAAAGCTGAACATACATGGGCTTTTCAACCCACATGGTCCCATCGTTGTCCAGGATGGCAATTCGCTCGGTCTCTGGCACAAAATCAGCGCTTTCGGGATTTATGATTGTGTTTACGTAATCAATGATTGCTTTCTTCGATGGTGTTTCATTCCACAACGAGAGAATTTCGGACATTGTCAATTCCTCTTACTTTATTTCAAACGAAGTCATAAAATCCACCTCCTTCTGCGGTGGTGGGTGGAGGTAAAGTGCTGGAGTGTGCACTCGCTGGTAAAGGCTGAGACTTACCCTGTCGATTTGATATTCCCCTTATGGGATACCTGCGACGCGATTGCCCACCCGAAGTCCTGTACGAGCGTTTCACTCCCCTTTCCAGCCGCCGTTAGATCGGAAATCGGTTCGTTTTGGAAGCTGGCGGAAGAGTGACACCCGCGAGCAATTAATTGCAGCAGGTTTTGCCTCCACACCTAATTCCCCTTCAAAAAAACGATACATAGAGAACAACCTATTGCATCAGCTCCAGGATTCCACATCCTATTATCGGGCCATCGGTTGAGTACTTGAGAAGCAGCGCCTCTTCAACCGATAGCCTGCCATCCATGCAGAAACCGGAGCCATAGAACAGTCTACTCATAACTGAACATTACCTTGAAGGAGTAGAAGGTTCCAGATAGAGGCTCAACCTTCAGGTGCTCACGATCCCCTGCAAGAGCTTTTCCATTACCTGGTCCACGGTAAAGCTTGCCGCTTTCTGGCGTGGAGGGAATTCTTTAAACGTTGCTAAAAAGTCCCCTACTACACCCTGAGCAGGAACGACCAGGAAGGCATGGTCGAGCAGCCAGTCGTAGTAAGTATTGGATGTCCGATCTGCTCTTTCATACGGGTCGGTACGCAGGTTGAATATTTTCGGTACTCGCAGCGGGACAAAAGGTTCTGCCCAGACCAGGAGCGTGCCGGTGGCGCGCTGCTCCAAAAAGACCAGTTTCCAGTTGTCGTACCTTATAGCCATCAGGTCTCCGCCATCAGAGAAGTAAAAGAACTCAGTCCTGGGTGATTTCTTCTCCTTTCCGGTCAGGTAAGGAAGCAGGTTATAACCGTCAAGGTGCACCTTGAAAGTTTTGTCTCCTGCTTTGTGGCCTTTTTTAAGCTTCTCTTTAATATCCGGTTCCTCTGCTGCTGCAAGCAAAGTGGGTAACCAGTCCAGGTGGCTCACAAACTCGTTAGAAACTTTGCCTGCAGGGATCTTACCAGGCCAGCGTATTAACTCAGGAACACGGAAAGCTCCTTCCCAGCAGGAGTCTTTCTCGTTGCGGAACGGTGTCATAGCCGCATCGGGCCAGGAGTTCATATGTGGTCCGTTGTCCGTGCTGTAGAGGACAATGGTATCGTCAGCAATGCCTATTTCGTCCAGCAGGTCGAGAAGCACGCCTATCTGCCGATCGTGCTCGATCATGGCATCGTGGTACGCGGATTGCCAGCGCCCCGACTGTCCCCGTATCCTGTCCGGGATGTGCGTCCTGAAATGCATTCTTGTGGTATTGAACCAGACAAAGAAAGGCTTTTCCGCTTCATGCTGACGCTTGATAAAATCAATGGTTGCATCCAGAAATTCCTGGTCCGCTTCTTCCATCCGTTTTTTTGTCAGCGGGCCCGTATCCTCGATGCGACCATCGGCATAGCTACGGATTACTCCTCTGGGACCATAGTTCTTCCGGAAATTTGGAAAGTCTTTCTCAGGTGGATAATCGCGTTTTTCAGGTTCTTCTTCAGCATTCAGGTGGTAGAGGTTGCCAAAAAACTCGTCAAAACCATGGTTGGTGGGCAGAAACTCGTCAAGGTCCCCGAAATGGTTTTTTCCAAACTGACCTGTGGCATAACCCAGGGGTTTCAGCAGTTCGGCAATTGTAGGGTCCTCAGGCTGAAGTCCTATTTTGGCTCCGGGCATGCCCACCTTGCTCAACCCTGTACGGAAGACACTCTGTCCTGTGATAAAAGCTGCCCTGCCGGCAGTACAGCTCTGCTCTCCGTAAGAGTCCGTAAACCTCATGCCTTCGTTAGCTATACGGTCAATGTTTGGTGTTCTGTAGCCCATCAGGCCGTCACTATAGCAACTGAGGTTGCTAATGCCAATGTCATCTCCCCAGATGACCAGAATATTCGGTTTCTTTTCTGTCATTCTTAACCCCCAAATAGATTGGTTGAGAGCCTGGATTAGCGCTTTTAAGCGGTATCCGAGCTTGAATTCATTTATCCGGATTTGTCCTTTTCTTAACGTTGTTTCGTCGGGAAACACATAGATCAGGGCCGTGGTTGTGCCCCGAACGTCCTTAAATTCTTACTCTTTTTTTTCAGTCTATCTTTCTGCTGACCGTGACAGCGTTTGAACTTGAGCCCACTGCCGCAGGGACAGGGGTCGTTTCGGCCTGCCTTTGCAAAAGCCTCTTCCAGAGCCAGGACCCGCATCACCTCTTCTGCCGGATAGCCCCTGCGTATCAGGCCTGCCAGGATCTGCATCGGAAAGTCTATGTGCCGGAAGAAAGCTTTCCAGCCCTCACAGAGGTAGTTCAGGCCGGGTTCCCCGGAAGGGGTGGTAAGGAAGCGGTTTTTAGGACATTCCCCCCGGCAGGCAAAGAGTACCTCACATTCCCGGCATACTCGCGGGAGAGTATCGCGTTTTTCCTGCCCGAACCTGTACTGCTTTTCCGAAAAGGCAAGTTCTGCAATTTCCTTTTCCATGATATTGCCCAGCAGGTAGTCCGGCTCCACAAAATGGTCGCAGGCGTAGAGGTCTCCGTTGTGTTCCAGGGCAAGCCCCATCCCGCATGTTTCCTCAAAAACGCACATGCCTGAAGGCAGCCCTAACCACCGGCGGGCAGAAGCCTCAAAGGTCTGGACGAAGACCCTGCCCACATCATTTCGCACCCATTCATCGAAAATGCGGCTAAGGAAACTGCCAAACTGCCCGGGTTGTACCGAACGGTCCGAAACCCTGTTCCCCTTCTGATAAAGGGTACGCCCCTCCTCATTGATCCTCTCCACAACCGGAATAAACTGAATCCAGTCTGTTTTTGCTTCATCCCGGAGGAAGCGGTAGACTTCCAGAGGATACCCGGCATTGGCCCTGTTTACTGTGGTCAGGACGTTATATTCCACTCCGTGTTTTTGCAGGAAATGCAGCCCCTTCATGACCATATCGAAGCTCCCCTCCCCTTTTTTGTCCACCCGGTAGGAGTCATGGAGTTCCCGGGGGCCGTCGATGCTGATTCCGATTAGAAAATTGTTTTCCTTAAAGAAGCGGCACCATTCGTCGTCCAGCAGCGTGCCGTTGGTCTGCATCGTATTTTCGAACGTCATGCCTGGTTTTTTGTACTTTTCCTGCAGTTCGATGGCACGCCGGTAAAAGTCGATTCCCATCAGGGTGGGTTCACCCCCCTGCCAGGCAATGGTCACCTGCGGGCTGCTGTGGGCTGCAATCAGCTGCCGGATGTAGTTTTCCAGCACTTCATCTGACATACGGAACCTGCTGCCCGGATAGAACAGCTCTTTGTCCAGGAAGAAGCAGTAGGAGCAGGCAAGGTTGCAGATAGCCCCTGTAGGCTTTGCCAGCACATGGATTCGGGGGGGCAGAGAGTTTGTCATTTAGCAGTGCCTCCCTGAGCCAGCCAGAATTTCCGGGTTGAATTTGAGCTCCATGATCCGGACAATTATTAGGGGCGTTATTCGGATTTCGTAAGGTCTGCCTGTATTTTCGGTCATTTGAAATACTCCTTCTGTCCTATGCCCTCGGTTTTTTACTCCTCCGCGAAAACTCCTTCCTCGCGTAAGCGGTGCACCGTCTGCACCACGACCGCAGTCAGCGGCACTGCCAGTATCATGGCCAGGAATCCGCCGACAACACCGGATGCGATCGTAACCAGGAACACAACCAGCGGGTGAATTTTGAGGGTTGTTCCCAGAGCCCAGGTATTTATGGCGTTCTGAAGCGCTCCGTTGGATATGGTCACAGCCACTGCAATAATCAGTGCGGTTTCCGGCCCCCCGGAACCAAAGGCGATAATCACGGCAAAAGCCCCGCCAATGAAGGCGCCTATGTAGGGGATGAATGAAGTAAAAAAGTACAGGATGAGAATCGAGCCTATAAGAGGTACCTTGAGGATAATCAGGGGAATGACCACCACGATAGCCGTGATCGCTGCAGTGATCGCAGTTCCCCGGAAATAGAGGCGTATGGAACGGCTGATGTCGGCAACGATGGCCGCACCGGTCCCGGGTTTTAAGTTGAACTGCCGTGCCAGCCAGACCTCTATTTCGGGCCCGTCCCGCAGGATGAAAAAGAGGATGAAAACGCTGAAATAGATCCCTATCAGGAGCGCTATAGCACTCGAAAATGTGCTGCTGAAGAGCCCGATAATGCCCTGGCCCAGTGCAGGCAGGGAATTCGAGACTGCGGCGCTGATGGAATTAAGAGTTTCCTCTTTGACCTGGAACTGCAGCAACCAGGCCTGCAGGCTTGCCCATCCGGCTTCGAGCTGGAGGACAATTTCGGCTCCCTGGTCAATGAAACCTTTTATCAGGATAACGAACAGGGCGGCAACACCCAGAAATATAAACAGCATGGTCAGTACCGTGCCGATATTACGGGGAACACGCCGCTGCTCCAGTATGTCCACTAGCGGCCGAAAGACGATGCCGATAACCACGGCAACGAGCAGCGGGACGGTGATACTGCTCACTGTCGCAATGACGCTGAGGACGGTACTGGCGGCGAGCATGACGCCCAGGAAGAGCCAGCTAGCCACACCTACGCGGCGCAGCCAGTACGGAGCGCTTCTGGAAAATTCGCTTTGAAAACCTTTGTCCGTGATGATTTCTCCCCCATGATAGATCTGGCAGTCTTCGGATCACCAGGCCCTTATCCTATCTTCACTGTCTCGCCAGAGCCGCACAGATATCGGTTTAGTGGATAGTTAAGCTGCTTATTGCCGGGCCATGACCATCCGCATCCCAACTTCCTTATCCTCGATCAGTTTGCCGCTCACATCCACGGTCACGCTGTAGATTTTGCCTGTAAACTCAAAGGGAGGCCGGTAGTCGGGTGTGACCGGAGCCCCGGGAGCCGAGCCGCAGGTAACCCCGCTCGTTAGTCCAAGCATAAGCGGAGTCGTTACCGGAACCTCAGCCTGCCCTACCAGGTTCCCGTCTATATAGAGTTGAGCCCTTCCAGGTGCGCCTTTTCCGCTGGCAACGTCCGGCTCCCCGGTCACCTCGAACTCGAAACGGAGTTGATGCCGACCCTCAGGCACCTTTTCACCGGATTCGACATGATAAAGAGCCCTTGCTACGTAGTTGTGTACCCAGTGCAGCTTTCCGCCTTTCATATAGAACGAATAGCCGGCGTCAATACCCCCATGGGCAAGCAGAACCCCTTCAACGCCTCCGGCAGGGATCTCCACATCGGCTGTGATGCTATGCGGGCGGTTGAGCACATTAACTGCCGCATTTGCTGGAATCGCCTGGGTTCCGGGATAATAAGTGTAACGCGTTCGATCCACTGCTATCTGCGGCCGCTCATCAGCAAGGCGCAACACTCCCCGGGCATCGATAGGCAACACATTATATTTCCCTGCCTCTGCATACCAGGTAGCAATCATCTCTATCAACTTCGGCCGGTTTTCTGCAGCCACATTCTCGTTCTCTGTCCAATCCTTCTGAACATTGTAGAGTTCCCAGCCTGTTGCATCCAGCTCGGTTAACTTCTCTGCCGAAATAGGTTCTCCGAAGGGCTTTCCTGCTTCAGCGAACGAGGGGCCCGGCCAGGGACACACTGCACGCCAGCCGTCGTGATAGAGGGAACGGTGCCCCATCATCTCGAAATACTGGGTGTGGTGTCTGGAAGGGGCATTTGCATTTCCCAGGGTGTGTGCAAAACTTACACCCTCAATGGGCGACTGTGTTACACCTTTAATAACCGTCGGAGGCTCGATTCCCAGGCATTCCAGAACCGTAGGGACCATATCGATAGCATGGGCGTACTGGGTGCGGACCTCGCCTCTGGCCCTGATCCCCCCGGGCCATTGAACAATAAAGGGATCACTGACGCCTCCACGGTACGTTTCTCGTTTCCAGCGGCGGAAGGGAGTGTCTCCTGCCCAGGTCCAGCCCCAGGCATAATGGTTGAAGGTCTCCGGGCCTCCAAGTTTATCAAGCAGGGGAAGGTTCTCTTCGAGTGATTCGGGCACGTTGTTGAAAAATAAATTTTCGTTGACCGAGCCTGTGGGCCCGCCTTCGGAACTTGCACCGTTGTCGGAAATCACCATGATCAGGGTGTTTTCAAATTCTCCCATGTCTTTCAGGAACTGCAGGAGTCTTCCAATATGGTAATCGGTATGCTCAAGGAAACCGGCAAAAACTTCCATCATGCGGGCATAGAGCTTCTGCTCTTCAGGCAAACATTCTCCCCAGGGCTTGACATCCGGGTCGTGGCGGGAGATTTTTGCGTCTTTAGGGACGATCCCCAGCTCTTTTTGCCGGGCAAATGTTTTTTCCTGGTAAGCCTCCCAGCCTTCGTCGAACTTTCCTTTGTACTTGTCCGCCCATTCTTTTGGCACGTGGTGAGGAGCATGCATGGCTCCGGGGCAGAAGTACATGAAAAAAGGCTTGTTGGGAGCTACCTGTTTGGCGTCGGCAATGAACTGGATAGCCCTGTCTGCCAGGTCTTCGTTCAGGGTGTAGCCTTCCTCGGGAGTTTTGGGAGGGCTTACGGGATGGTTGTCGTAAACCAGCTCAGGATAATACTGGTGGGTTTCGCCTCCTAAAAAGCCGTAATAGCGCTCAAACCCTCTTCCTAAAGGCCAGCGGTCATAGGGCCCTGCTGATGAGATCTGGTCTGCCGGCGTCAGATGCCACTTGCCGACAGCATAGGTATTGTAACCATGTTCCAGAAGCATCTCCGCCAGAAAACCGTTTTCAAAAGGTATGTACCCGTTGTAGCCGGGATAGCCTGTTGAACCCTCGGTGATGCAGGCCATGTTGTTCGAATGATGGTTTCGCCCTGTCAGGATACAGGTACGGGTGGGAGAACACAGAGCCGTTGTGTGCATATTGTTGTAAACAAGCCCTCCTTCTGCCAGGCTGTCCAGATTGGGCGTATTAATGGGTGAACCGTAACAGCCGAGTTGCCCGAAGCCGGTGTCGTCCAGCACGATAAACAGGACATTTGGGGCGCCTTCTTTAGCCCGGCGAGGTTCCGGCCAGGCTGATTCGGACTGGTCTGCCGTCCTACCTATGACCCCGGGGAAGGCGGTTCCGGGTTTGTATTCCTTTAATGGCATTTCTCCTCCTCTCAGACTTGGATTTCCCGAAAATGCAAAAAAATAAAACTGAAAAAATGCTCAAAAATAAAAACGGGGGACGGAACAGATGTTTTCTCCTTTCCCCACATTCATTTTTTCAAGAATCTCTTGCAAGAATCGCTTTTTTTCGCTTTTCCAGCAATTTCCGGACAGTGTACATTCCCGGAGAGATGTTTTTCCAGTTAAATTTCATTGTGATGGAACAGCTGCTTCTTCTTCGGCGAATACTTCGCGCAGTTTGTCTTCTTCTTCCTTTGACAGGTTGGAAGCAATGAGTTCGAACTTCATTCCCCTGGCAGCTTCGAATACCTTATCCTGCACGGCATCGCTGGTAAGTAGAAAGAGAGCAGAGGTGCCTTCGGTCACTTTACTGCGGACAGACTTGATGAAATCATCACTGATCCCCACGTCGGCAAAGGAAGCGGAAAGAGCACCGATAGCTGCCCCGACGACCATTCCGAAGATCGGAACCAGGAAGATCAGGCCGAACAGCATGCCCCAGAATGCGCCGCTAAGTGCGCCTACTCCGGTCATGCTGGTTAACTGCTTCGTTTTTGGCTTCTTTTTGCCCATAGGCCAGGAAACGATTGCTGCGTCCTGCAGGGTGATCAGTTCCTGTTTGCTCAAATTCTCTACTACTTCAAGTGCATGTTCTGCACCGCCAGGGGTGTCAAATTTTAAAACGGTTAGAGTTGCTATATTCATGACCTCCTTTTATATCGGATAGTTTGCTGATTCTTGTTTTTTGATGTAAACCTGTGTTTTGATGTCAGCCCGCCGGAGAGGGGAAACTGTCATCTCCACTATCGTTTTTCAAATCTTGAAACAGCTGGGGTAACATGTCTTCTTTCACGGCTTACACACTTTCTGCTGTCCTGGCAGCATAGTAGCCGGAAAGTCTACTCAAAGTCCACAAACCGTTTTGTGCCAGGGTCAAGGTAATATAGCTTCTGACTAGCTTCTAACAGGGAAATCTGCAGTATATTTTTTTACTGTTTGTTTCTATGTAAGTTTGCACAGTCAACAGGTATCGATATCCTGCATAGCCAGAGCTATTCAGAGCGAGATGAATTCCATTTAAATTTTGGTTGTTATCGGCTTGAACCTGAAGGCTTGAAATTCGTCAGGTGTCTTTCATTTTTCCAGAAACCTTCCTGTCAGGTACCTACCGGTAAATTTTGATGTTGTTAACCCCAACGGAACCTTCGAGACCACTTCCCCCAAGCTCGATGTTCAATTATTCGCTTTATATAATTCTTCTTTTATACATATTATCCTATGCATGTTGATTTATTTTGTTAGGTCTGCTGAAATGGATTGTTCCTTTATTTTGAAAAAAATGATTAAGTTATGATGTTTTCTGGTTCATCAGAATTGCATTTTGGCACCCGAGTTTCGCTTCGGGAGCACGAGGTCCTTTTCGCTCCACTTCGTTTCGCTCAAGAGGACTAACTTATGGATAAGTAACGTAGCTTTTCTCTTCGTTCGGGTTGTTTAAATTACAGTTCCTCTTGACCCGTTAAACGTTATTCGCTATATCATGTCGTTTTTGTCCCGCTCGACGCAGGAGAGCGGTCTTTCCCACAAAAAAGAAAAAGGAGAAGAAGAAAGAAGAGAAAAAAGTCCTAAAGCAAAAAAGACTGACGTTACCGGAAGAAACCGCCATCTGGAAGTGATCTTAGGGATCGATAAATCCTATATCTTTTTCTTTTTCTGCTCTCTGAAACCCTGGTTTCCACGTAGTTTTCTGTCCGGCACCTGGCTTTGAACCTCACTCCTGATCCGGTAAACTCGAGTAAGAGAGCCTGTATCGGTTGTTAGTGCATGATCCAGCTTTCCTGCTTCATAGCCTCAATAATCAGGTTTCGTACATACTCGATATCCGGGCCATAGGATACTGCTACATCGATCTCAACACGGAACATCCTGCAGGGTATGGAATAATTCGTGACAAGATCCACCCCGATAATGGAGTTTGGGATTACTACCAGCCGGTTATCCCTGGTAAGGATGTGAGTCGACCGCCATCCGATTTCTATAACATCTCCCCGGGTATCGAGTTTTTCTATACGAATACGGTCTCCGATCCTGAAGGGACGGTCGATTAGTAGCACGATCCCCGTAATTATATCCGCAAGCGCCGCCTGGGCTGCAAAACCAATTACAATTCCTCCGATATCCGGGACAGTAAGAGACGCAGTTAATGCGGTTCCTGTGATTCCGAAATGTTCAAAAAGCACAATTACGGCCAGAAAACCAAAAATCAGAAAAAATATGTATTGTAGGGTGTGGACAATTCACTGGTCGATCTCTTCCCCCATCTTTCAGGGGCAACGATGTCTAATAGGTTCGCTATTTGGTAAGGGTAAAGTCGATTTCTTCCCTATCTTTCAGGGGCAACCTGGAGAGGTATCAGTTTGAAGCGATGGATTGAGGCGAAAAATAAAATAGATTCCTATACACCAGTAAAGAAAGAAGAAGAGGTCATCCACAAGTCCTGTATAGAGCCCTATAGATTCACCGAACAATTTTACTATAGCCTTCAGGCCCCACAGCACGATGAAAAGCAGCAGAAGGCTTTCCAGAAGGAGGAGAGTCCGGTCATCAGTTTTTGTTTCTGTCTTTTTGACCACCGGCCAGAGCAGGTGCTTCAGAATTAATCGGCTATGAAAATAAAGGAAAAAATTAGTAACTTTGGAAAAAATAAGCAATTTTCACCTTGTTTTTCCTTGGATTTAAAGCTGGAAAATGGAAATTCCATCTTCTCCACTTTTTATTATGGTTCGGGTTTTAATTATGACTTCAGATGGTGCAAAGGCCTGTAAACTGCAGGCGAGCAATCTCCTTTTTATAGAGTTTATTTCTCTACATATCATTTCTCGAGTTTCTTCTGCTCCCTGGCAGCTTTTCAGACTGCAGCAGCTGCTTCGTGAGATTTTTGTTCTTCTTCAGCGAAAGTAACGGCTTCTGCCAGTTCCTGTCCTACCAAAGCCAGCAGCTCGGGAGTGAGCATGCCCTGGGAAACAAGTACTCCACCCGCATCTTTGATCGCCTGTTTTAGCTGTTTTGCCCAGAGGTGTTCAATTATAAGGACAGCAGCGGCGGTGCCTTCCGGGATTGCATCGGTTACTTCCAGAATATCTTCTTCGGTAATTCCGTAGTTTTCCTGGGCTGCTGCCAGAGCTCCTTCTTCCATGCCTATCTTTGCTCCCTCCACACCTCCGGCCCCAAAGCCCAGGAGTCCGCCTACTACGGCTCCGAAACGCATTCTCTCTTTTTCGTCCAGCTGAGAAGCTTCCATATACCTGATGCTTCCATTTTCGTCTTTCCATACGAACAGCAGGTCAATAAGCCTGATAATTCCTTTTTCCATGATTGACCCAAGTTCCCGCCGGATCTGGCCGTGGAAGTCCGGATTATCGAACACGATAACTAAGAGCTGCATAGGTCCATACATTACTTCTGCCATTTGTTTTCCCCCTTTGAAGTTCTTCTCCCTCTTTTTTTTCTTTTTTCCTCTTTTTCTTGTTTCTCTGCTGTCCGCCTTCCGTTAACCTTTTCTCTGTTTCCAATTCCTTATTAAAGAGGCAAAGGTTGTTCTATAAGCCGCGAAATTTCCCACATTTCTGCGGCTATCTTTTCCTTTTCCCCTTCTCCGGAATTCTGTATCCGAAAAACAGTTTCAACAGCTTCAGCAATGCTACATATAAAATCCAGTTTATATAAAATCGAGCACATATAAAAATACACATAAGATAAAAAATGCCGGAAACAGGAACAAGAAAACAGGAATAAAAATAGCAGGCTAAATAAAAAGAATTTGAAAGAGAAAAGGATGAGGAAAATCCTTCATTCGGAATTTATTTGTTTCTTCTGTAGAGGTAGATACGTAATTGATATGGGATATTAATAAAAATGGGACATAAATAAAATATAGCATTGAGCCTTTAAAAAAATGTATAAAATAAGAATGAAGGGACTGTTCCCACTTCCCTCCCTACACTTTACTTTATTCAGGAATCGTTGTTTTTGCCATGCAACCAATTCCCGGAAACTTTCCGTTTCTTCGCGGGCTTTCAGACTGCAGCAGCTGCTTCGTGAGATTTTTGTTCTTCTTCAGCGAAGGTAACGGCTTCTGCCAGCTCATCTCCAACTAACATCAGCAGTTCTGGGGTGAGCATTCCCTGAGAGACAAGTACCCCTCTTGAATCCTGAAGCGACTGTTTTAGTTGTTTTGCCCAGAGGTGTTCGATGATGAGGATAGCAGCGGCGGTGCCTTCCGGGATTGCATCGGTTACTTCCAGAATATCTTCTTCGGTAATTCCGTAGTTTTCCTGGGCTGCTGCCAGAGCTCCTTCTTCCATGCCTATCTTTGCTCCCTCCACACCTCCGGCCCCAAAGCCCAGGAGTCCGCCTACTACGGCTCCGAAACGCATTCTCTCTTTTTCGTCCAGCTGTGTTGCCTCCAACGAGGTAACATTTCCGTCATTGTCTTTCCATACGAACAGCAGGTCAATGAGCCGGATAATCCCTTTTTCCATGACTGACTCAAGTTCGCGGCGTATCTGGCCGTGAAATTTCGGGTCTTCGAATGCAATAACTAACATCTGCATAGGTCCATACATTACTTCAACCACTTGTTTTCCCCCTTTGAAGTTATTTTCTCCCCTTCTTTTTCTTCCTCTGCTGCCCACATTCTGTTTACCTTTTCCGTGTTTCCCCATTCTTCATTGAAGGGGCAAGACTATCCTCCGGATAAACCACGAAATCTTCCAAATTTCCGGCAGCTATCTTCCCCTTTTACCCTTCTCCGGAATTCAGTACTCGAAAAACGGTCTCAGCAGCATTAGCAATCTACATATAAAACCCTGTTTATATAAAATTGAGCAGATACAAAAATGCAAGTTTGTTACCCTGCACCCAACACAGGATGGAGTCGATGGTCAGAGTCAACAGAAAAAAGGTGCAGACGGCGAACATCATGGCAATGCTGATCCATCACCCGCGGCTTTTTTGTGCAGATTCGTAATCATGATGTGGAGGCTGATTACCGGCACCCATTCAGGAAAGAGATGCGGCACCCAGTAACTGAAGCTGATAGTCATCAGTAAGATGAACGCTACCGAATAGGTTAAAAAGGTCAGCCAGCGCGGCATGATGCGGGTGCGAAACGCGATGGTGCCCAACAAGATTATGAATACGCCTGCCATGCGAATGGAATAGACATTGGTGACGGTAAACACCAGCTCTCTACTAAAGGTGTATACGCCACCGGTAATCACCAAGTCCGGTTCAAGAGCATAGCTGGTCAGGAGCCCGCCCGCCAGCCGCCGCAACAAAAAGCATAGCCAGGTACAGCAAGCCGCTGCCAATTAACACGCTCGAAAAGAAACGGCCCTCTAACTGTCCTATGTGGCCGCGCATCACACCGATGAACCACAGGAAGGCGATCCCGGCGAATGGCACTATGCCCAGGCCCAGGGCTACGGTCTTTGTTTGCTCCTACAGCCAGAAGCCGCCGCCGGCCGGATAGGAGGGAATAGAGAACCGGATGAGCACATTGGAGGTGATATGCAGCACGGCAAAGAGGATACCGGCGACGGCTGCAACACGCGGCGTCTTGAGTCGCAGGTCATTCAAGGGACGTATTTCTTCGTTCATTATTTTCTCCTAAAAACTGGTAGTGTCTCGTTAACGGTGATCTGATAGGGAACAGGTCCGGGCATTCACAACTCAACAGAACAGTCATCTGGTGAATCTTCCCGGCGAATCTTTCCGGATGTAAAGAGCAAGCTAGCCATCAAGGTTCTTTTCAGGCCCGTTAGAATGGGTAAGTTGACCGTGTAGTGGCATTGCCCTGGATTGCCGTTGCAAGATTGCGATTTTTGGAAAGGCATGTGTTGCTTGCAAAAGGGCAACCTGTGGAACTGCTGCCCTTTACCCCGTAACCAAAGAGCAGGGCAGCTCCGAAAGTCACCTTCAGCTCATGCTCTTTTCCAGAATGAATATGGCTAGTGTGCCTTCAAGGACAGTTATGTCTAAAGTAACGGTTGTTTCACTGTGCAGGAGGCTTTTCAACTTCTCCGGCAGCAAAGGCTTCAATCTCCCCTGAAAGCTCGTCTCCCACAGTTAGCGTCACCACATTGGCATTGTAACTGCTCATGCTATTGATGACCTCTTCGCTGTAGATATTTTCGAGCAAGAGCAGGAGAGCCGAGCTGTCGGGTTTCAGGGCATTCCCGAGTTCTTCCAAGTTACCTTTCTTGATTGGGCGTCCGAGGTATTTCCCGGCAACGCCACCTATCACAGCTCCGCCTACAACCCAGGCCAGCACGCCTGCGGGACCCCCTATGAGAGCCAGAATTCCGCCGCCAACCGCTCCTATTGCCGCACCGAAAACTCCCCTTCCCGGTTCATGGATGTGTACTTTTCCCTTTTCGTCATGTTCGACTACTGCCTGGGCAACAATTTCATAGTTGTCCAGTATGCCTTCAGATTTTGCTTCCTTGAGGATTTCCTCTGCTTTTTTCTGTCCTTCAAAGCAAAGCGCCACAATGTTATAGACTTTTGATTTTTCTTCTTTTCCCATGATATTATTCCCCACTGATTTAGGTTTCTTGATATGTGGTCCGGACGGACTATTTATAGTAGATTTCTTTAATAAATAGTATTTTATAATATATATATCTCTTCGCACATGTTTGCTTTCGCAGAACTTGTTTTTGTTTTGAAGGTTCTGTCTCTTTCGAATAAAAAAGAGGTTTTCATAGGGGAATGTACGGTGGAAATCAATAACTCTACAAAAGAGATGAAATCCGGCAGGCGCTTGTTTCCGGGCTAGGGGTTAGAAACAGCACCAATGAATACAGTGCAGGGGCTTGAGACCTCAGGCTCCATTTTTGCCTTCGTCTTCCTCTACCTGATCTCTTGTTCCTCTTGATTCCATCAGTTTAGCCATCAAGCGTGTATCCTCGGAACTTTCCAGAACGATCTTTACAACTATTGTAAGGGGGACTGCAATCAGTGCACCTGCTGCCCCAAGCACATAAGACCAGTAGATCAGAGAAAGAAACACAATTGTTGTAGATAATTTAAGGCCTCTTCCTGCAATAGATGGGAAAAGGACATTTTCTATGAGTGCGTTGATAATCGTGACACCAACCAGGACTCCAAGCGCTCCTACAGGCCCATATTTGAACAGACCAAGTAGCATGGGCGGAATAGTTGCCAGATAAAAACCCAGGTAGGGAATATAGCCGAAAAGGAAGAACAGGAGACCCCATAGAACAGCAAAATCTATGCCTCCTATAAGGAAAAGTATGGCAACTCCAATACCCCCAATCAAATTGGTTTCAGTCCTCAGAAGCATGAAATTTATGACGGTTTTGCTTAATTCGGTAAACCTCGAAAGATAGACTGGTTGATCTTCAACTTCTTTTTGCACCTTTACCGGCGCACCAGCAGAATCAAGAAGTAAAAACGTTGTCACGATAAAAATGAGCACAACTGTTGATCCGGCATTTAAGGCTCCAGTAACAATATTCCCACTTACACGGAAAGCAAATGTTGCGATGCTGCGCAGGACTGATGTCAATGTATCTCCAGATACAGGAAAATGTGTTGAAACAGTGCCCAGAATACTCTGCAACTGAGTATCATAGCTTGGAATCATGTTGCTTAACTGGATTAAAGAGTTTGCAAATAGAACTGCGGTTCCAAAGAAAACAAAAATAAAAAGAAGGATCACCAGAAAAACGCTAACCTTTCCCGGAACCCCTTTCTTCATGAGCCAGCGAACAAGGGGAGAAAAGATTAGAAAAGCAAAAAAAGAGAAAAAAATAGGTATCAGTATACTTGAAATTGCCTTCATACCAAGTGTAAGGAGAACTACAGCAGTGCTGTAAAGTAGGATTTTTGCTGGCATTGAACTAGTATTTGTGTTTATGTTTACATCCCCCAATTTTTCTTACCCCAATCGTTCTTACCCCAATTTTTCTTACCCCAATTTTTCTTACCCCAATCGTTCTTACCCCAATTTTTCTTACCCCAATTTTTCTTACCCCAATTTTTCTTACTCCCAATTTTTCTTACTCCCAATTTTTCTTTTACTTCTGACTTCCGTTTTCCAAATTTTTACAGGTCAACTTCCATGTCCTATTCCTAACTTCCAAGCACATCGGTTGAGGAAAATTAAAAATCAGTAACTTCACATCCTGACTTTTCAGCCGCATTTAATAACGAAAGAAGGTAAAGACCTATCCCTTTCATTTTTTAATTAATGTGTTAAGTCCTCCCAATTTGACACATACAAGTATAAAGTCCAGTATATATATAAATTAACATATATGGTATCTGGATCAAGATTTAACTGTCAGGAAGGAAGGAGCGGGATTTAATCGGGAATTATCAGCCCGGTGATTCCGGAATTTCTTTTTACTGCATTTTCTCTCTTGGGCTTATTTGCATATTTGCATACTTTCGGCAATAGCAAAGCCTTTACGTACAGGCAGTTCCTTCACTTCCCTCCGTTCCGGTGCTTCGTCTGGCAGTGCAGCTACTAGTCGTGAATGCCAGTTACCTGCAGGGCCTGCGGAAATCCCGTGAGCAAAAATACTTATGAGGACTGTGGTAATCACAGCAGAGACTTTTTATTATTTTCTGGTTTTTCGTTTTCCCTCTATATCGTGCAAAACAATAAAATTTTAATTATATTGATATATTTTTTCTATTTATGGGAAAAGGAAACATTGCAATAGATAAATCAATGATAAAAACGATAGTTGACGGCAAAATAATAATTCCTTTGCCAAAAGTTTTGGTTGAAAATCGATACTATCCTATGTTCTCTATATTCTCCCCTACTCAGTGTGATAGTTGTGGAAGTAAATTACATGTTAACTCTCATCACACTCGTTTTATTATATCACGTTACGGCACTATATCTCTCAATGTTACATACTGGCTTTGTCCCACTTGTAAGAAACATTATCATGATCGGGTTATTGGTGTTCAGGGTTCTGCAAATTACAGTTCTGAATATTATGATACACAAATAAATGTCAGATACGATGGACGATGCAGTCTGCACAATTCTCGGCGAATTGGGGAAACATATACAGAAGGAGTAATAAATGTCTGTGGAAGAGCTCCTTGTCCCACTTCATTGTGGTTATATGAACAGAAACTAGCAAAACTTTCAAAGCAAGAACTTTTGAACCAAGGAGTTAGCTTTGAAGAAACATTGTATGTTGATGGGAATTGGATCAAGAATGGATGGAAAAAAAAGCTTGAAGAATTTATTGGAACGAAACTCACAAAGAAAGAATGGAAAAAAATGCGATATAAATCTGTTTACGTTGTTGCTACCAAAGAGAAGGTCATTTTAGATTTTGAAGTAACTGAGAGGTTACCAACAATTGAGGCTCTGATGCCTCTTTTTATACGAATAAAGAACCGATTTCCTGAAGATAAAATCAAAAAGATTGTTTCTGATGAGGATAAAGCGATCATTGGAGCCGTAAAAATGGTCTTTCCTGAAGTGACTCATTCTTTTTGTGTGTTTCATCAATTAAAAAACGTTAGTAAGAGGTATTATGAGGAATTCAGTTCTGTTGAAGAGATTCCAGATAACGATAAGATTACCTACAATGAGATATCTCAATTGATACTTTCTGATACGGTTATCAGTGCTGTTGCGCATATTCAGAAGATACGAGAATTTAACTCTGATCTTGAACTTTCTGAAGCGTCTCATAAAGCGATTTCTTATGCCGAAGAGATTTTCAGCAAGAATGTGAGCTTCTTGAAAAAAGGTTTTACACCTGAGACAGATAATACAATGGAACAAATATTTTCTTTGATATGTGATATAGTAGACAAAGTAAGGTCATTCAAAACCGATAATGGACTAACTAATTTTTGTTACAATCTATTTACTTTTTTCAACAAACGGTGTTTCAGCACTGGAAAATGGAAAGGTTTCTCACCTTTAATGAGAGCAAGATTCCAATATGGATAATGCTAGAATTGGAGAATAATTAGTTCTTAAACTTGATGGCTTATAGCTGTAGCTGTCGGAAATTCCCACAAAAATAGTTCCACAATTTGGAAAATTTTGGTGGATGCTTGTGTGAATGAATCAACATTTTTAAATGAGTGAATTGATTTGCTCAAATTGGGATAAAATTTTGTGGTTGTCTTGAGATTGAAGAAAAACCAGAAAAAATTAAAAAGACTCTCACAGCAAGGTTTATCGTTTCAAGTCCAGGAATTCCTTTTGCCTCTTCCATAGCGATGAGTAAAAGGACGACTGATGCGAGCCCTCTCGGCCCGAACCAGCCCAGGAAGAGGACAGTTTCACGGTGCAGTTTCGTGCCTATCAGGTAGATTGCCACAGGGACAATTAGGATGACGGTAAGGCTCAGCACTGCATAAACTACTTCGGGAAAGCCGATATCCGGAAGCCTTGTGGCTGCTGCGACTCCGAAAATGAAGAAAACCGCAAGACTCAGGATGTTCCCTTCGGCTTCCGTAAAAATTATCTCTTCTTTCTCGACCTTTCTGCCCATAGCTTCACTTACCATGCCCGCTAAAAAAGCCGCCACGAATCCGCTTCCTCCCACCGTATCAGCCACAAGCCAGGAGATGACGGCAAGGGTCAGAAATCCTATTCTGTGGTAAAGTCCGGACGTCCAGCTGGCCTTTACGGCTCTTCTTGAAAGCCATTCCCCTAACAGGCCCAGGAAGATTCCCACCAGGGCTCCAAACCCTATATGTTCGATTGCCAGGGAGAAAATGGTACCTATCGGCTTGTTAAGTTCCTCTCCGTTAGCCAGCACAAGGAAGAAGATGAAGAACGGGATTGCACCTCCGTCATTGAGCCCGCTTTCGATGTTCAGGCCCTGCCGGATCCGGACAGGCACTTTGGGGTTGTTTACTATCAGCTGGCCCAGCCCGGCATCGGTCGGGGCAAGGATGGCGCCGAGAAGCGCAGCTTCGGCAAGGATCAGATCCGGGAAAAGAAATGCAGCAGTGGCAGCCCCTGCACCGATGGTAAGCGGCAGTCCAATGAGGAGGAGGCAGTTTTGCAGTCCTTCCCTCTGGCGCAGCACCCCAAGTTAGATCCTGGAAGCATCGGCAAACAGTGTGAGTACCAGTGCCACCTCAGCTACCTTGAGAACTGAAGGCAAAGAGCAATACTGAAAAGGCTATGACAAAGTTTGTGATTTCTGCTTCCATGGATGTCCTTCTGCTTTCGGGTTTTTCCGCGTATTCACTCTACAGGTACCCTGTTTTTCCCGCTCCCGGACGATTTATGCCAGCTTTTCAGCCCTCTTTCCCAGCTCTCCCCCTATAAACATAAGCAGGATGAGACCTGCCAGTGCCACTACCATGATCATGACCATCACGTCAGGGTCTGTGAAATTAAGTGCGGAAATTGCCAGAGCTGCCGAAAGGTTGCGCTGGGCAGTCCCTAAAGCAAGCACTCTTTTTACAGGTCCGGCAGACCCTCCGAGGAAATAGCCGATAATAAATGAAATAAGCAGGAAAACTGCTGCCGCAAGGACCGCGGTACTGCCTATAACGCTTATGAGGTCAGAGAGGTAGACTACAAAGAAAGCCACAAAAAGGACAAGCAGGGAAAGGTTAGTAGCCTGGGTCATCAGGGGCAGAAGCCCGCTGGCAATTTCCTCGTGCCTTGCCCGGATGAACAGGGCAAGAACAAGGGGAAGGAGCATCAGCAGAATGAGGGACTTTGCTATGTCCCAGGGGCTTATTGTAACCCCCGAGAGAAAAAGCGGAAGGACTATCGGGACGTAAAAAATGGTTACCACCATCAGGAGTACCATAAGCCCTACTGCAAAAGCAGTGTCCCCTTTTGCCACCTGTGCGAGCTTCGGCAGGAACGGGGCCCCTGCGGAAGTACCGAGCAGGAATAAGCCGATTGAAAGCCCTTCGGAAAGAGGAAAGATTAGCAATACCCCGAGAGCTAGCAAGGGGACCAGTATGAAATTGGCTGCCAGTGAAAGGATTACCAGCTTCCTGTTGCTCAGAGGAGCCAGAATCTGCTGCACTGTCAGGGAAAAACCCATCCCAAGCATACTGGTAAGCACGAAGATCAGTGTGCCAAGGACGCCTACAGTCTCAAGGAAATTCAAAAAAGAGGTGGTTTCAACCATTCTTTCCCCCTTCTCCCCCCTTCTTTCTTTTTCTTACAAAATCCCACGTCAGTCGTGGGCCATCTGGTCAAGTGCTACCGTAATTGTCAGGATCAGGGCGGCATCCTGTCCTGGAGAAACCTCTACCCCATAGGTATCTCTTATCCGAAACCACTTTTTGGAGACTTCTGCAACCTTTTCTCCCCCGGACTCGACCTTATATTCGTGGTCCAGGATATTGCCATGAGCCTCCATTTCAGACCCGTCCTCAAGATCCACTTTCCAGCGGTCGCGGAGAGGTGTGACCAGGGCTTTTTTGATCGTCGCAACGGTTCTGCCCTGTCCGTCCTCGATGTTCAGCGTATCCTTTATCCTTAGCAGCTTTTCTTTGAGCTTGTACAGATCGTGTCCCTGCACATCCTTGATGATCAGAGTGTCACGAATACGGAGGGCTTTGCCGTCAACATAAAATGCCCTTTCCCCAGCCTCATTTTCAATCCAGTAATCGTCCCCTATGGAAACGAGTTTTTCATGCATTTTGTAACGTTGTTTGCTTTCTGCTTTGTGGCTAACGGGACCGCCTGTGCTTTCACGATCCTTGAGTCTATCCCTTAATCGTCCCATTAAAAATCACTCCCTCTGTTTATTGTATTCCAGATATCTTCCCTTGCGGGTATTCTGTTTGTCCTGATACGGGATAGGGGGATAATCCCGGTTTGCCTCCCAGCCCGGGAAACTGTAGTAGCACTCGAACCTTCTCCCCATTATGGTCTAAACTGATGAGTCTTCGAATTTATCCAGGCCCGTTCCCCCTTCTGTATGTATACAATATGTAGAATATATATTTAAGTGGATTTATAATTTAAGATCAATTCATGAGCTTTTCCGATCACATATTCACTTTTTTCACTCACATTGCTTTCCTGTAAATTTCAATCACCTCTTCTTTTGAGAGCTCTCTTGGATTTGTAAGGTGGCAGACGTCCTGCATGGCATTTTCCGCCAGCAGTTCGAGGTCTTCCTCCCTGGCTCCGAGCTCTTTCAGACCCGAGGGAATTCCAATGTCAGCTGCAAGCTTTTTAATGGCAGCTATGGCTTTGTCTGCAGCTTCTTCCGGGCTCAGACCCTCAACTTTTTCTCCCATTGCCTTTGCAATATCGGCAAACCGTTCGGGACAGACTTCCTTGTTGTACATTTCCACATAGGGAAGGAGAATTGCATTGCAGATGCCGTGCGGGAGGTCATATAATCCGCCGAGCTGGTGGGCCATGGAGTGCACATAGCCAAGGCTAGCGTTATTGAAAGCAATGCCTGCAAGATATTCGGCATGAGCCATCATGTCTCTTGTCCTCACATCTCCCCCGTGGGCAACAGCTTCGGGCAGATATTTTGAGATTAGCTCGATTGCCTTGATAGCCGCCGCATCGGTGGTCGGAGTAGCAATAGTGGAAACATAAGCTTCAACTGCATGGGTAAGAGCATCCATTCCGGTTGCAGCCGTAAGCGCCGGTGGCATACTTACCATCAGTTCGGGGTCGTTAACTGCTACGTCGGGTGTGATGCGGGGATCAACGATTGCCATTTTGATGTGTCTTTTCGTGTCCGTAATAATTGTAAAACTCGTCATCTCACTTGCGGTGCCGGCGGTTGTATTTACCGTGATAAGCGGAGGGACACCCTTCGTGACCTTTCCGATGCCTTCGTAGTCGTTAATCTCCCCTCCGTTTTTAGCTACGATGCCGATGGCTTTTGCACAATCCATCGGGCTTCCACCTCCGACAGCAACGATCAGGTCACAGTTCTCTTTTTCGTATATTATTGCCCCTTCCATAACCGAACTGTCTGTCGGGTTCGGATCCGCTCCTGGAAAGATTGCTATTTTCAGCCCGGCGGTTTCAAGGATTTTCCGGATATCTCCTGCAAGTTCTTCTCCATGCCTGCTCCTTCCTGAAACGATCAGGGCTTTAGTACCCCCAAGCTCTTTTGCATGCTTGCCGATTTCTTTTACACAACCAGCCCCCATAAGAGCTACTTTCGGGTTCAGATAGGTATATGTCATGCTTCTCAACTCCTTTTGGCAACAGCTTTGTTTAACAACAGCTTCGTTTAACAACAGCTTTGTTTAACAACAGCTTCGTTTAACAACAGCTTCGTTTAACAACAGCTTCGTTTAACAACAGTTTTCAAATCCCCCTAAATTTATTAAAACTAAATTATTAATGGGAAAGGTTTCTTTTCCGGCAGCTAATAAAGTTTTGCACCGGAACAGGGTTTCTGAAAGCAACACTAGAAGTGCAGAGGCAAAAGGAAAAAAGCTTTTTCAACTCATACTATCAGTACTTTCTTGAATTATTAATCATAAGGAATATTTATTCTTCAGATTTTATATAACCCCTGTATATATTGGCCGGCAATGGAATTCAAATATAATAATCAAAACTAAGGATGGGAATCTGAACCCTGCAAAATCGTGTTATGGATGATAGAACCAACAATATGGTAGAACCAAAAATATGTAGAACCAACATTTTTGAAACTGACAGGTGTGTTCAAAATGTGTTCAGTTTATTTTTAAAAGCTTATTAATTCTAAATTTACCGCATTATCTTGGAGGGCAATATCCATGAATCAGACAAAAGATTCACTCGAACCAGCTACCAGAATATTTGTAGAAAAAATAAACAGAGAGAGTGACACTCCAGTCTACAAACTCTCCCCTAAAGACGCTTGTAAGGTTCTTTACGATTTGCAGGCTGCTGAAGTGGCAAAATTACCTGCGGACATTGAGAATCTAACCATTCCGGTAGGATCTGAGGGACAGGTTTCTATCAGGATAATAAGATCGGCAGGAAATAAGGAAATCTTACCTGTTGTAATGTACTTTCATGGCGCAGGCTGGATACTGGGGGATAAAGATACGCATGACCGGCTGGTTAGGGAAATCGCCAAAGGAGCAAATGCCGCGGTTGTATTTGTCAATTTAACGCTGTCTCCTGAGGCAAAATATTCTGTACAGATCGAAGAGGCATATGCTGCGACAAAATACATTGCAGAGAATGGGAAAGAATTCAACCTGGATACTTCAAGGCTTGCGGTTGCCGGCGACAGCGTAGGAGGAAATGTGGCGGCGGCCGTTTCACTCCTGGCAAAGGAGCGGGGCGGCCCAAAAATTGTTTATCAGGTGCTCTTTTATCCTGTTACCGATACAAATTTCGGCGCCCCATCGTATAGGAAGTATTCGACCGACATCTGGCTTACCCGTGAAGCGATGAAGTGTTTCTGGGACAATTATTTTTCCGAGAAGGAAGCGCGCAGGCAGCCGACAGCATTTCCATTAAAGGCTTCGGACGACCAGCTGAAGGGACAGCCTCCGGCTTTGCTCATCATCGATGAAAATGATGTGAGCCGTAACGCAGTCGAGGCATATACCCACAAGCTGATGCAAGCCGGGGTCGACGTCGTAACTGTTCGATACCTGGGAACAATACACGATTTCGTGATGCTGAACCTCCTTGGGGGCACACCCGCAGCCTGCAGTGCAATCGGCCTGGCGAATGAAAATCTCAGGAACATATTTTCCAGATCGTAATTCCGTAAAACCATAAAAGGGAAAGGAAGTTATTAAGAAGAAAACTCCAGGTAAGAAGAACCAGGTTACATCGGACATGCAAAAATTTGACTTTGAATTTACGGCAAATTGCGATACTGTCGAAGACCAGGCCAGTATTTTCCAAACGTACAGCTATTTAATAAATCAACCCCAATAAATATACATGAGTGGGGTCAGACTTGGAGCAGATTTTCTTTCAACATACGAAGAAGGAACAAAAAGAGAATGGGTTATAGGCAACGGGCTTGGAGGATATGCTTCTTCTACGGTCATAGGGGCAGGGACCAGGACTTACCACGGCCTGCTGGTAGCGGCTCCGGAGAATTTTCCGGGAAGACTTTTGCTGCTTTCTTCCCTTGATGAGGAGATCTCAATCGACAAAGAAGTATATAAACTTGCGACCCACAAATATCCGGACAATATCTCTCCTGAGGGCTTCAATTACCTTTCCGAATTCATTCGTAGCCCATTTCCCCTCTGGGTTTACCAGGCCGGGGATTTTACCTTAAAGAAAAAAGTCTTCATGGTTCATGGCAGTAACACAACTTATGTCCTCTATGATATAATTTCCAGAAAAGAGGGAGCTTTGCTAAAAATTTTCCCTCTGGTCAGCTCAAGAGATTTCAATCTCACTGCTCGTTCCGGATATCTTTCCTTTTATCAGAAAGCCGGTCCTGCGGGAGTGGAACTGGCAAGCTCTAATGGTTTTACTTTCTCACTTTCATCCAATCTCCAGTATCATCCTGATCCCATATGGTACTTTAACCTGGAATATGATACTGAGAAGAAACGGGGACTTAACTTTCAGGAAGATATCTTCAATCCGGGTTATTTTGAAAGCAAACTCGAACCGGGAGCTTCACGCTTTTTTGTCGCTGCTTCAACAAAAGATATTTCTTCTCTTACTCTCGAGCAAGTTGACAAACTCTATGTAAGGGAAGCAAATAGGCAGAATCTTCTTATTCTCGATTCGAAGCTTATCGAGTCCTTTGCTCTTAAGCTTCTCAGGGCGACCGACTCTTTTGTGGTTAAAAACCACGCCACAGGTGAAAATACGGTTATTGCAGGATATCACTGGTACTCTGACTGGGGAAGGGATTCCATGATTTCTCTGCCCGGCTTGCTTTTAATTCCTTATCGTTTCGAGGAGGCAAGGTCCGCTCTCAACAATTTCGCCCGGTACTGTCGAAGAGGACTGATCCCCAATACTTTCCCGGCTTTCGGAGGAGATCCGATTTATAATACAGTGGATGCTTCTCTCTGGTTTATTCATGCTCTGGATCGCTATTTCGCATATACGCAAGACTTCCTTTTCCTCTCGGATGTCTGGGATACCGTGAGCAGCATTATAGACAACTATTGTGCAGGCACGGATTTTGCAATCGGCATGGATTCTGATTATCTTATCTGGCAGGGGCCTCAGCTAACCTGGATGGATGCCAAAGTCGGGGAATGGGCAGTAACTCCAAGAGCAGGTAAAGCCTGTGAGGTAAATGCTCTCTGGTATAACGCTCTGAAAACCGCTTCTTACATGGGTACTCTTCTTGGCGAAGATATCTCCTCATATGAGACTCTTGCAGCAGGCGTTGCTTCGAATTTTGAAAACACTTTCTGGAACCCGGAATCTAACTGTCTCTTTGACCTCATACATCAGGATGAGGCGGGAAACCAGGTTAAAGACCCTGCAATCCGTCCCAATCAAATCTTTGCTGTTTCGCTTCCCTATACCATGCTTTCTCCTGAGAAAGAAAAAGCAATTGTAGACAGAGTTGAAAAAGATCTTCTGACACCCTTCGGGCTCAAAACTCTCTCGAGTGATCATCCTCTGTATAAAGGACAGTATCGTGGAGACGCTCTCACCAGAGATACGGCTTATCACAACGGGACAGTCTGGCCCTGGCTCCTCGGAGCCTATGTAAAAGCTTACCTGAAAGTCAATAATTCTTCGAAAAGCAGTCTTGAGGAAATGCGTGTTCTTCTTGAAGGCTTTGATGCGCACCTTGAGGTTGCAGGTATTGGCACAATTTCCGAAGTGTTCGATGGGGACTACCCCCACGCTCCAGGTGGTTCTATCGCCCAGGCCTGGAGCGTTGCAGAGATTCTCAGGGCATATGTGGAGGATGTACTCGGGATCAAACCTTGAAAAAGGTGAGTGTACTATTTCTGATAGAAACTCAATTGATGAAATCGCAATTGACAAAACTTCAACTCATAAATCTGCAAATGGTTAAAAATAATTGATAAAACTCCAAGTAGTAAATTAACCAAAAATTGAGACTGGCTTTTAAGTACTGAAAATACGTGCACTGAAAATTTAGAAAAAAAGAAAAAAGAAAGATTATGTAAAATTTTTTGGTCAAATCTGAAAAAACCTCTCAATGTTTGAAACATAGAGAGTTTTTGTGTTTGAGTTTTTCAGTACATGCTCTCGATAATTATAGACCTCTGTTCATTCTCCGGCTCCGAAGGCGGCTTTTAGTTTGCTTTCTTCGTCTTTTGAAAGGGAGGTGCGTACCACTTTTGGATTGTATTTGCTTAATTCCTCGAGAACCTTATCCTCAGTCCACTTTGAGATCAGCAGGAAGAGGGCAGATCCGCCCGGTTCAATAGTTTCGGCAACTTCATGAATGAAATCGTCATCGATTCCATAATCACTTAATTTGCCTGAAATGGCACCTGTTATTGCACCGATTGCCATTCCCAACCAGGGCATCCAGAAAAGCAAACCAATCAACATCCCCCAGAATGCTCCTCCCACCGTACCTGCGCCTACAAGGTTTACGGCCTGCTTTACCTTAACCTTACCATCGTGGTTGCGAACAACGACTGCAGCATCATCAAGGGTTATTAACTGTTCTTTTTGAAGCTTCTTGATCGCTTCATCCATTTCAGATGCACCTTTATCATCCGAAAAAGCAAAAACTATCAACTCACTCATTTTCAAGACCTCCTTTCTCATTTTATATTTATAAAAAATCTGATTTGTATGGTCTTAATTTACGAGAAATAGCTTACCATCTGAAATTTAATCGAAAGCAGCCTCCCGGAGAGAAACAGAAGGTTTGAAACGCACAGGTCGTTAAGTAACAGGCCGTTAAGTAATATTACATAAGCCTGTGAAGGATCCTTTTAGCTGGTCATTCCATTGGCGATCCCGGTTCCGAAAATCTCGTTTCCCCCTTGTCTATCACAGAAGCTACTCAGTATTAAAAATTATGCAATATTATATAGAGCTTTCGCACTTAAATATCAAAGTCAAGCGCCGGCTAGTCTGTAAAAGAAAACAAAGTGAAAATGCTTTTGGATAACTGTTAGTAGCTAACGATCCAGTTACGGCTGAAACAAGTCCAATCCCTTATCTAATGGATCTTACCTGTGAATTTGTACCGGATCAATTCGCACCTGGAAAAATTTCCCGCTTTATCTGTTTTTCCGGTATCTCCAGCTCCTGTAAAAGAGAAACCATCGAATCTACCATTTTCATCGGGCCGCATGTAAAGAACGTACGTTCCCGGTAATCCGGAATAAATTTTTTGACCATTTCGGCATTGATCCTTCCTGTGATTCCCTTCCAGTCCGGTCCGGGTCTTGTGATCGTGTCAATTATTTTTATGTTGGGGTTTTGCTTCTGCGCATTCTCAAGCTCTTCTTTGAAGGCTATATCATTCTCACTGCGGTTAGAGTAAAGCAGGATTATGCTGGTATTTAGCTTCTTATCGACCAGATATTTGATTATGCTCCGCAGCGGGGTTATACCTATACCGCCAGAGAGCATGCCTATATTCCTGTACTCCTCCCGGAAGGTGAACTCCCCAAAAGGTCCATTTATGGAAACCTGATCCCCCGGTTTCAGGGCTGCCAGAGCATTTGAGAAGGGATGGTCTGTCAGCTTCTTGGTAATTTCAAGAAACTCTTCAGTAGGGCTGCTAGAGAGCGTAAAAGGTTTCTTCATAGAGTCAGAACTGCCGCCCAAAATCAGGACTACGTACTAACCTGCAAGGTAGCTGAATCCCTGAGGTTTTTCGAATCGTACACTTTTTACATCAGGCGTCCTCTGGATGACTTCAATTACTCTGGTTTCAAAACGCATTTTTTCCTCAACACCAATAGTTATTTGAAGATTATATCTTCTACAAAAGAATAATAAAATAATATAAATCTGGACTCAGTCCCAAAATCTAGTGATAAAAGTAAGTGTAACATCACTACACAAAATTATAATCCTATAATTATGTAATGATGTTACGGCAGAAGCAATGGTGACTATAAATCTTACACTTAATAACTTTTCTGAGCTCCATGCTCTCTTAGACGTTTTTGGTTGTTTTGGAAACGATTATGAATATACTACACGAGGAATTTTTCGTAGAAAAATTCCTCCCGTCTGTTCAATTTGTAATACTCCAATGGTTCATAATGGCTATAATCCCCATACCAAAGACGGTCTTGGGGAAATCAACATTGGTCGGTATAAATGCTCAAACTGTGGTAGTACACACGAAGAAGATTATAGTTTTTGGGAAGATATGAAGACTTTACTTTTTGATACATTCAATGATTTTTTCCAGTTACTCAGATACCATAACGTTTCATATGATGGAATTTCTGATCTAATGGATTTCATATATCCAAGATCAAGAAGCACGATTTTTAGAGCATTCTACAAAGAAATGGAACAGGAAACTATTCCATATTCAGAAAATATACATATGGTGCATTATGACGAACAACATCCAAAAGAAGGAAGATGTCAGAAATACCGTTTAACTTTACTGGATGCAAAAGCTCAAAGAACGATAGCAGATGAACTTTTCAAAGATAAGAGTCCAGAAACCATCAAGAAATTTCTAAAGAAAAATCTTGATGCATCAGAGCCAGTGTTTATCGTTACGGATTTTGATAAGAGATACCCTGATATATTAAAGGAAATTTTTAGGGATAAGTTAGTCCATCAATATTGTTTGATGCATTTAAATAAGCTTATTGTTAATGATTTTCCAAAGAACACAACGATAGAACAGGAACTTTTGAAGTACAGGTTATTAAGTATATTTTATAATAGAGAGAATGAGATTAAATTTCTGCAAAAACTTCAATCTGAAGAACTCAACGTAATTAATAACAAAGAAAAGCATCAAGAATGGATTAAAAAAGCAAAAAAGGAATTTTGCCAGTATAGACATAAATTAAAGCTTGAAATCAGAAGAAAAAAGGAAAATCTTCCACGTAATAGTCTTGAAAAAGCAAAATATAACTTTGATAAATTAATGGAAAATATAAGAATATATGATGAAAAGGTTCAAAAACGATTGTGGATGATCAATAAACACTGGTTAAATCTTACTTTGTTCCATTATCTTCCAGGAGCGCCAGCGACAAATAACCCTATCGAAAGCTATTATTCAAAAAGTCTAAAAACGGATAACAAGAAGAAGTTTAGAACTGACAAAGGAATTGAAAATCGGATTAAACTTACTCAGATGAGAAGATTAAATTTACTTAAGAAACCACAAAAGTCATTTATGGAATTGTTCAGATTATTTTCTCCATTTAAGCTTTAGTAATATCTATTTTTGAGAGAGTAGTTCAGAATGACATAGCGGAGCGTGTCGATTTTAGTCAATAGGTTCAGTGAAAAATTACAGAAGTAAAAGAATTCTTTGGCAGAAACGCCAAAAAAATTGTTTCTCAAGGGTTATATTACAGTTTATTTAGGAAGTTAGCAGAGAAATTGAAGTTTAAAGGATGGAAAAAAATGAGAAATCACTAAATTATGGAATTGTGTCTTTTTGCTCTTAATTTTATTAATTTATATGAATTGAAGGGTTTTAAAGCCTTATATTGCGAATAAAATCTGTATCAAGCTTTAAATCCTTAATTTATCTCTTTATTTCCCTTTTTGCAAAAAGTATGCTTATATATTCTCCAATCTTAATAAAGTAACAATTGAATAATTTAAATGGAGGGTTTCATATGGGAAAATTTAATAAAGTAATTCTCTACGGATCATACATAACTATCATACTTATTATATTTAGTACTCTGTCGCCAGTAGCTCTTGCCAGGAGCGGAAATGGGGCAAGTAAAAATGCTGATGTACAGTCACCGGGGACCATTCAAGCCAGGGTCAAGGACAAAATCCAGGAAAGAAATCTAACCGAGCAAATAAATCAAACCGAGAATGGAACTCTTGTACGAGAACAGCTGCGTGAAATAACTCTGGAAAGGGTACAGATAAAAGAACAGCTCAAGATCCAGAAAAGTAGTTATCAAAGCTCAAAACAAAATTTCCTCCAGATCAGAACCAAGCTAAGGTCCGGAAATTACAATGACGAAGATCTGGACACTGCAAGGACGTATCTCAACTCAAGCATTGATTATATGATAACCAATCTTGAAAAAGTGCGGTATAACCTTGAGCAGTCAAACGGCAGTGGTACTGAAGCCAGAATTGCCGCCATTGATGAAAGGATACACCAGCTTGAGGAAGAAAAAGAAGCTATTGGAAGTGCATCAGACGTTGAAGAACTCTCAATTGCAGCAAATTCCGTACGTGGCACCTGAAATAATGCAAAAAACAGCACAATTACCGAAACCGGAAAAACTGTCAGTGAGAGGATAGACCAGTTCCTTGACAAATCCGAAGATATCGCCGGAAGGCTCGAAAGTGAAATAACTGCAGTGAACGAAACCGGTGTTGAGACTGCAGAACTTGAGGCAAAACTTGCTGATTACAACGAACTGATGGACTCTGCCAGAGAAAAGAAGGAAGCGGCCGAAGAAATCTTTGATAAAGAGGATGCTACTCAGGAAGAACTGGACGAAGCAAATGAATACCTGCAAGATGCTCTCGAAGATATACGTGACGCAAACGAAATTTTGAAAGAAATCTTCAGTGAACTGGAACCCTACAGGGAACAGTACAGGCTCGAAGAACAAAACCAGGAAAATGCTCAAATCAATGGCGAGGAAGTAGACGACAGCGCAGATGATGAAGCAGAAGACGAAAAGGATACTGAAGAAGAAAATGCAGAAGACGAAGAGGATACTGAAGAAGAAAATGCAGAAGACAAAGAATATGCTGAAGAAGATACAGAAAGTGCTATGACTCCGAATTCCACTGAGGAAATTAACCGTTAAGGGGGCAAAAAAATGGTAAAATTCAGATATTTGTTTGTCCTGTCAATTTTATTTTTCTGGCTTGCAGGGTCAGGTTGCGTTGGAAATGACACTTCCGATACGGAGGGGGCAGGTATAGTCCCGGGTATTTCAGAAGCAGAAGAAAACACCTCCGCAGAACAGGTCATTACTGAAGAAGAAATTCAGGAATTAGAAGAAAATATTTCAGAACTTGAAGACCTGCTCTCGAATTCAACCATTGAAGAAGAAATAATTGTTGAAGACCTGTAAGAATGGAAAAAATATTCTCTGAAAACTGCTCTAAAAAAAGACGTTCTTATTTGAAGAACATCTTTTCCTTATTTTTAATTTTCTGGAGTTCTTCTTCAAGAATCTCTAACCTTGATTCGAGCTCATGCATATCTTTTCTGGTGAAGACATCGGCCTTTGAGATAGCTTCTTGCATCTTGTCAGATATTTTCTTCTCGAGGTCAACCCTCTGCTTCCTGCTCTCTTCAAGCACGTCCTGAACAACTTTTTTTCCTTCTTCCTTGCTGATATCCCCTTTGTCGACCAGGTCTTTTACGAGCTCATTTACTCTTTCTTCGGTCATTGCCCACAGGCCGGCCCCTATGAGCCCAAGTTTTCGAACGGATTCTTTCATTATAAGCACTCACCCTAAATCATTAAACTGAAAATATCTGGGTTTGAATGATGATACTTTACTAAAAACTGATAATATATTAAAGGCGATGATGTATTAAAAATACTATTGGTTAAAAATACCTTTGTTAAAATCTGTTTACAATGCTTTTGGCAACCTCCCGGCTCGCTTGAAAAATGCAAAATGAGCCAAATGATTCCTTTTTTACTATCCTATAATTCAAATTAAGGGTCCATGGAAAAAATTAAAAAAAGATTTTTTAGCCAGCTTGAATGCCAACCAGATGTGAGCCTTCAATCCACACCCGGCATCAGGTTCTTCTTGCCATAATGCTTTCGCAAATATTGGCCCTCCGTCGTTCGGGTAAGTAACCTGACAGGCATCAATCCGGTCCCAGGCCCAGACTTCCACTTTTGAGATCGGCTCTTTGGGTGCTGAGGGAAGTTTAATGCCCCGCTGTTGTCAGCTGTTCCCACTGCATCCGAATAAATCTCTCGAGAGAGATATACTTCGGCAGGCGTGGGATATTTCACAGGATCGAAATACTGCCACATGTCCTTGAAATCCAGAACATCGAGAGTCATTTCCCGGACATATCTGTTTACCGTATTAAAGGGCTCAGTGTAATGTTTATTGCTGGGAGCATTTTTCTGAGTATCCTGTAAGCCATCACTGTAAGTCTTTTCGGTGTATTCTATGTAAGAACCGATCGTGTCTACTATTTGCTCCCGGGTATGCTGCTGTATTTCCTCGTTCCACCCCCAGCTGAAGCCGTATAAAGCCCCATCTCGAAGAAGGGTCAGGTGCATGTTCGCTTGCGTAAAGAGCGGCAGCAAGAGCAGTTCGTAACCCTGGGACTGAAAGTGTGGGAGCTGCTGGAGAAAGTCCCCGAGTGCAACATTGTATTTTCAGATATGTACGTCTGGCTCTGGGAGCTCTGTACGGCCCACAGGTATTAGTCCAGATTATTTTTCAAGCCTTCCAGGTCTTCCTGAACTTGCTGGTAAACCAGATCGTTGATTTTCTAGTCTACGAGTGCTTCCACCTGATCCTTGATTTCCGACCACACATTCTCCTGCGAATCCGGCCAAAAAATCTCTACAAGAACACTGAGCGCAAAAACCACTCCCGGAATTTCTCCGAGAGCTGTGGATATAACCATTCTTGCAGCGTTATTGTAATCGAAATCATAGTCTGCCTGGGCAGAATAAAGCGTGTATTCAGGAGCATCCTTTCTGACTAAGGTTTCTAGCACAATCTGGTTTTCAGTCACGATATTTTCTCCTTTAATTTCTTTTATTTCAAGGCATTTTTCCAGGACTTCTTCTGGAGACTTTTTCTTCTGGAGACCGGTTTATCGGTACTTTGAGAGTTGCAGTTTTGCAGAAACATAGTTGTAATTCTCATTCTGTTTCTTCTACAATGTTGCACATGCTAACAAAACAAAAAGCAATGGTTATAGCACCTGCAATCCATCATACTAAATAAATTTTAGTGTACTACATGTGCAACTATCTAATTTTTTAAACTGTGTTTTTTACAACAGAAGTTTTTCCAATCTTGGAAGGCACTCCTTCAAAGTATTAGTCTCTTTCATGAAGCAGAAACTATTTGCAGTTCAATTTTGGATTCAGTAATTCATGCATTGAGATCCGTGAAAGGCTGTTTTCAGGGAGTAAAATATTTAAAACAGTAAGACATTTTTCAATATTAATGATCTATCTTTTTCCAGGATAATTCTTATTTATTTTTAAATGTTCGGATGACGAGGTAAATGTTTTTGATTGGAAAATTTATCAATTCAATTATTAATATTGTTTTAATGATTGCCATTTTCAATTTTGCACTTTTGGTACTTTCTGTCTTTGTAGCAGGATCTATTACCGGAGAAGAAGTTTTAAGCGCTTCAATAGGAAGGTACAATGACATTGATGAAAGTGTTATGTTCACGGAAAACGAAGAGGTAACTTTTATTCTTTCAACAACGGCAATTGCCCAAACAGAACTGTTGGACATCACTATTGTTGACCCACAAAACAAAGAATACTTCTGGAAAAAAGGTTTTGGAGGATATGAAAAACCCGGAGAACATTCACAATTCTTTATGGTGTTTACCCTAAAATCGTCAGGAATGTATCAGGTAAGAATAAGCAATGCAGATTTTGATACGAAAGTCAAGCTGGTTTCAGGAATGACACGCCCACCAGACCAGCCTTTCTTTTTAACAACACTGATCCTTTCAATTGTACTTCTGTTCATTGGAGCCATATTATTTGGAAATTCGAAAAGAAAGGTCCCTCTTATCCCTGGGCTTCCCGTATACAGGACAGTGACAACCGGCAAGAACAGAATGAGAAGATTTACAGGTTTTCAAGCTCTTATCGCACTTTCGGCGAGCCTTTGTATAGTATATAATGTAGCCTTTTCAGGATTCCCGTTAAATTTCTGAGTAATCAAAAGCAGGCCCGTTTTGAAGGGTAAAAGGCTTAAGGCTCTTCAGGCCGGGTTGAATTTGCTGAATTGCATCCTGAAATTCGGAGCATTTTTTCTCGGGCAGGTTAAAAGCCTGTATGAATAGTAAGAGTTTGTACTGGCGCGTAGCTGGCTATTTTTTGTGCATCGGTTGACACCACTTTACCAATCCCACTTTCCCTCACCGAACAGCAAGAAATAGTCCGGCGTGTTGATGCCCTTTTTGCCTTTGCAGACCCAATAGAAGCAAAAGTTACAGTGGCAAGAGAAAAAAACAGAAAAACTAAGGCAGTCCATTCTTGCAAAGGCATTTTCAGGCGAACTTGTTGAAACAGAGACTGAGATTGCAAGAAAGGAAGGCAGGGATTATGAGACGGCGGAGGTTTTGCTTGAGAGGATAAAGGAGGAGAGGGGGGAAGGGGGGGAAAAAAAGATAATAATAGATCTAGCCGGGGATTTCATGTCCATAATCATTTAATACATTGAATAATCATTCATTATATTGAATGATCAACGAATTCAGTAAATTTGTTGGAAACAAAATCCTGGGATGGTTTCTTTCTCATCCTACCGCTTCGGTGAACATAAATGAGCTTGCCCGTGAACTTGAGGTCTCACCTGGCAGCGTTAAGAGGTTCGCCGATATGTTTTATAGAGAACATATAGTGGATATGGAAAAGGTTGGTACAGCGCATATGTTTACTCTTAACAATTCCAGCCATGTAGTGAAGGAACTAAAAAAGACTTTTATAGTGCTGAAACTGTGGGAAGAAAAGCTGGAAAAACTGGCTCCAAATGCGGTTTCTCTTGCAGTATATGGGAGTATGGCATCGGGAAACTTTGATGAAAAAAGTGATATAGACGTTCTGGTAATTGGAACAGAGCAGGACGTTGATTACACTCTTGTCCCGGAAATTGAAACAAAAGTTGGGCACGAGCTTCAAGTGACTGTTATCCCTTACTATGAATGGGAGAATCGAAAGGGAAAGGGTGATATTTTTGTCCTTAGCGTACTTGCCAAACATATTCTCTTTGCGGGTGCAGAACTATGAACTGGAAGGATTGTGAAGCCGAAAAACTGATCAAGCAGGCTTCCCGAGCCAGGGAAAGGGTACCCGTATCATTATCGATAGCAGAGCGTTTTCTGCATTCAGCACAAAAGAATCTGGAAATTGAAGAGTATGAGATGGTGCAACTGGCTGCATACAACAGCGCATTCCATAGTGCTAGAGCTTTACTATTTTCAAAAGGCTACACAGAACGGAGCCATTCCTGTCTCGGCATCGCACTTAATCATTTATATAAAGAAGAGTTTGACCTTCTAAAACTCATCAACATCTTCGATAAGATGCGTGTCTCTAGTCACAATGTCCAGTATGGTGGAACCTTCGTTACTTTTGAAGAAGCCTCATTTTCCATAAGCTTTGCAGAAGAAATGCATCATACTGCCTCTGAAATCCTGCAGTCGTATTAATGGATTTTTTGAAGCGTTTACATGCACTTTGCCGACTATTCTATTGAAGCAAAAGTTGCAGCGGCAAGAGAAAAAACGGAAAAACTGAGGCAGTCCATTCTTGCAAAAGCATTTTCACGCGAACTTGTTGAGACAGAGGCTGAGATTGCAAGAAGAGAAGGCCGGGATTATGAGACGGCGGAGGTTCTGCTTGAGAGGATAAAGGAGGAGAGAAGGAAGGGTGGGAAGAAACGACAATTCAGTTGGCTGTTTTTGAATCCAATCTCTTTTTTACTATTCTGAAAAAGCCGTCCGCCTCGCTCTGCTCTGCGGCCGGTGAAAGCCCCGGTACCTAGAAAGCAATCCAAATAAAAACACCAATTTCTCCAATTCACCAGTTACACAACCGCTGCAGCCCCTCATCCTCTCCGGTCACTCCTGTGGTGTATCCTTTTCCTCTCGTGTCCTCAAACTGCACAATGCGCCGGGAACTGAAGAATAAATCCATTGTAAAAGAGCTGAAACAAAAAATTAATCTTCTTCAAGTAACCAGTACCATAAAGGCATATACCTTATCCTCTTCCCGTCAACAACCTCCTCGTCAAAGATATCAGATGTGATGATCCCTTCTTTTATCCACTATACAACCTACCATAATTTTATAAGTAGAATTAATATGTATATTAAATCGATTAATATGGTGAAATTCTTAAAGAGGTTTACTAATGGATGAAAAATTCTACTCAAATGTGAATATTCTCGATTCCATTGAAAAAGACGGCTTCAAAGTTGAAATTCTTGAATGTAATCACCTTAAAGGAAGCAAAGACGCAGCCCTCGCAGAAGATTTATTTTATATAAAAAATGCGGGGATGTCCCTGAAGATGGTCAAGGTAACCCTTGAAAATAGTGGCCTTATTACCGAATCAGGGGCTCTCTATTTCCATAAAGGGAATATTGAATGCACCTCAGGTATGGGAGGGGTTGGCGGACTTGCTAAAAAGCTTATCAAAAGCAAGCTCACCAATGAATCTACTTTTAAACCCGTATACAAAGGGACAGGAGAAATCTTTCTTGAGCCTTCTTTTAGCCACTACGTTCTAATGCATCTGGAAAACGAGTCAATAGTCGTGGACAAAGGGATTTTTTACTGCTGTGAAGAGGGAATGGAAATCGGGGTAGCATCGCAGAAAAATCTGTCATCCGGATTACTGGGAGGAGAAGGCTGGTTCCAGACACAAATTAGCGGTACGGGCGCCGTGGTTCTTGAAATCCCCATTCCGATGGAAGAAGTGCTTAAGTACAAACTTGATAACGAAAGAATCCAGGTTGATGGGAATTTTGCCCTTCTCCGTTCGGGTTCGGTAGCCTACAGTGTTCAACGGTCAAGCAAACAGTTATTCGGTTCCATGACAAGTGGAGAAGGCCTGCTCCAGACATTTGAAGGCACCGGACAGGTATGGCTCGCTCCAACCCAGCCCGTCTACAACCGCCTTAAACACAATGGAATTCCCCAGCTGGCAACTGCGGGAAAGAATATAGATAACTCTATATAAAATATAAACATTTAATGAAATTAAAGTGCTCAATTTTCAGAATTTCCTTTTATTTATTATTATTTTTTTCCATTTTGTTCAATTGTTTCCTTCCTCGGGATTAATCATCCTTATCACTTCTCTCTGCCGATTCGCAGCATCTGATAACATTTCTGAATCCTTTCCGGATAGGCAGCAGGCTCTGGGGGACATGCTCAGGCTCTGTTCCGATGAAGATAAAAATCTCAGGGTAAAGAAATAAATGCTCTTTGCACGGTTTTCCCGGAACTTTCTAATGTTTTCCCAATAATATATATAAACTTTTGTGTACACTTTCCCAATATTCTAATACACGGGCAAAATGAAAACTCTTCTTATATTTACTCTTACTTTGCTATGTTCAGGTTGCCTTGAGGATACGGCTGTAACTCCTATAAATACGATTAATCCGGATTCGGTTGAATACTACGGCGTCGCAGCTGCAAACAATGCTTTTGCCTTTGACATGTATTCAAAGCTGGTGCAGCTTGAAAGCAGAGAGAAAAATAACATTTTGTTTTCGCCATATAGCGTATCTGCTGCCATGGCGATCTGTTATGAGGGAACTGAGGGCACTGCAAAAGAACAGATCTCAAACGTGTTTTATTTCCCTGCAAATAACACGGTTTTTAAAGTCCGTTTGAAAGAAACGAATGACAAAGTATATTCCGGAAGTGACGGTTACGAGCTTGAAAATGCAAACGCAATCTGGGTGCAGGAAGAGTATCCTGTAAAGGAAGAGTATATTTTCAATGTCAAAAACTACTACCGCAGTGAAGTAACAAATCTCGATTTTGTGGAAAAACCGGACGAATCAAGAGATGCTATCAATGAATGGGTCGAAGACAAAACCGATCGCAAAATAAAAGATATTGTCCCGAAAGGTTCAATAACGGACGATACGCGGCTGATTCTTACAAATGCAATCTATTTCAATGGAAAATGGGAACATGAATTTGATAAGAAGATGACCAGCAAAAAAACGTTTTATCCGACAAAACGGGAAGAAGTCTCTGTTGACATGATGTACATATCCAGCAACTTCAATTATAGTGAAAATTTAAAGGCAAAAATTATAGAATTGCCTTACAAAGGCAATGATTTATCCATGTACATTGTGCTTCCGAAAGGCAATAATATTACGGAATTTGAAAACAATTTTACAGTTAACGAGTATACCGAACTTAAATACAATATGGAATCCTTGGGGGATGTGGAGACCTCGATTCCGAAATTTAAGTTTGAAACTAAAACCGAACTTTCCGATTCCCTCATTGAAATGGGCGTTGCGGATGCCTTTGATCTGAAACTGGCAAATTTTTCAGGAATTAGTGAGATCCGTTACTGATCTCCAGAATGATTCATCAGGATTTCATAGATGTGCAGGAAGAAGTTACTGAAGCCGCTGCATCAACAACAGTATTCATTGGTTCTGTCAGTTCCTCAAAATCCAAATCAAGGGAGTTCAAAGCCGACCTTCCGTTCATTTTCTTCATAGAGGACAGAAGGACAGACTGCATCCTTTTCATGGGAAAAGTTGAATATCCGGAGTATGAGGGAACTGGAAGATTCTGGAGCCTGCCGTGGAATAAGTAACTGAAACAGGACTTACGCAATTGAACTTAAAAACGCAGTTAAACTGAATATCAGAAATATAAACGATAGATGTTGAGGTTGCAAGAAGAGAAAGTCGGGATTATGAGAAGGCGAAGGGTTTGCTTGAAAAATTAAGACAGTGAAAGGAAAGAAAGGGATAAGAGAATGAACTTGATACTTTTTTGATCCCGATCTCCTTTTTTCTTAATTATTCGGAAAAATCAGGGAAATTTCTACTTCCCTTCAAGTTTTTCCCTCACTTTCCCTTACATTCGTCTACGAATAGTATCACTCTCTCATCTGCGGTCTCACAGCTGACCCAGAAGGGTTTTTCCTTAATTGTGATGGTAAGAACGGACTTTCCATCCCATTCGAAACTCCCGATAACCCCTTTTTCAGACATTTCCCCTTCATTTCCCGGTGGGACCTCGATGCCGTAGTCCTGAAGCTTTTTCTTCATGCACTCAAAAGCATCGGGTGTAACATTAATAAATTTTAGAGGTTTACAATCGTTCTCTTCATTCTGTGCTTGAGCTAATCCGAGAGAAAAGACCAGGTATATCGCTAGCAGAGAAACTATCAATTTTACTTTTATTCTTTGACCCCCATGTGCAATTTGTCATTCCAGTTGATAGAATATACAGAAGCAATCTAACAAAAAATAATAAGTAAAGAAGTTATGATTAACATATAAAACTAAATATATGTTAATTTAATATTATTCAAATAATATTACTATTTGATTATTAATAGTTAATCTCTATTTCCTATTTTCTAAAGAATAGTTAATATTTTCTTTGAATGAAAAAAAATGACAATCACACAAAATAAAGCTTCTTCATATCTGGGCAGTACATGTTAAGTTCAATCTTGATTCTCTCAATAAGGTCTCTACAGCAATCCCCCGTCACTCCGTAGTTTTCTTTTAAGATCCCATCCAGAATCTCTATTTCAATCCCGTTATAAACCAAATTACTTAAATTTTGTAAAATGTTATACTTTAATTCATCTTCTGACTGAGAATCTTGTATTTTTATTTTGGTAACCCGGTATTTATGCGACTGTGAGCCAAAGCGACGATACTTCTGAACATGTACAAATATATCATGATATACATCTGTGCCGCAAACAGGACAACGCGCTTTTACATACATTTTTGTGACCCCAATTTTTAATGGAAAAATAAAAAAGTCGTTAAAATATATAAGAAAGAATCAAGCTGGCTGAAAGTAATCAAAAAAGACTTAATTATGTTGAAAACTTATACAAGCATTTATGCAACAGTGTCCGAATTGTTTGACATTAGTAGGAAAACTTCATATGCGATGTATTTGGTGTGGGCTATATTTCTGTGAAGATTGTGTAAATCCCCATAATCACTACTGTCCGGCATATAAAGAAGGTATGGAATATTCAGTAGATATTTCACGAGTTTATTCTATTGAGTGCTATGAGAGATTTGCTACTTCTGAAGATCTAGAAGAAGAAAATGTATCTGAGCTATCTGCAGAGGAAAAGGAAGTATATAGTCAGGAACATATAATAAAATCAAATCTTATTTTTCAAGAAAGATTAAGATTAGGGGTTGGAGAGCCACCAGATAGGTGCCCTAATTGTGAGAGCACGCTGAATAAAGTTGATGAGAAATGTGATCTGTGTGGAATTAAATTTTGTGCGTCTTGTGTAGCGCCTAATAAGCATAACTGTGTAATAGCTCAATATGAATTAGAAAAAAATCCAACTCCTGTTAAGCCTGAAGTAATTGTTGAATCTTCAATGGAAGCTGAAATTATTGCTGAATCTATTGTTGACTCTGAAGTTTCCGAACCGATAAAAATTGATGTACCTAAAGAGAGAACTGAGATAAGAAAAGTCTCGTTCCTGCGTAGGCTTCTTCATAAATTTTTTTGAAGGAACTGCTTAGAGAACAATGTTCAGCAGTAAGACTAATTGGAAAATGTATCAAGGTGGTGTATTTCTAACTATTTTCTCATCAAAAAATCATTCTAAAACAAATTCTTCTAATATTTCCACATCACCTTCTTCTTTAACGGTCTTTGTTTTCTTTGTAGTTTTTTCATTATCTTCTGTAGAATCAATGCCAAGCGCTTTATCATAACATTTTATAGCTTCTTCTAATTTCCCCATTTTTTGGTAAATCATGCCTTTTTGTTTCCAGATATCGCGCTCGAACTGTTCGTTTTCTTTATTGTTGTGGTTTGTTTCACAACTACGAGTTTTAGATAATTGATCTTTCCTAGCGTTTTCATCAAGTAATTTGTTTAAAGCCTGGGTCACGACATCCGACATACTACTATATTTCCCACTCTTAACTAGTTCTACCACTCTTCTTTTTATTGAAGGGCTCACTGTCGCATTAATCGAGTCTTTTTTCCTCTCTAATGTTGGTGTCATAATTACCTATCTTACAATAATGCAAAACTTATAAGTAATTTCGTGAAGTTATTGTGAAGATAAATTAACATAAAGTATTTATTTGATAACGTCTATTTTCATTATAATGAAGCAATAATGAAATATTATGAATCTATTGTGAAATTACAGGGAGGTGGCGACATAAATACATTAATAGGAATAAGATTTCCTGACGCAATTGTGAAGAAAATTGACGCATTAGTAGAATCTAATGAATACTCAAGCAGGCCAGATGTTGTAAGAGATCTTGTTCGTGAAGGATTCGAAAACAGAGTAAAAAAAGAGGTATCAGCATGATACTCGAAGTTAGAAAACCCCGGTCCTCATCCGCCAAGATTCCGGACCGGAGCACAGCACCAGCCAAAGAGATATTCAAAAGGAGGCACTGTAAATGACTAATTCTAACTCTTGTGATTTCAATGTTTCGAACCTGGATGTTGGGGGAATGTCAGCATGATGTGCACCTGCGGAACCCAACTAAAAATTATGGTAGGTCAATGGGGCATATACCGTTATTGTCCTGACTGTAACAACCGCTACCCTGTACCCCAAATAACCTCTTCTTCTAACGGCCAGGGGGTAAAGGCATGAGTGGGAAAAATCTCACACTCGAAGATCTGAAACATGATCCTCTTGTTCAGAAATTCGCAGCACTTGACCCAGAAACAGCCGCACTCGTACCAGAAGGCGAAAAGTTCCGCGCTCTATGTCAGCAGATATGCCAGGGGGTGCAGGCATGAGCAACCAATGCAAATACAAAAACAAATGCGCACACTACAGAACTGACTCCTTCACCTGCACAAAAGAACTCTCAAAAACCCATTGCGGAATATTCCTTCAGTTCTGCCGGGGCGTCCATCAGGAAGTGGCAGCATGAACAGAAAAATAGTCTGCCCCCACAAACACGAACTTTGCGAAGAATGCAGACAGGTATTTGTCCCGGCAACCTGGCCAAAAATAAACGGGCAAAGGCTCTGCTCTAAATGTGCCTCAAAGATGCTCTCAAGGGGGCTCATCCACCACGGCGCAGGCCAGGACATAACAACTAAGGGGCTGGTCATATGAGCGGTACAGTCCCACCCAGGGTCCCGGTCCACAAAACAAGAAAAGAAACGCTCCCCTCTCATCTCGATGAACTCGTATTCCAGGTCCTGGGAAAAATCAAACCAACTTTCAAGGAAACCGTAAGGTCAATGTTTCAGAATCCTAACCCCGATTCATTCTATAATAGGGGGTGAACGCTTGAACATAATAAAATCAGTCTTCTCAGCCGTAGGATTCGTTTGTTTCCTCTGTGTGGGGTCCATATTTGCACTTTGCGCAATGGTCGCGGGGGTGAGGGCATGAATCCAGAATCAAATGCTCTCGCCTCTAACAACGGCATTGAAATGGAAAACATAATCAAAGCCCTCTATCCGGAGGCTGAATTCCATTACAAAGGTATCATAGACTTTTCAATCGACGGGGTCCAGGTTGAGGTAAAAAGCTGCCAGGAAAAAATAAATGATACCTTCTCCGACAAAAAACACAGGGGTAAACCCAGATCCGGGCGCTTCAACTTTTCTGACCTGCAGCACCAAACCCTAATAGAAAACTCAGGGGAATATATCTTCCTGGTCCACCGGGGAGGAATCCCTATAATCTATCTTCGGGTCCCTGCAGTTAAGCTCAACCTCGGGGAGTTCACCGGAGTAAAAGCCGTCTGCTGGCGGACTATACTTAAGGAGGCGGTCTAAATGCCTCGCTCAAAATCAAACCGTACTTTTCCGGGTCCGCGCCCCTACTCCTCACTATCCAAATTCGAGCAGGCAGCCGTAAAAGTGGCAATGGTAGGGTACAATCAACAATACTTAGACCGCCCATACTTCGAAGTTGAAGAATTTTATACTGAAGTATATTCAAAAAGCGGGTGGTTCGCATGAACAGCCCTGCGGGTAGATTCTTACGGAGCCGATACAGGCCGTATAAACTTAGCTGGAAAACAGTTCGTACCACTATACCTAACTACTGCACTCATATTCACGACTCGCGACAACGCGCAAAAAGCGAAAGAGCAGGGCGTCTATACTTCTCTCGAAAAACATATTCATCCGGGTCCGAAACTCTCCGTAACGGTCCGCGCCACCACTTCAACAGCTTGGTAGGGAGGAGGGTATAATGTTGCCTTGTCTCATTGTCTGGTCTGAATATGCGGACTCAATCCGAAAGAAATACAAGTGTTTCGAGATCCGCAATTATCGCGCCCCTAAAAAATATATAGGTAAAAAAATAGGAATCTACGCAAGCAAGAGAGCGCCAAAGCAGGAAGACATAGACCGTATTAACTCTATTCTGGAAAACTTGCGGGCTGGTCCAGAGGCTGCATTTTATCAGGGGCCTGATGTATCAGGGGATATCCGGGGGGCTCTGGTAGCTACTGCAGCCCTGGTAAGTTGTCATAAGGTATCAGCATATCAGGTCTTTGATTACTGCAAAAAATACCATTTTGCTCCAGATTCATTCTTTGAATCTGGGCCATGCTTCTTCTGGCAGCTGGGAAACATCCAACAATTAAAAACCCCTCTAAAGCTGGATCTAAAAGGGCCAGTTATCTGGTTCTCTATTTCTGCGGAAACCCTCCGGGCTCAGGGGGTGGAGCTTTGAACACTCCCCTTTATACTCGCTGCCTGCGCTGCGGGCGGGCTCTCCGGGATCACAAGAGCAAAAGCCGGGGATACGGTCCTGAATGTTGGGAAAAAGTCAGGCATGCCCTCCCACCTTACAGGGCTCCACTTTCAGAAACTAAGAGCCTTATAAACCCATTTGACGCTTCAGCAAGCTACCTGTCTATTTTACGCAAATTCTCCTCACATTCCTGCCCTTCATGTGGGGCTTCTCTTCACTCTGCAGAAGTCCACAGCTACGACCACGACAACGGGATTAACCTGTCGGGTTTCCTGCTGCCTCAATGGGTTTATATCACCTGCCCATGCTGCGGGGTGGATATCTCTCTGCATAAGCTTACGCGGGATAGCTGCGGGGATCTCTGCAAAAACTACAGACAGGTATCAATCTCTGAAATATTGGGGTTCTACGGGGAGGCGGTCTAATTGGTCTCCCTAAGATATCCCTACAATGGAAACAGGGTGTACTCTTCTCGAAGACTATTTCATTATCAAAAAAGAGGGCTCGGATACAAACCTCTGAATTATTATTTTAGGGGTTCTTCCCTTCACCATCTCTTTCTGGAAGGTAATAAGAACTTCTGCGTTTTTGTTCCTGAGTTCTTGCACACGATGATCCCTCACAACCCATGGACGGGAAAGGGGATGGACACTATAAACGCGATAGCGGTAAGCACGCTCATCCACGGCAATGAGCAGTTTTTACCTGCCTAATTATTTTTTTTCAATTTTTTCGGAAACCGAACTATACCAGTCTACTACGGGAATATACGGGGGCAATCTTATGTCTGGCTTATCTCAATCTCATATCTCAGATTTTTACAAAATCACTAGCGAAAAACCTTATTCTGTTTCCCAAATTGCAGATTATTTGAAAGAAACACACTTTCATAATGAAAATATACAAAAAGTTTACAAAAAAGTTTATGACTTTTTAAAAACGCAAAAGGGAAAGCTTCTTTTCATGCTAAGAAAGGAAGATTCTATCCTCTGGGTCCGGGCAAATCCCCAAAACCCACTTACCTTGATCTTTGATAAGCAAATTACTTCACAGACCGAAAACAAAAACAGCCGAACCAATGATCCTGACAGCCTTGACGGGCTAAAAAACGCCAGCCCTGAACGTTGGAAGGCAGCCCATAAGTGTTCTCGGTGTAACGGTTTCGGCTATGTCGACAAAGAAACAGGGGATTTTATTTACACGAATAATATTTATTTCGAATGTATAAAAGAATTCCAAAACTATATCTCAAGGATTCGGACAGAAAACATCGAAATGTATCATAGCCTTGACGGTGATCCCGTCTTTGCCCGTCAGGTGGCTCTTCCATACAAAACTCGTTTTACCTCTCAGGAACGCCAGGAAGAAATCAAGCGGTCCTATCGGGAAACCTGGGAGACGGCCAGCAGGAAACATATGAAAGCCGTTTTTCTCACTCTTACAGCTCCCCCTCGGGCCGGGTCCTTATGGGATACCAACCTTAACATGCTCACAGCCTGGGGCAAGCTCCGGACCTTCTTAGACCGGCTCCTGCCTCGGGGCTTAACATACATTTGCGTCCGGGAATTCCAGCAAAACGGCCGGCTCCACTTTCACATAATAATTTTCGGGATAAACTGGCTCCTTCCTATCCATGCCCTTAAAAAAATCTGGGTTAGCTATGGGGGAGGTCCTGTAATGGATATTTGCGCAATCCGTCAGACTCCGGAGGGCTGGACCTGGGCCCGCAGATCCCCGAGGGATGCAGCCGGGAAAGCTCCTGCAGGGTACCTTTCAGACTATCTCGAAAAGAGCATGAGTCCTAAATCCGGGCTAAACTACTGGATTTATAATGTTCAGTTCTGGACCGCTTCACAGGACATAAGGCAGGCTCCGGAGCGGTACGAGTCTCGCGGGATCTGGGTCAAAGTAGGAATCATAGGAAAGAAAGGAAAAAGACTCTTCCAGAAGGGCAATGACAAGGCAAAAGCCTTCTTTGCCGGTGCTCTCCTACGTCGCAAGGCCAAACAAGAACCAAAGCCAGAAGATAAACCAAAGGAAAAAGAACAGCCCTCTCTGAGCTTTAGGCGGGCTACAGAGCTATTCATGCAGGGGTGATTTTCTGAAAGGTCTTGACCTCTGTTGTAAAGCCGGGGGCTGCTCCATGGGATATTCTCAGGCAGGTTTTCAGTTACATGCAGCATAATATCATGAATTGTATTCTTTGTCCACATTATTTTATAAAATAAGTAAAAAAATTAGATGAGCCATATAATACAATTTCGAAATACTAAAATAGTTTTTTTCCGATACAGTAAAACATGACTGACGTGTTAGGTTTAATAATAAGTTTAATAATAATAGCTGTTGCGGCAGGACTATTATATATAGCGCTTAAAATCTTAGTAGTATTAGTACGTGAAGGCATTGGCACATTACTGGAAATCTTGTCTGCTAGTAAGGAATGGCTCATTGGAATAGCGTTTACTTTGGTTGTGCTATTTTGTAGCTTTCATATTGTTATAGGAGCTTCATGGTTTTTGTTCCCAAGCAGTTTAGATATAAACTTATATCCTACAGAACATAATGCAGAAATTGATTTGCCTATTTCTGCAATAGAAGGAACTTACATTGAGACTGGCACTGGCTATGTAATAAAACCAACTATGCCTGTTCCACTTCCTGTTGTTCCTAAAATTTACATTAAAAAAACGGATGAGAACCATGTAAGTATAAGTGGTTTAAATTTTATAAAGACACAAGATATACAGAAAATACCTGTGGAAGATCATAGTATTAAAGAGCATGTTAATATATCCCGGGTTATCAAAGTTTCCAAATATATTCCTGACAAAGAGTGAGTTATCGTTAATTCGATTTCTCATCTATTTTGTTTTTGATCCTATCCCAAAATTTAAAATTTACTTCTTTAGGTCTCATACTTTAAGCGACCAATCGAACTTTTAATTATGAAAGTAATTCTGAATAATTTTGGTATTGGGATTAAAACTAATACCATGAAAACTTAATTATGGATCATCAATTTAGATAAAAACAATATCCACTGATGGTAGTCATTAAAATATATGTTCAACATTTGGGTTTTCATGGTATTAGGTTTTGGGATGAGCTCAAATTATAAGTAAACAGTATTTTACAACCAAGTAAGACAATAAAAGTTAAAATTCTATACACATGTTTTATTGTAAAATCTGTGTTAGCACACTACCCTTAATCCCTTCTTAGAGTACATCCGCGTCAAAATCAGGATGAAACTCTAATTAGGTTTTATTTAAACCTGTACTTTAAAAGTTAAGTAGTAATAAGTCATTAGATGTAGATATGACACGGTATGCAATGGAAACCGATCTTATAGGAAGAATTAAAAATTTTGGAGATATTAAAAGAAACCCATACTTACCGGTTTTTGAGGCATTTATTAACTCAATTCAAGCTATTGAAGATCATAAGGATTTTTTAAAAGATTCAACTTACAACGGGGCAATAAGAATTATAGTAAAAAGAGGAGCAGGTCAAGCGAATGTCACTGATGGAAAGGTAGATAGGAAAAATAAAGAAATAGTTTCTTTTGAGATCGAAGACAATGGAATTGGATTTAATGAAGATAATTTCCACTCTTTCTGCACTTCAGAAAGTATTTATAAGCTTCATAGGGGAGGAAAGGGGATAGGCAGATTTTCTTGGTTAATAGCATTTGAGAAAGCAGAGATTAAAAGCGTTTATATCGACAAGAATGGAGTTAAAAAACAGCGAGAATTTACTTTTTCGATATCATATGGAATAGATGTAATTTCTGATATAGAAATAGATCCCAATACCCAAAATAAAACGGTTGTAAAATTAATTAATTTTAAGCCAGAATATCGAGAATTAGATCTTGCATGGAAGAAATCAAAAACTATTGCATTGAGAACCCTGAGCCATTGTTTTTTTTATTATATAAATAAAACTGCACCAAAAATAATTTTAATCGATGAGAAAAGTTATCCTCTTGATGGATTACTTAGTGAAATAATTTTAGATCAAAAAAGCGAATCCATTCAAATTGAAGGGCATGAGTTTAATATTGTCCATATAAAAACTCGTTTTACATATAATAATAAAAATAATATTGTTTTGTGCGCAACAAATAGAGAAGTAGAACTTTATCCCCTTGATGATCATATAGGTACAGATTTGATAGACAAAGATAACGATCAATTCTACTACTCTGTATATGTGTCTAGTCAATATTTAGATGATTACGTTAATACGGCTAGAACCGAGTTTAATCTCCCAGATAAAAGGGACCTTTCTTCACATTTTGAAAATAAAATTCCCAAAAGTGACATAATAGACAAAGTTCTTGAAAAGACGGATTCATATTTAAAAGAATATATTGAAAAAGTTAAAAGGGAGAAACATAACAAAGTTGACGATTTTGTATCTCGAAATCCACCATTTAGATACTTACTATATTATTATAAAGAAATTTACGATAAAGTCAACATCAATGATACAGATGATGAATTATATCAGCTTTTTTATAAATACAAAGGGTTATTAGAATATGAAACTAAAAAACGTGCTGAAGAATTTATAAACATAAATACAAAAACTCAAAAAATTACCTATAAAGATATAACAGAAAAATATGAACGTGTTACTGAAGATTTGTCATATGTAAACTCTGCAGACTTAGCAAAATATATGATTTGGCGGAAACTGATAATAGATACATTAGAAAAAAAAATACAATTTAATAAAAATAGTGGCAAGAAAGGCAAGTATGAAACTGAGTATATAGTACATGATCTTATCTTTCCTAGGAAATTCACCTCAGATCAATTGCCTTATGAAAATGTTAATCTTTGGATAATAAATGAAAATTTAGAATACCATAAGATTGCAGTGTCCGATTTAGAGAATAAGAAATTCTCCACATCTAAGGATGATTCTAGAGCGGATATTTTGATATGTTTTGATGGCGATGAAAATAAATCCGCAACATCAATTGAAATAATAGAATTCAAAAGACCAATGAGAGATAATTACTACGATCGAGATCCAATTGATCAAATGTATGATATAATTAAAGAAATCAAAGGCAAGAGTTTACTAAACGATAATAAAAGAATAATCAAAACAAGTAACTCAACAAGATTCTATTGTTATTTAATATGCGACATCACTCCAGAAATTGAGGATATCGCATTCAAAAAAGATTTTAAAAAATTAAATGATGACTCTGGATTTTACGGTTACAGTAGTAATTTTAATGCATATGTAGAGATTCTGTCATTTGACGAAGTTTTAAGTAACGTTAAAAAGCGTCATCAAAGGTTTTTCGAAAAATTGGGTATTCTACAAAATATTTAGGTAGCGTATAAAATCTTCTTTAAACTCGCTGCATATTTATACACAGGTTTTACGTTAAAAGCTGTGCATTAATGGAAAAGAAAAAGAAGATGTTTTGTTTGCATAATAGTAACTTTTCATGCTTGTGGATAACTAATAAATGAATAGTTGAGTTTAGAAAAAAACTAAGTACTTATATAACTAATATATATTCAAATAATCCCATTGATAATCGATGTGAAAGGTATGTAAAAGAGTTAGCGGTTTAAAAAGTAAAGAAAAATATATGACAATAAACTATTGCCTTTGAGTCACATCCATCATTCAAAAAGTGATGTTTACGTTTATTTATATATTTCGTGATTGGTTAATAAAAGAACGGTGTAAACATGGGTTTTTTTGGAGAATTATTTGAAGATGTAACTGGAAAAAGTAAAAGGCCTGAAATTAAAGGCAGTAGATTTGAAAATTTTGTATCCAATGAGATATTTACCGACATGTTATTTGATCTTGTAGAAATGACAAGAGATTTTGATTCGAACAAAGAAAGGTTCGAAGAAAGAAGCCTGAATCCAGATTTTCTTTTTAGAGATAAAAGAACCAGAGAAGAATTTTGGGTTGAGGCTAAATATCGAAATGGTCTTTTCAAGAACAATAAAGGGCAACTCGTTTGTGAAATATGCAAACAATGGCAATTAGATAGATATAGAGATGTAGAGAAAACTACTGGAAAAAAAGTGTACATATGTTTGGGTATTGGTGAAGACCCTAGATATCCAGAAACAATTCATTTAATACCTGTTTCTGATGCTTATCCCCAATTGTTCCAAAGCAAGCTCAAAGAAACACTGTTATGGAAAAGCCCTGAGCTTTAAGACTTCAAATGGAGTAATTGTTGAAGTAACATCTAATCTTCAACAACTCTAATAAATTTAGTGCAAGGATGGGATTTTAACCCACGAAATCCTTAGATGACAGTTCTAGGGAATTCGTATTCCTACCATAATTTTTAATTTTTTCAAAAAGCTTACCCCTGCATAAATAGCTCAAACAAATAGGTTTTAATGTAAAAGCTGTGCACTTTTGTAGATTTGCTCTTAAAATAAAAGAAATCCTTGATATTCACACCATCCGGCGCAGAGGCTCATGTAACCTATATTCGGCAGGTCGACATTATGAATTAAATATTTTTGCTGATATTGTTTTTAAAACATTCTGCAAATTTGTAATATACTTGAAGCTGGTTAACATATGACTCAAATCTTACGTCCTATATAAGTAACGAACCATTTTTGCAGTAATGTTTAATGTGGAAGAAAATGTGTTTTCCCACAAAAACGCTATCAATAAAAATACTTGGAAAAAATCAAGTTACCTGCCGAAAATAGGATGTAAAAACCTACAGGTTTTTCTATAAAACCTATGTAAGTTTTCAAGTTTTGACATTTCTAAATCTACCAGATGCTCAAATCTCAATCCTCTGTTAGCATATTTAAAAAAGGTTCAAGATATAGATCAGAAACCTGACTACTTCTTATTAAAGTTATAAAAAATATGGGTCAGCTAACGGAAGAAAGTTACGTTATTTGACTCTTCTTCCTCCCAAAGGTACATCGATTTTTTTTGGGGAACTATTGTGAGTAGACCAATCTATGTAATATTCTTCATAGTCTAATAGTTTTAATATCACTCTATTTAAGAGAGTTTTATAAGCTTGTGCATTTATATTCATTTTTTCAAAAGACTCATCATTCCATTTAGCGCTTCCATGTGCTGAAGGATTGCGAGCTTTGATAGCCTTATTTTCTATATCTCCTACTTTAAGGTCTATTTCTTTAAAAAAATATGTAAACCGGTCGCTAACTGACATCTGATTTGAGTTTTTCATTTTATTTGCGATTGCTACTCCAAACTCCTTACTCATAAGTATTTCTTCAATTTTTGATAGCTCTTCACTCAATAACCTTTCAAACTCCTGTTTTTCCATGTACAATCCTTTAATTTTAGATTTAGTACTTTTGAACCAGCTATTCACAATTAATTCGAGTGCACTAGAATAAATAGGTAAATCAATTCCTATTGGAGTGTTTAGAGCAGTCCAATAAAGAAGAAGAGCTTTTTCAAGGTTTAATTCGTCGCGCAGTATCAAGTAATTAGGAATAAGTTTATTGAGTATATTTTCAATATTGAATGCTGTATTCAATTTTAAATATATTGGACTTTCATTTGGTTTTTGACATAAATAGATCAAGTTATCAATGTGAGGTGAAGCTGAGTATTGCTCAAGTATTTCTCCATTAGCCCCATACACGGTATATCCTACATGAATAAGTTGTTTTCCAAAAATAAAACTTATGATTTCACTAATTACTTTTCTTTGTTCTAAATCTGGAATTATCCCATATTCTGTTCTAAATTCAATTCCAATATTTTTCGACCAACTAGGACCAAAATCTGTGTTAACCTTTGATATTAGGAATTTAACATTTCCAGTGTTAATGTACGCAAAATCAAGTGAGCCTTGAGACAATGGCTCATTAAACTTAAAACAGATATCAGATCCATTTGTTGACTTTCTTATCCTTTCATAATTAAGCGTTATCTCTCTATTAGTAAATCTGGGAAATACATGCTGTTCGGGTCCATTTAAATACCAGTCAATTAAGAAAATCGGTTCTGTATTGGATTTCTTTTTAATTTTAACTTCGCCAATTGGGATTATTAAGTTTACTTCTTCTACAAATGAGTTCTTCGTAGATATGCGTTTAACACTTGATATGTAACAGTTTTTTAACTCAATTTCTTGCGATCCTCGGAATCTACTTATATTGGTTGTAAATATCTTTCCCATCTTGTCGGCTACTAATGTTCTCTTATCACTTTTAGAGTCCTCAGTTGCAGTTAATAGAACATTTAGATTATACAAATCATCTCTATATATTTCTACATTTTTTATATTCTCCGGAATGTAACTGCTTGGACAAGTTCCATCTATTTTCAAGTCATCTATTTTCAAGTCATCTATTTTCAGGTTGTCTTGTAAAAGTTCCCATTCATAATTCTTTATATATTTTTTCATAAATTAAGAATAACTTTTACGTATTTAATTAGTGCTAATTCTGTTCTGTGTAGTCTTCGGTAACAAACGATTCTCATAAGCTTACACCGATAAATCTCATATTGTCAATGGATCAATATTTTATGCACAGGTTTTACGGTAAAACCTATGATTTTTTCAGGTTTTGATCATTTCTAACGCGTCAGATGCTCCAAATCTTAAATACTCTGTTAGTAGATTTTGAAAAATTTGAGATTAAGTCATAAACTGGCTCCTGCCAATTCAGGCCCTTAAAAAAATCTGGGTTAGCTATGGGGTAGTCCCCATAATGGATATTTGCGCCCTTCGTCAGATCCCGGAGGGCTGGACCTGGGCCCTTGTTGGTGTGGTTGCAAAATCCGGAAAAAGTGTTTTCCAGAAAGGAACAGCTAAAGCATTTTTCTCGGGATCCCTCCTGTGAACTCGCAAGATATCAGAACCAAAGTTAGTTAAAAGCTGAAGGAAAAAGAAAAGCCTTTCTCGGGCTTTAGACGGGCTTCTGAGCTATTCATGCAGGGGTAATTAGAATAACAGATAAAAAAGAAAAGATTTAAACAGTATGAAAGGACTCTGAAAACTGATACTCTTATCTGAAACATTACCTAAAACATAAATAAAAATCAGGAGATATAGTTTTTAGTTCAGGTGTTGTGAATGTCTTTAGATGTCTGGATTAGCATAATAGTTGGAATCCCTATAGCTATAATTGCAAATCTTTTATCTCCTAAAGTTCAAGGTTGGTTAGATTCGAGACCTAAAAAAAAATCACTTGAAAAACAACAGCATGAAGGACTTAAAACATGGGAAGTCGAAAACAAAAAAGGGGCTTCGGAAGAGATTAAAGAAGTAAAAGATACACTTATCAATGCAGCTATTCTCTATACACCTTTTATATTGCTTATCATAGGTGAAATATTGAATATAATTGAGAACACCGTTTTTGTATTATTATTTATTCTATCTTTCGTCCTGCTTGTTAATCTTATCATACGTTTAACCCAACGTTTTATACAACTTATAAAATATAAGAGAGCAAATGGAAAAGAGGCGCATAAAGAACTTGAAAAAATCAGAAATGAATGTATAAGCGTGGGTATTATTTATTTACCCGTTATACTGCTTTTAGTAGGTATATTATTGGATATATATGAGAACAATATTTTCATATTATTATTTTTACTGTCTTGCTATCCGTCTATTAATCTTATAATACGTTCTGTCCTACGTTATATCCAACATTTGCGTAGCTATAAAAGAGAAATTGATATTTTAGGGGTAAACAAAAAAGAGGCTTCGGAAGAGATTGAAAAAGTAAAAGGTACACTTATCAATGCAGCTATTCTCTATGCACCCTTTATATTGCTCATAATAGGTGGAATATTAAATATAGTTCAGAACACCATCTTTGTATTATTATTTTTACTATCTTGCGCCCCGCCCATTAATCTGATCACACGTTTAATCCAACGGTTTATACAACTTTTGAAATATAAGAGAGTAAACAAAAAAGAGGCGCAGGAAGAACTTGAAAAAATAAAAAGTGAATATATAAGCGTAGGTATTATTTATTTACCCTTTATATTGCTTTTAGTAGCTGTACTATTGGACATAAACAACGAGATCTATGTGTTATTATTTTTCCTGTCTTTTTCCATATCTGTTTACTCAATCATACGTTCTACTCTACGTTATATCCAACTTTTAGAGGCCAGTGCATCTAAATTACGGTAAAATTTACTCCAAGCAAAAAACCATTAGTTATAATATTAACGTCAAGACCACTGTTGGATAGTTTTCTTGAATTTTTTTTCTCTTTTTTGTTCTGCAAGTTCGGGCCTTCTATGGACCCTTTGAAAAACTATTAAGTCTCTTTTCTTTTTTTGCTGTGTCCGACTCCCCATAGATAAGGACAAAAATTAAACCTTGGTTCCTGAAAATCTTGAATACTATATAAAGCAGAAAGTTTTTAATAATCTTCTGTCCTATATGTTTGTAAAATAGGACAAATTTGACGGTACTTAAGTGGAAAAGAATGTAGTCAAATCTACGACTTGAAGAAACAAACACTATTGTGCTGAGGTAACATGCTTCAAAAAAGAACTCGCTACACAACCGGAGAAAAAGCTCTTCTCCTTGAAGAATGGGCTAAACTCCAAGAAGTAATAGATAACCTTGAAGATGAAGTCATGCTAAAGCTTGCAATTTCCACAGGAATCCGCAGAGAAGACTTAGGCTACAGTGCCAAACACAATTCAGGAATCAGAATTTCAGATATTACTGAGTTATCAGACGGCACCGGAAAGATGCAGTTCTTTGAACACAAGAAAAACAGAATTCACGAAGTTCCTCTCTCTAAAGAGATGATGAGACTTATCAAACTTCTTGTAAATTCTCGCGATAAAAAAGAAAAGTTCTTGATTACGTATTCTGGGAGAACTTGCCATAGAAGACTACAAGAATATTGTAGGAAGGCAGGCCTTGAAGAAAGACCGTTCCACGCTTTGAGAGCCACTTGTATTAAGCTCTGTCAGAAAGCTGATTGGAGAGTTGAAGAGGTGGCTAAGTTGACAGGGGATACTATTGCAGTTATTCAAGAGCATTATAGTACGCCTACACCTGGGGAAATGCAGGATGCAATAAGGAAGAAGGCGATAATATGAGTATAGAACTGAAAGCCGAGGATGAAGATATTTTAAAACAGAAACTCTATACAATTGCTTATAGGTATTATACGCAGATATACAAAAAAGCGACTTAACATGAAATAACCTTAAGTTTTAAAGGAAAACTGAAGGATTATTTTAACAACAAACTAAAACCCAGAAACTAACAGAAATAGGTATCATAAACGGTATCTGGGTATCTCTTCCTACTCTTTTTAACAAAAAAAGTACAATTACAATAACAGAAGAAATAAACATAATCCATATAATTAAAACAGGGTCCGGAAATAATAACGAAATCAAAATCAAACTTTTTGCATCCCCTCCCCCAAAACATCCTTTTTTAAACGCAAAAAAAATAATCAGGAAAATCAAACCCACTGTAATAACATACCTGACAGAAATCAACTGCACTATAAAAGGAACACTAATAACAAACATCAAAAAACAGGATCTGTTACTTACTCTTCTGTATCTCAAATCCGTATAACAGGCCAGAACCAAAAACAGAGAAATAAGAATTATTCTCATCATAACTTTTCAATTCCTATTAGGCTCCCTTCTGGATTTTTATAGTTATACTCTATCATTACCTGGACTTTGTCCCCAGGCTCTAACACTGTCTCATTCTCTGCAGGGTATAACCATAACTCCCCCTCATCTCCTTCTAACACCAAAACGTTTTCATCAGATCCAAAATACGAACCATTTACAGACTCCTTATAATCATACTCATAAATTTCAGTCTCCCCATGAACCGCAAACATCAGGATAACCAGTATCCCAACTATCCCAAAAATAATCAAAATTATAGGTTTCATATCTGGTCTAAAGCAGAGCTTAATATCATTTTTGTAAGCGTAGTCATATCAGTATCATACTTTTTTGCCTTCGATCCCAGCCGAGTCTTCAGCCCCTTCGGGACACGCATACTCAGCACCTCCAGATTCTCTTTTTTATCTCCCATCCAATTACCTCCAGGGCTTCCCTCGCGGGCCGTCCTATCAATACAACAATACAACATATAAACAAACGTTGATATATATCCTTCGTTCATACACTTACTATTTTTAGAAAATATATCTTCGTAATTGTTCAACTATCCACTAACAAACCAATATTATCGATCTATTTGTTCAAAATGACGTATACGTATTAACATATCAATATACAATGATATGTTTGTATATGTCGATCTGTTCGAAATAATGCAAACATATAAATATATCAACATATAATGATTTATTTGTAAAAAATCGGTCAATTTTAGACCGGGGTTGGTTGTGGTAGATTGAGTTTAAAGAATTTAAGACGTCTTGGTAAAGTTGGTGCCCTGCTTTGTGGGGGGCTTATCGCAGCTACTGTAAAAGACAGTGAGAAAGCCGGGAAGATAGTAGGAAAGATGGAAAAAGAGAAAAGCCTCATGACAGATGAAAAAGCCATCGGACTTGTAGATGGTTCCATCTCCCTTGTAATTGGGGCCGTGGTCATGGGCGTAGGCATGATGATCCTTTCCCAGGTCTTCCCTAATATCATCGGAACCGACGACACGGCAAATGAATCCATAGCCGCCATGAAGTCTACAACCTGGGGAGCTATGAACCTCCTTCCCATCGGGTTGACTGTCTTCGCGGCTGTGGTCATAATCGGCATCGTGATGTATCTTAGACAGTAAGGAGGGAGCCCCACGCTCTCCTCACTGTATATTTTTTTCGGTATAATCTCATTGGTTCTACTCTTTCTGGCGCTGTATGATTGGAGCGTTACGAAAGCAAAGGTCGCGGGGTTTCCCGCTTTATGCTCAGTGATCACAAATCTAATGATGTTCGGTTTTTCCTTCCGGGTGGTCACATTTGACAGCGGTTTAGAACTCTCTGCACTACAGGGTTGGGAATCATTAGCATTAGGTTGTTTCTGGTTTCTCCTTGCAGTAGTCGGAATAATACTAACATTAGTTATTTATCTAAAAAGTCCGGAGGAACTCGGAATATGAACGATCAAGTACAGGGGGGTGAATCTCAGGGATATATCCCTCAAAATATCCCAACAGGACCACAGCGTCTATACAACGATCAGATAGACTTCATAAAAGAACTACTGAACAAAGACGAACTAAAAACCCAGGTTTCGAAAGATCTTCACCTTCATTTCTCATCTTTCGTTAAAAACATGGCAGTCGCAAACTTTACAGAAACAGACATCAAAATGATGATGCTCAGGTTCGATGATTTCAAAACAGCATACTTAATGAGACTGCCCCCAGGGGCATATACCTGGGATCTGGAATATCAATTCACAGCCCTAAGAAACGTCCTATGTGCCGAGCTTACAAGGGGAAGAGACGGGTTTGAAAGAAAGCTCATGGCAACATCAATCAACCAGACATACATGCAGAGCGACTTCAGAAACAACATGCCTCTAAACAGTTCAGGCGGAATGATGAACCGGTTTAGAAAGTTCTTCAGCAGGTGATTTTTATGAATCTTATAGCGCTTCTTTCTCTCTTCATATTCGGCCTTATGATTTTCGGGTCAATAGCAATCTATGTAATAATTACAGCCCCTGTAGCCCTCCCGTACATTCAGGCAAAGCTCAGTAAAGGTATGGTTATCATTCTCCAAACTCAGTCAGGAAAACGCGAAATAATCGCAACAAACCGCCATTTCAAAAACAAAAAATACGGGTCATTCCTGCCGACTGAAGACTCTACTTTCCTCATTAATGGCGTTCCGGTAGCACTCGGACATGTAGACATATCAGTAATACCAACAAAAGCAGCAACAGAAGCAGCGCAGAAACTCGAAGAAGCTGACGCAGAAGTATACACTACCCTGGAAGACTCTGCAGAAGCCGCATTAACTGCCGGAATCATTGACAAATACGACGCAAGAGCCCTTTATAGGTACTCTGCAAACGTAACCCCTAATTACGTCAACAGCCGGATAGAACACAAAGTAGCCGAAATCCTTGCCAGTAACAGAAACGACATCGGTAAACTGTTCAATTACGCTATCATTTTCATGATGATTATGATCGCCGCAGGCGTAGCCTACAGCATGACCCAGGGAGGCGGGGTTTCCTCTGTAGCAGAATCAGTTCAGGCTTCTGTTTCAAGCATGCAAATCTAAGGGGGATCTATAAAAATGGGGTATGGCGACGACAATTATAAACAGCAAAGTGCGGGCTTCAAAGGTCTTGAAAGATTTGACATAACGGTCCGAGTAATCGAAACTATAGATTTGATGGGGGACCTTTTCACAGCCCTTAGATTTCATGGGATTAACTCGGACTCCAAAACAATTTGGGAGCAGTTTATAAACACTTTCTTTAAAGTTTTTCATATAACTGCGGGGATGCTCTCCAAAAATGACCTGCCCCTCATAACTCATGTAGAAGAATCATTCTCTGAAGATCTGGTCCTCACTCCTGAAACATCAAGTAAATTCCTGGCACTCTTCGAGGAATATCTTGCAGCAATGAAAACAGCCGGGATATACGATCCTGCAATAATCAGAAACTTCTATAATCCCGCTACAGCCTGGGAGAGGTCGGTATAATGTCATGGGCTGCACGGCTGCAGGCATCAGAGCAGCAGCAGGAAAAAAAAGAAAAAGAGGAAATGCACTTCCTAAAAACAACCGTTAAAAACATAAAAAGACACTGTAAAGCCCTTAACCAAGATTGGGTCATTTTCGTAACCGGTACTGAAGGCTCAGGAAAAAGTACTCTATCCTCTCATGTATGTTCTCTACTAGACCCTGATTTTTCCATAGATGAGTCTATGATATACTCATTCAGAGATGGACCTCATAGTTTCCTCAAATTTTATACAAAATTTCAGGACACTCCTTTCAAAGTAGCCTGGTACGACGAAGCCGTAACGGTCCTTTTCTCTCAAAGGCACTCCTCAAAAAACAGCGCAGACGCACAAGAAATTTTCAAAATCAAAAGGGCTTCAAATCACTTTGATGTCCTGGTATCTCCCTCATTTTGGGACGTGGTCCCGGATATCCGGGAACGTCGCGTTAAATCACTTCTGTATACTTTCACAGAAGTGTATCACCCATACGATAACAAAGTAGAATATAAGCACTTTTATGCCTATTTCAGCGGAGACAAAATAATAAAACTCAGCCTGAACAGAAAAGCAAAATTCGCATTCAGAAGCCCTAAAGAGCTTTTCAAAATAGTTAAGCCAGACTTCATAGAAGAATTCCCAGCAATGGAAAAATCAATAGAATCTGACTACATCGACGCTAAAAGGGCTAACAGAGAATCAGTACTTGAACGTATTGCAGGAGTGAAAGAAAAAGACGGAATAAACAAGCTCCTCGGGGTAAACCTGGATTTCTCCGAGCTAAAAACTCAGCTTGAAGAAAAATTGGAGGCTGAATAAATGGCAGCCTATAACTGGATTGTAATTTTGCTCTGTATGGGCTTCTTTGGCCTCCTCTATGCCTGCACATATGACGTAGTTGCAGCCCTCTACGCCTCAGCATACACAGGGACAGACGACGCAGCCCTTGCAGTAAGAATTCTTTGGACTTGCTGGAAATATTCCCCTCTGGGCTGTCTAGGTGCCTGCTGCCTGTACGGATACCTCAACAGTCAGAAACAAGGGAGTGGTTTCTGATGAAACTATTTTCCTACTTCCTTGTTTTCTGTCTGATGCTCATCTCAATTCATGGAGCAAATGCAACCTCTGTTTCATCTATGGAAGTAGCAAACTATGATTTCGAAAGTTGGGCCAGCTCCTCAAATGCAAACTCTTGGGGTGAAGCAGGGACAGTATCCCAATACTCAGCAAACCCTCACGGTGGGACTTATGCGGCTGAATTAGCTGGCGGTTCTTCAAGTTATGTCACGCAGGCTGTTTATGATGTCCATGAAGGAGATTCAGTAAACTATACCCTTTGGTGGAACGAAATAACTAACACTGTCTGTACAGGGCAGCTCAATATTATATTCCGTAACTCCTCGGGGGTGGAAATATCCACATCTTCAGTAACACTCGATACAGGTCTTGCAGCCGGAAACTGGAAACAATTTTCAGGGTCATTCATAGCTCCAGCAGGCACTGATAGGATTTCTATACAAGTGGTTAATATAGGCGCACTGAGCTCTTATCACGGTGCAGTAGACGACGTTCTTATCTGGGTCGATAACAAACCCATCTCGTCAGACTCTGAAACATTCGATTACGGGGTAGCAGTATCGGAATTTTCGTATACTCCTTCCAATACTGCTTATTTTCTGCGGGCAGAATTTGATAATATCGACTGGTCCGGATACTCAGATAACGACTCAGCAACAGCAACAATAAACAGTGTAAGCGAATCAGTATCAGACTCTGAAGGCATAATTACTTTTAGTTACACCTTTACGGCATCTACAGCTTACGATATCGAAATATCAAAACTCATTAACAACGGCCCTGAAGTAATTTCACCGGTAAACGGGGAATCAATACCAATAGAAGAACCTTTCAACACTGTAAATTTTGAATGGGAAAACATCAGTTCTAATTATATTTTCCAATTCGGGACAGATTCAAATTTTGACTCCCTTTGGTACAACATTTCTCAATCAGAAACAACTCAGGAGCTCAGTCTAAACCCTGGTACTTACTACTGGCGTGTTCTGGTATGGGATTCAGATCTGAGTACATGGGGAGCAACCCCGGTATCATTCACGATAGAGGAAGCTACTCCAACACCGGGATATGTTGGAATTTTCGTAAAAAATGAGGACACATTAGTAAATCTGACTTCATTCTCCGTGATACTTCAAAATGACACTAACAGCTATTCAAAATCAACCTCTTCAGGGGTTATAAGCTTCAACTCTTCTGAGGTCCTGACAGGGGAATACATAGCAACAATTAGTTCAAGCGGTTATTCCCCTCGAACTCTTGTAATAGATAGCCCGGATATCATCACAGCTTATCTTTCTTCTAATACCTCAACTTCTCTGATCTCCTTCAGCTTGATTGATTATACTAATCAATTCAGCTATCTGGAAACTCGGCTAAAAATAACAAAACCAGATACAGGAGACGGAATAACAATATCAGATAGTTATTTCGATGCATCAGGATCTAACAAGGTCTATCTCACTACTGATACAAGTTACTCCCTCGAACTAATCTCCTCAACTGGTTATACTCGGGGGGTAGGGTCCTATACACCAGTACAGGATGAAACAGTAAGCCTGATAGCCGGGGATGTCGAACTGATCCCGGCTTCGGACACTTACGGGGGATTCAATTACACATTCACCAAAACTAATGAAAGTATAACCTTGAACTGGTTCGCTCCTGCGGGTTCTCTTACTGAACCTTTCAGCTACACAATATATGACGATAATTCGAGTGTAGTCTACTCTCTGTCCTCTTCTGCTCCTGCAGGATCTGCAACATATTACTATGCAGACCCCTCAAAACAGTATAAAATAGTAATCGAAGCAGAAACCACAGGAGGCACTTTAAGACATACTGAATATGTCAGAGGGGAAAACAGTATCATAGACCTCGGAATTTCAGACAAATGGTCTAACATGATAAGTGTTTTTATCCTGTTTACAATAGGCTTACTATTCGGGGCAAAATCTGCCAGTGCAGGCGCATTCATAACAGCAATATTTGCCGGGGGGTTGTATGCTGTCGGAATGCTCCACATTGGAATACTAATTCTCTCAATGATAGTAGTGCTTGGATTGATAGCGATTTTACGGGGGCGGTATTCATGAAAATATACTCAATTGCCCTATTCTTAATCTTTGTCAATCTGTCAGTAGCGTTTTTTGTAGCTGCTGATATTTTGCCCGTAGAAATAGCAACAGTCCCAATGTCAGTTGAAGATTTTGAATCAATGGCTCCTGCTGACCTGTCTTACAGTAACGCGGATATTGCTATGTATATCTATGGAGATTTTCCCAGGGCTATAGGCATGTTAGCAAAAATTTTGATACTGGCCCCTATAACCCTAATCCTCCTACTCGGAGAGGTCGGTATGCCCGAAGTCCTAACGGGTATTTTCGCAATAGGGGTATACATCGTATACGCGGTGGGAATACTGCAGTTCTTAGGAAAGTGGAGCCTGGAGGGTAATTCATGACCTATAACGAGACTTTCATAGCTCCTTTCATAAACGGGGAAGATTTCGATTTCCTCGGGCTCTGCGTAGCCCCATTTGTTAACATCATGGGTAACTACTTCTGGGTCCTGTTCGGGATCATCCCCGTTTTCATGATGTACCTGAAATCTCAGGACATAGCTATCCCATTGATCAGCGGAATTCTGTTTACTGCAGCCTTCGGGGTAGCTTTCCCGGAAACACTCGGAGTAGCTATCTTAATGCTGCTGGCAACAGCCACAGGATCGATGTTATTCATGACATTCAAGGGGGGTAATTCTTGATCTGGGTCTGGATAATGGTGATAATAGGGCTTCTTTCAACCCTATTAACTTATTTCGTATTGACTGAGCCCATAATGGGTTTTCTGGATATCATGGTCTCATGGGGGGCCCCAGAATGGGCTATATCAACCCTAACACGAAGCTACCATACAGGATTCATAATTCTAGGTGTGGGAATAATCGTTTACGGTCTCCTTCACTCAACGAAGGACGAACCAGATACGTATAAATTTTAAAAGGAGTGGGAAGGATGAATATAATAAACATAGTTAAGAAACGTTTTACTGGTCTTCTTTGTGGGCTAGTTCTTTGTACTGTAATTTTTGCTTTAGCTTGCCCTGTAAGTTCAGCAGCAGAAAGCAAAGTAAAGAGTAATGAAGATCTTGCAGGCGAACGCCTTATAGAACTTCAAACAAAAGGTACGTCTAACATCGAAAAAGCAGCGTCAAAAACACAATCAGAAAAAGGATTATATAAATACAAAATCGAAGACCTTAATGAGGAAATTGAAGTCTCGGCATCTCTTGACTCAAGTACTTTAGTTTGTGGGAAAACCACAACAGGGCAAATAAAAATAAAAGATTTGGGGAAAGATCACAAACTCAGGGATATCAGAATAAGGTACTCTGATCTCTCCGGGCTCCCTGGCGTTTCAGATGGGTATGTCAAAATAACACACTACAACGATGCTGGAATAATTGACGCAGTTTGGCTTCAGGAAATCAAAAATGATAATGGATACGCCTATATTGAAGATGTGCCTTTTTCCGAGGTTGTTATAGGTGGATTTGTTGGAACTTACACAAAATCAGGAACCGTAACATATCCGGATTCTACAATATTTAGCCTTGGCTCTACATTTGATGCTGAAAACGTGAATTTCATTGATGCAACTGTAACCCCCACATACACCAAAGATTCGCCTTATGATATTCCTACTGATGGTTTAGTAGGATGGTGGAGATTCGATGAAGATTCAGGAACTCTCGTACAGGACTATTCCGGAAATGGTAATGACGGTACTGCAAGCGGTATGAGTTTTATTGAAGGAAAATATAACAATGCTGGTAGTTTTGATGGTGTTAATGATGTTGTCCAAATAACAGATTCAACTACTACAGTGTTTACAAATAATGTAACGGTGTTAGCAACTATACAGCGCGGGAACACTGGAGCATTTTCAACTATCATAGGAAAAGCAGATGAACTGAAATATTTTAGGATTGAATCAAACAATAACCTGATGGTACAGCTAACTTTTAGCGACGATTCAACAACAGGAGAACTAGAAGATTCTGCATTAGTTATAGCAGATATGGATAAACATTTCGTAGGATATACTTTTTCTAGTGATACAGGGGAGGTCCGGTTTTATGTCGATGGTCTACTTAAAAAAACATATTTCGGGTTCACTGGTAAACAAATCAAAGATAGTATTTCCTCTATATCAATAGGTGCTACAGGGGTGAGTTCGACCCCCTTCAATGGTACTATCGATAACGTAATGATATATAATAAAACGCTTTCGGACAATGAAATAAAACAAATATATTACGACAATATAAAAGATCTCCAACTAAAAACAAATTCAGGAAGTACTTACAGCAATCAAATAGATGAATCGGGGGAAGTCTCGATCCCTTACGATTCAGAAGACAATGATATATCTTCTCTCTCGGCTTACGTTCCTGATTCTGTAAATATTGGAGGAGTAACAGTAAATGACTATACGGATACTGTGACACCTTTTAATATTTCTGCTGAAGTTGGTTATACTGAAAACACAACTGAAATAGATGAAGTACTAACAGACAACACTTACGAAATTTATATAAGGTTTGTACCCGGGAATGATTACTCAAGTGGTGAAGTTTCGTATACAGCAGAAGCAAACGATATCTTAAGCTCAAGTTTGTTAAGCTATGAACTCAACACAAATGATGAAAATGCTGTTTTAAGTTACAATTCAGGTACAAGAACCTTTACAGTTACTTCAAGTTTCATAGAAGGGCAGACATACAATTACAAAATAACCTGTACAAACACAGGTACGGTAATCCCATATCTTCCATCTATAGATGGGTTTGGAGACCCCAGAATTGAAGTCTATGAAGCTGAAGGAAACGATAGCTATCTTATTGCTGCATCATACAACGCAATTCCAAGGTCAGATATAAGTGTAGTTTCAGGATTTGGCAGTTCTATAGTTTTGGTATCTGTAGGGTTTACAATCCTTGCAGCAGCGGCAATAATTGGGATTCTCAGGAGGGTCATTTAATGGAGCTAAAAGACGCAGCAATCACAATTGTACTTGCTGCAATTGTTTTAAGTGTAGGGGCAATAACAGTTTTTGGGTTGGATAACAGCGACACAAAACCGGAATACGTGACAGGACTTGCAGTTTTCGTTAACGATGATGGCACAGAAGCAACACATGTAAGGGGAGCAATATACAACGAAGCCGGGTACATGGTTGCAACAACACCGGAATATGAAATCGTTGGGGATAGCTGGAATATTATGTATTTTAATCGTGCTCAAAGAATCAGTACGTCTGATAGCTCTTACATCCTTGCTATCCAGGGAGACGGTACAATATCAGTTCCAACGACAGGAGAAGATTATATTTTCGAAGAAGCAACATACGGAACTTTTCCGGGAAGCCTTGAAGATATATCCTGCGCAGATGATCTTTCAATATATGCACTCTACCAGTGAGGGGGGAAATTTTCATGAAAATAGACACTCAAAAAATATCTGAAACACTGTTTAAAACCTTCACAAATCCGGTATTCATAACCGCTCTTCTCGGTATGAATGTCGTTAGTATTTTCTACGGGTTAGCAATGGTTCTACACTCTCTTATTTATATCCCGTTCCTCGGGATTAATTTTATTTCTGCGTTCCTGTATGCTACATCTCGCTTTCAGATCTCCAAAACATCTCCCTCTATCCATAAGGCGGTGAACTGATGGCTTCAATCTCCACATATTCCGCCAGAAAGACAGGACCAAAAATAGAGATAAGCAAACAGAGCATTCAGGAAGCCGTCCAGCAGGCAACCCCGAATAAATCCTCTTTGTTGAACGTACAGAGAGAAGCAGCCAGGGCAAAATTTAGCAACCTGCAGGAACAAGCCCAGGAAGGACTCAGACAGCAGCGCGAAAGCGGAGAAGTAACAGAAACAGACATAGCCCTTATGAAAAGGTCTCAGGCCATAGAAGAAGCTTACAACGAAGCCCAGAAGCAGACCAAACAAACAGAGCAAGCAGCAGAAGCAGGATACGGTACCGGATACATGGCAAGCCCGGTGGACCTTTTCCAATCTGCCGAAACTCAGGCTGAAACAGTTGAAACCCCTTCTTACTCATACACTGTATATGATTACCTGGGAAGAGAGCAAACCATAACCGAGGATCAGTATAATGCCCTGATCGAAGCCAACAAAAGCAACACCAATAAAAACAGGGTCTATACAGTCATTCCGGAAGAGGTTGCAAACTCCGGGGCCGATTGGTGGATCAATTCCGAAGGCCAATACGAATGGGTCCCTGTATCAGCAAGTGACAAAGCAGCCCTCGAAGAAATAAACAAATACAGAAGAAAGAAAGGACTTCCTGAACGAACAACCCTGATAAGTGCAGCCTCTCCAAGTCAGGAATATTCAGAAAAATGGTACACAACAGGGGGAAACAGAACAACAGTAGCCCATAATGAAAAGCTTGCCAAAATGAAATCCGGAAGCAGCGCAAACGCCAGCGCCAGCGCCAAATCCGGAACCGCTCAAGATGCAAAAGCAACAATAATCTCAACCGGAGCACAAAAAGAAGCTATTGCACTTGCCGAAGAATCAACGATTCGTAACCCTCTAACCAAATACGAATCTAAAGAAGATTATCTTTCGGTGATGACAGCAAAAAAGGAAGCAGCAGATGCAGCAAAGAAATCAGCAGAAGCCTATAACCCTATTCTTGACGCATCAGGTAATGAAATTGCAGGCATCGAAGTAAAGGGGGCCAGCCGGGAAAGCACAGCAGGAATTAAAGGTATTATCTCAGGAGAAGGGTATTATTCCAGGGATCAAGCTGTCAGCGAATACAAGCAGTCTAAAGCAGAATCTAAAGAAGCCGCAAAACAGGCAAATGCAGACACAAAAATAATAGATCCCTCCGTAGGGCTCACAGAAGAGTTTTACGCAGCCCTCGAAAATTATACTCCTGAGCAGCAGCAAAAACTTATTGAGGGGAGGCTACAACTCAAGAAAAACGCCGAAGCAATACAAGCAGGCCACGGTAAGCTCTATGATCAACTTTCAGGGTGGACAGAAGACTATGAAGAATTAGCGGAGGACATAAAGCATTCTAGCATTTCAGATGCAATTACAGGGACCACAGGATCAGCAAAAGAAAAACTCTCATCAGTCGGGGATAACACTATTTTAGATATCCCTCTTACAGCAGTTGGGAACCTAATAGGCGGGGCTGGCTCGGCTGCAGAACATGCTGATACAGCCCTCAAAACAGGGGGAAAATCTCTAATCCCAGACACTAAAACATTGTTGGCGGGTACAGCAGTAACAACCTTCGCAACAGCAGAAGCAGCAACGGACGTAGCCGGCACTAAAGGCACTGAGATAGACAAAGAATCTGTTCAATTGCTTGCAGATGTGGCTATTGCAACAGCAGCCCTCGGAGTAGCCGGGAAAGTTGCAGGTAAGACCATCAAGCCAGCCGGTGAACTTCTTAAAAAAGAATCTGGAAAACCGCTAAAAGAATTTCTCTCTGATGAATCAGCCTCTCTAGGAAAAATGGAATATAAAAAACCGAGTCAAGTATCTCAAATGGAAACATACTTGGAGGTAGAGGGTAAGCTCGTACCTGAATCAAGTGTAACAATCAAGGGCGCGAAACTGGCGGATGATGTTGTCCTAACTCCTGAAATGGAAAGCGTTCTCTATGGTACATCTAAATCAAAAGTATTAGATGTTGACACTGCTTCGATGAAAACTTTAAGCAGGGATATAATGTCTCCTGAAATGGTGAAACCTTCAGGGATAAAAATATCATCTCTAAAAACAGAAGCTGTAAAACTAAAATCATTAAATACTGTCGCGGCTCTCTCTGCCAGCATTACCCCATCAATAATAAATTCAAGTCCATCCGAAACAGATATTTCAATACCTGCGGTTCATCAATCTTCCAAAGCTGTACAATCCAATAACATAATTGTACCAGCGGTTGAACAATCAAAACAAAAGCAAAAAGACACGTTAACATTTTTCCCCATCTCAAAAACAAAACAAAAACAAACTACTGCAGTTATACCGGCTCAACCTCAAATAACATCTCAAGCAGTTAAGCCGATTCAACCGCCAGTACAACCTCAGACCGTTAAACCGATTCAACCTCCCATACAACCGCCGATCCAGCCATATCCATCTTTGTATGATCCTATACAGTCTATGCCATCCTCCAGAAATCCTGTCCTTTACACTCCCAGAACTTCAACACCAAAAAAAATAGCAATTGATCCAGACAGAGAAACAAGGAAACAGCCCGATCTACTCGGCCCAGGTATAAAATTCGGAAGCCGAACAAAACACCATTATGTGAAAGATCCGGTTTCATTCGTTCTGGGGCCAGGTAAAAAAGGAAGGCGGTAAATACGCCTTCTTATCTGCGGGGTTATTGCCAGCGGTGCGGGATGTATACAGTTGTTCACGAAAAAAAAGGGATAATGTTTTCTGAATTGCTCTGTGAAAACTGTATGAAAAACGATACTGTTTCAAAACAGAACGATCAAATCCTAAGAGCAATCTTAGGACATTAATTTTTACCAGTATATCTCTATGTTACTAACAATACCCATATCATCTCGATAGTAATACCCATTTTTCAAACTGTGGAGCTTGTAAGTCTTCCCTATCTTACATTCGACCCACGCATCAGATTCAACACAATCAATAAATATTAGTCCTTTGTCTGTAGTGTAAAATGCATTACATGCATGCCTTTCAGGGTCGCTTTCAAAATCAACAGCTACCCAAGCGGCCTTTATACCTCTCTTTTCGGCACGGTTATGTAACGTTTCTGCGTAATCCCCACACGTATATTCTCTAGGTACATACTTTTTCTTATCCGTAAGATCTCCTATTATAAAACTTACAAGTTCTGCATAAGTAACATTTGTAGCATTTTCATTATTAATTAATTTTATTTGATGCCCATCTGCTCCGGCATATGGAGGATTATTGTCTGTAACATCTTCAGCAGTACTGTTATCTATAAAAGGCGAAAGTATCAACAATACCCCTATGTAAATAAACAAAGCTTTATAACTCATCTTTTCCCCCACATATCTAATTCTTTGTCATACAATATAATATTTTTTACATTGTTACATCTAGTAAATTAAATACAAATATTTGTTCTAACTATTACGAACAAAAAATAAGATCATTTCTCCATTCTTTTCATTAATTTTACTGCATCAGGATTTTTCTTAAGGACCTGGCTACCCGGAGAAGTCCAGGACAAAAAAATAAAAAGAGGAAAATGAATGGGGGTTATACTCCCTACTTGTCTCATATTCAGAGAGTTAAAAGGGGGAAGTACTCTCTGAACATGTAAGGACAATTCGCCCACATAAGTAAATCAAGTAAACTTGATTTACTACCATTAAGAAAGATGTCAAAGTAAATAAATATTTCGAATTCTTACGAGTTCATTCTAACAGTTAAAAATTGAGAAAAACAAGTAAAGTATATCTTATCCAGATTAAAACAAGAGGTTACTTTCTAACATTTACTTTTACTTTACTTTGACTGTAATTTTACTTAATTTTTACATAATAATAATACATAAAAAAGTTACATAGTGTTTAGAAAAGAGAATGTAAAAGTGAATATTAGTTCACTTTTTAAAAAGCCATTGCTGTTTCACCGGCTTGCAAGTTTAGATCATTTCTCCATTTTTTTCATTAATTTTACTGCATCAGAATTTTCTAGTAGCTTCCGAAGTTCATATATATCTCTGTTCACTTCTTCAATTTTTCTTATTTTTTCTCTTAGTTCTATTATTTCAGCATTCTCTACAGTTGCCCTAACATTTTCACGTGCTAGAATTTCATTCTCAGATTTCAATTTCTTATACTCTGGACTCTCAACAACATTCAACTCTTTCTGAATTGCTAGGTATGGAATATATTTTATATACTGCTCTCTCAACTTCTCAGGTGATGCCCTAAAATAAGCAGCCCTGGTATCATCCAGAGTATGACCCATAAGAAACTCAACAAAAAAAGAATCAGCCCCAGCATTCAAAAGCGCGGAATTAAAATACCTTCTCATATTATGGCTTCTTATAAGATTCCAGTTTCCCCCACCTGCACACATCCCGACTTTTACTGAAATGGATTGGTAAATATCAAAAAACGCATTGGTTGATAGCTTCCGTAAAGATTCATCATTAGTATACAAATAATCATCTGAAATTTTCTGCATTATAAATAAATATCCTTCATCACTTGTTATACGCTGCTTCTTTAGTTGTACATCTCTCATTTTATCTTTATGAGATATTTTCCTTCCTCTAAACTCTAAATATGCATTTATTGCCCTGGTTGCCTCCGGATCTAAAAAAGTTACAAAATCCGTATCAGTCTTTTCTCTCCGTAACTGTAAGGTACAAATTTCAGTTTCAGGGTCATATCCCCTCTTATACTCAATGATTCGTAAATTCTGAATCTCATTTTTCGATAATCCACTCGAAACCCCTGTTAATACTATAGCTTTTGTTAGCGGATCTGAAACACTTAATACTATTTGCAGGTCTTCTTTAGTAGGTATAGGCTTATTTATCTCAAGAGTTTTATTACTCCCTGCCCTAACCTTAGGCACGTCTATGTAAAAATATTTGTAAAAACTTCTAACTCCTGCTAAATATGCAGCCCTGGATTTTGGAGATATCTCTCTATCACGTAGATGCGCGGCATATAAATTAAGATCTGTAAATATTGCTCGTTCGTCTATGAATTTGCCCTCTCTTATATCCTTCTTTGCTTCATCGATAATTTCAGAGGGAGATTTTTTTATATATTCAATGTAAAGTTTCATTGCAACCATATAATTTCTTTGAGTTGCAGGCTTCTCTCCATACCCGGATAACCATAACTTAAGCTTAGGATCGTCTAAAATATCCATAGTTTAACCTTACATTATAAAGTATTCTTTAATTAAAAAATAATCTCTATTAAGTATGGAGTTTAGTTCGAAATGTGAAATTTTATCCGGTTTTCGGAATTGGTAACAGGTTCAAAAAAAATTTATTCTCATTACCTTCGAATTCAGACATGTTACCGATTGTTTTCGATCCTGCTAGCGAGAATCGATACAGTTATTTTGCTACAGGCCCTGAGCTCAGGATTTTCTCCATGACTTTCTTCTTTTTCGGGCCCTTCGAGATATGGCACAAGCGAAGAAAGCGCCTGTATTTTCCGAGATTCTGACCGAATCCCGTATGTGATCTCACGGGTTATTTCCATATTATAACAGATTTGGAAATGTCTCTTGATCATGATATGATTCGTTATCCATATACTCTTTCAATTCCTCTTGTGTAAGATTTCGGTCTAAACAGTTCTTCGTTTCGTTTATCAGATCTTCTATATTACACAGACACACCTTTGCAGTATTGTCATCACTCGCCGTTGCAATGTATTTTCCATTGGGGCTGAATACAACATCATTTACCACTCCATCGTGGCTAATGGCAGCAATTTTGTCGCCTGTAGATGCGTCCCATATAAATGCTGTTTCTCCATAACTCGTAGTTGCAATGAATTTCCCATCAGAACTGAACTCGACTCTGGATACATAATCGTCATGGGATAGATTTGTAAAATCATTACTTATCGATAAATTCCATATCCTTGCATTTTTGTCCCAACTCGCAGTTGCTACTTTTTTTCCATCTGGACTGAATGCAACATCATGCACCTTGTTACTGTGGTTCAGAGTATGCTTTAGAGTAATATTTTTTCTTGTAGATGTATTCCAATTCCATACCTTTGCAGTGTTGTCATCACTCGCCGTTGCGACATACTTACCATCAGAACTGAATTCAACATCTTGCACACTACCATCATGGCTTATGACATCAATTTGTTTTCCTGTAGATGCACTCCATATCCTTGCAGTATTGTCAGCACTTGCAGTTGCAACATATTTCCCATCAGGACTGAATACAATTTTATTTACCCAACCTTCATGTTTCAAAGTGATATTTTCACCTGTAGGTGCATTCCAATTCCATACTCTTGCAGTATTGTCCTGACTCGCTGTTGCAACATATTTTCCATCCGGACTGAATGCCACATCAAGAACCCCACCCCCATGTTTTAGAGTAATATCTTTGCCTGTAGACGTATTCCATACTCTTGCAGTATTGTCCTGACTCGCCGTTGCAACATATTTCCCATCACGGTTGAATACAGCTTTGTTTATTCCGGCATCATGTTTAAGGACAGAAATTTCCTCACCTGTATATGCGTCCCATACTCTTGCAGTATTGTCCTGACTCGCCGTTGCAACGTATACTCCATCAGGACTAAACTCAACGTTTAACACCGAATCTTTATGATTCAAAACAGGAATTTCTGTATATACATCCCATATACATGATGTATTGTCAGCACTTGCAGTTGCTACTTTTTTTCCATCAGGGCTAAATGCTATATCAACAACATCCTTGCCATGGTTCATGATAGCAATTTCTTTACCCGTATATGCATCCCATAAACGTGCAGTTTCGTCAGCACTCGCGGTTGCTACTTTTTTTCCATCAGGGCTGAAAAAAACTTTTTTAATTGAATAATCGTGTTTCAGAACAGCAATTTCTTTACCTGTAGATACATTCCACAAACGTGATGTTCTGTCAGCACTCGCGGTTGCTACTTTTTCTCCATCCGGACTGAATGCGACATCACGCATCACATCGGTATGGTTCATGACATCAATTTGTTTTCCTGTAGAATTCCATAAACATGCTATATTGCCAGAAATCATCATTGCTACTTTTTTTCCATCGGAGCTGAATATAATTTTTGATACAGAATTGCTGTGGTTCAGAACAGTAATTTGTTTCCCTGTGGATACATCCCATATACATGCTGTTTTGTCCTGACTTGCCGTTGCTACTTTTTCTCCATCGGGACTGAATGTAACATCAAGCACACTGCCATTATGTTTCAGAGTATGTTTTAGAGTAATATTTTCAGCTTCAGTTACATCCCACAAACGTGATGTATTGTCCTGACTCGCCGTTGCAATGTATTTTCCATCGGGACTTAATTCAACATCACATACCTTATCGGCATGTTTCAGAACAGCAATTTGTTCATATGTAGACGCATTCCATACATATGCTGTACTGCCATAACTCATCGTTGCAATATATTTTCCATTGGGACTGAAAAAAACTTTTGCTAGCTCATCATTATGATTCAGAACAGCAATTTCTTTATGCGTGGATATATTCCATATATGTGATGTCTTGTCTCTACTGGCCGTTGCAACGTATTTTCCATCAGGACTGAAATTAACATCACGCACACTACCATTATGGCTTATGACGTCAATTGTTTCTTCTGTAGATAAATCCCATATCTGCGCTTTTTCGTTACTAACGGTAGCTACATATTTTCCATCTGGACTAAAGATGGTTTTATTTACCCAATCATCATGTTTCAGAACCACAACACTATGAGGTATGAATAGTAACCCCTGGCGTATTAACTGATCAGCATCAACAGTTTTGAGAATTTGAAATGATTCAATGGCAAAAAGAATACTTTTATCTCTATTTTTAGGATTCTTCTGAAGAAAAGAGGAGATTGAAGTGGATTTTGAACTTAAAGACAAACTTTCAGCTAGCTGTTTTTGCTGCTCGGTCTGATACCATTGATATGCTGCAACTCCTGCTAAAATTAAAATAAAAATAGAGAAGATTGCAAGTCCTTTAATAATTAGGCTTCTTGCCTTTTCTTTTTCTGCTCGTGTTTTTTCTTCCAGTTCAGAACTTGCCTCTATATATTTAATCTCATCTGACTGTAATTCACGTTTGTTTTTTTCCATCCAATTTTTTGCTTCTACCAGGGGAGCTCCACGCAGAAGGTTACCTTCGTCTCCTTTTCTATTCCATTCCTCCATTTTGTCTTCAAGACGCTGTCTCCATGTTAGAAAACCACGATGCTCACTTATCCACTTATTCAACTGCTTCCATTCTATTAGCAAGGAATCATGAATTATCTCTACTGTTTCGGTTCCTTTGCTTAAATCGCAGTCTGTGACAAGAATATGGGCATCAGCAAGCTTTTTAATTAATCGATGAACGGCTTGTTCATCACTCTCTCCAGCTAAACTTTCCAGCGGCAGACGGCGGCGAGAGTCCGGAAAATCTCCATTTCCGTAGTGGATCAGGCGGGTAAAAATCTTCCGGGCTAATTCTTTTTCTTCTGTGTTCAGACTGTTATATGTCTCATTAGCCCACTGCCCGATAGCTCCTGAAGTACCACCAATTCTTGTATAGGCTTCATGAGTTAGCATCCCGTCTGATCTGGACTCCCAGAGTTTAGTAAGGGTAAACTCAAGCAGGGGAAGAGAGTTTTTTGTGTTTTTCAGTTTATTTATTATTACTGTCAACGGCGGTTAAGAATTCCCCATTTTCGGCGGATTAAAATTCCCCAATTCTCAATCCTTGAGAAAAGTTCGAGGATTGTGAATCATGCTGAAAAAGGAGGATTTATTCTTGATTCGAGATTTAAGTTCACAAAACTTGAGCATTAGTGAAATCGCCAGACAAACCGGTTTTGACAGGAAAACTGTGAGGAAATATCTCCAGCTGAAAACCTTACCTGAACCCCAGAAACGTCCCGGAAGAAAGAGCAAGCTTGATCCATATAAACCTTATATACTCAAAAAGCTTGAAGAAGGCTCCTACACTACTGCTCGGCTCTATCGGGAAATCAAAGAAATGGGTTTTGATGGAGGAATGACCATCGTCAAGGACTTTGTAAGAGAAGTCCGACCTCAGCAGGGAGTCCCTGCTGTATTCCGCTATGAAACAAAACCAGGTGTACAGGCTCAGGTTGACTGGGCAGAGATGGGAACAGTTGAGGTTGATGGAAAGATAAAGAAACTCTTTTGCTTCAACATGATTCTTGGATATTCCAGGATGAAATATGTTGAATTTACACTGGGCATAGACACTTCCACTCTTATCCAGTGTCATCTGAACGCCTTTGAGTACTTTGGAGGATTTACACAGGAGATTCTCTATGATAACATGAAACAGGTTGTTATCAAAAGAGCCTTAAAATCATCAGATTCTGAATGGAACTCACAGTTTGAGGATTTCTTCAAATGCTTTGGTTTTATTCCACGGTTATGCAGGCCTTACAGGCCTCAGACAAAAGGTAAAATTGAAAATACGGTAGGCTATGTCAAGAGGGATTTCTTCCTTGGAAGACGATTTACCTCTCTCGAAGACCTGAACGCCCAAGTTCACAGTTGGTTGGAAAGGGTAAATTCAACTGTCCACGGAACAACCTATCAAATCCCCCTTGAACGTTTTAAGGAGGAGAAACTGATCCCTCTGGATCAGGTTCCTCCTTACAAAGTTGTCCATAAGGAGACCAGAAAGGTCTCCAGAGACTGTTATATTTCGTTCCTTGGAAATAAGTATTCTGTTCCTTACAGGTTTGCAGGAAGAACTGCAGAGCTTCAGATTTTTGAAGGAATATTCGAGGTCTATGTTGATTATGAGAAGGTTTGTGAACATGAAATTCTTTCAGGTAATTGTAGGGTTTCCAGAAAAAAGGAACATTTTCAGGGCCTCCTGAGTGAGATTCTTAAAGAGAATTCAAAATGCAAGAAAGAATTACAGATTCCGTTGAAGTTCTCAGGTCCTGAAGTTGAAAAGAGGTCTCTTGACATCTATGAAACATTCAGTGACGGTGATTTTGAATGAACAATTTCAGCTATGAGAGACTTCACAGTAACCTGCAATACCTCAAACTGAATACTATTGAAGAGGTTCTGGACAACTATCTTGAAATTGCTGCAAGAGATAGCAAGACAACAATGGAAGTACTTGATTATCTGTTTGAACAGGAAAAGAAGCACAGAGAAGCTGCTGCAATTGAGAGAAGGATGAAAAGTGCAGCATTTCCTGTGAAAAAGACGCTTGATGAATTCGATTTTGAGTTTCAGTCATCTATTGATAAAAAAGGAGACTTTTTATTATTTTCTGGTTTTTCGTTTTCCCTCTATATCGTGCAAAACAATAAAATTTTAATTATATTGATATATTTTTTCTATTTATGGGAAAAGGAAACATTGCAATAGATAAATCAATGATAAAAACGATAGTTGACGGCAAAATAATAATTCCTTTGCCAAAAGTTTTGGTTGAAAATCGATACTATCCTATGTTCTCTATATTCTCCCCTACTCAGTGTGATAGTTGTGGAAGTAAATTACATGTTAACTCTCATCACACTCGTTTTATTATATCACGTTACGGCACTATATCTCTCAATGTTACATACTGGCTTTGTCCCACTTGTAAGAAACATTATCATGATCGGGTTATTGGTGTTCAGGGTTCTGCAAATTACAGTTCTGAATATTATGATACACAAATAAATGTCAGATACGATGGACGATGCAGTCTGCACAATTCTTGGCGAATTGGGGAAACATATACAGAAGGAGTAATAAATGTCTGTGGAAGAGCTCCTTGTCCCACTTCATTGTGGTTATATGAACAGAAACTAGCAAAACTTTCAAAGCAAGAACTTTTGAACCAAGGAGTTAGCTTTGAAGAAACATTGTATGTTGATGGGAATTGGATCAAGAATGGATGGAAAAAAAAGCTTGAAGAATTTATTGGAACGAAACTCACAAAGAAAGAATGGAAAAAAATGCGATATAAATCTGTTTACGTTGTTGCTACCAAAGAGAAGGTCATTTTAGATTTTGAAGTAACTGAGAGGTTACCAACAATTGAGGCTCTGATGCCTCTTTTTATACGAATAAAGAACCGATTTCCTGAAGATAAAATCAAAAAGATTGTTTCTGATGAGGATAAAGCGATCATTGGAGCCGTAAAAATGGTCTTTCCTGAAGTGACTCATTCTTTTTGTGTGTTTCATCAATTAAAAAACGTTAGTAAGAGGTATTATGAGGAATTCAGTTCTGTTGAAGAGATTCCAGATAACGATAAGATTACCTACAATGAGATATCTCAATTGATACTTTCTGATACGGTTATCAGTGCTGTTGCGCATATTCAGAAGATACGAGAATTTAACTCTGATCTTGAACTTTCTGAAGCGTCTCATAAAGCGATTTCTTATGCCGAAGAGATTTTCAGCAAGAATGTGAGCTTCTTGAAAAAAGGTTTTACACCTGAGACAGATAATACAATGGAACAAATATTTTCTTTGATATGTGATATAGTAGACAAAGTAAGGTCATTCAAAACCGATAATGGACTAACTAATTTTTGTTACAATCTATTTACTTTTTTCAACAAACGGTGTTTCAGCACTGGAAAATGGAAAGGTTTCTCACCTTTAATGAGAGCAAGATTCCAATATGGATAATGCTAGAATTGGAGAATAATTAGTTCTTAAACTTGATGGCTTATAGCTGTAGCTGTCGGAAATTCCCACAAAAATAGTTCCACAATTTGGAAAATTTTGGTGAATGCTTGTGTAAATGAATCAACATTTTTAAATGAGTGAATTGATTTGCTCAAATTGGGATGAAATTTTGTGGTTGTCTTGAAATTGAAGAAAAACCAGAAAAAATTAAAAAGACTCGAAAATATTCATACTCAATCCAAAGCAGAAACGTATACAGTTGAAGGATATAACGGCATACTAAGGCACTTTCTGGCAAGGTTGAGACGAAAGACAAAGTGTTATACGAAGAGTCTTGAAATGCTAAAGTACTCTGTTCTTCTATTGATGAAAAACAGAAATAAAGAGTTATCCTTTTGTCATCGGTTAACGAATTTTATGCACAACTTCGAATACGATGTGTAGTGTTTTTCCAATATAATCCGCTTACATGTTGCATAAAAAATAACACTTTTTGATGTTTTGTTCCTTAACCGAATCCAAATGAAGAGTTATCTATATTTAGTTAACAATACCAAATTTAGAAAAAAATATGATATGAAATGCAGTCTTTGCGATAATAATTAAAAATTTAAAAAAATCAGTATTTCACAAAATCAGCATTTCATAGTAAAGTCAAAACTTCACAAAATAGAAACGTCACAACAGAAGGAGATGAATTGGCAGGGATCGGCATTCTCCGCCGATCTGAAAATTAAAGTTGGATCACGGAAAACACGGGTAAAGACAATAGCAATGAGGGCACAGATCTTCCGTGCTTTCAGTGTTTACTTAGGGCTCATAGTTCTTCGAGTTCTATTTCTTCCCCAAGGCTTGCATTTGAGAGCAGGCTCTCGAGTTCGGCCATATCAGTGTCAATTTCCTGAATCTCAGCCGGCGTAAGCCCCGAATTATCTGCATTCTCTGCCTCGGCAACATTTTGGGTGACTCCTCCATCCATATCAGAGGAATCATTTCCGACGCAACCGGACCCTGCAATCCATACAATTAAAATTGAAAGTACGAGCAGGTGAGCGAATTTAACCATTTTCTGCCTCCTTAATTCCCAATCAATCTCAGAGAAGTTCTAGGTCCCGGTCCCTGAGTTACTGTTTACTACTCCTTTTTTATCTTGCTTACAGGAGTTCCATTTATACAGATTAATTATTATTAGTATTGTTTATACTTATGGTATTATTAAGTTCGGTTTCGGTGTTATTTTCGACTCCAACTCCGTTAACTTCTTCAAGATTATACTCCTTGAGGTCGTCGAAAATTACTCTGAGTATCTGGTTTGCCCTGTTGACATTATTGAGAGATTCGCGCATATAGTTGTTTGCCACTCCAAGGTTTTCCAGGGTAGCGTTTTCATCTTCATAAATAGCATCTGCAGCTTCTTTTTTCTCCTGAGCAGCTTTCAGATATAATTTATAGCTGGTAAGCCTTGTCTCAAGTTCAGCTGTATAAACTCCAGTCGCGTTCAGGCTTTCAATATTAGTCTCAAGCTTTCTAGAAAGATCATCGGACTTGCCAAGGAATTCCCCGACCCTCTCACTAACTATCTGCCCTGCACCAATAAGGCTGGCCTTCTGCGAATTGTTCCATATCCCACGCACGGATCGGACCGTAACTACAAATTCTTGCTGGTTGGAAGCATTTGCAACTTCTGCCTGTTCAGCCTTAAGCAGCCTGATATTCTCGTCTATGGCAACGATTCTTTCTTCTGTTACATTGCCATTTGAGTACTGAATATTTGTTTTAACGTTTTCCAGGTAGAGTATCATATAATTAATACTCGCGTTAAGGTAGAGTCCCGTGGCATTTACAGCCTCTTCGGAATCGGAATCAAGCTTTCCTTTCTGGATTTGATTTCTTACCTCAAGAAAATCCTCTTTTGCCCCCCGGTACTCTTCCTTCTGTAGCTGAAGCTGCTCCTGAATCTGTTCTCTTTCAAGCTTATCTGCAGAAACCCTGTCTTGAACCTCTGTTTGGACTTTGTCCTTGTCCTGGACCTTTTCAGGGTAGGAACTGTCAGTACCGTTGGCAACCTCTATACTGTCGTTTTCACTATTTCCTGAACCCGTACTGGCATTCTCGACACTGTCTTTTTCGCTATTTCCTGAACCCGCAACACTCTCACCGTCATACTGGACCCCATTTCCATGCTCTGATGAGTCTTTGGTAGCAAGTGATCCTCCAGGCAGTATACAGAATAATATTAATATAAATGTAACATAAGCCAGATATCGAACAATTCTTGATTTTTTCATCTGACTGCCTCCTTTCGCAAGTTAAGATACTGTGTTAATGGGATAAGCACATATAAGTATACTTTTCGGATAAGACTGAGTAATGATAAGATATGAACTTCCAAGCTTGATAGGGGCTTTATATTCTTGATAAAACTTTAATTTGCCTTCGGTATTTCTGAACACATGGCAAGGAAAAGTAAAAGATTTATGCTAAAAAACCATTTAAAGCTTCGTGAATTTTAGAAAGCTCTGCAAGATTGCCTGTGTATTCTTATTCCTAATGTGTGTTCAGGGAAACGCACTTGCGGCGACGATTCACGGGACCGTATATGAGTGGTACAGCTTCAAACCCCTCGAAAACGCAGTAGTTGAGATCAACTCTACTCCAGCGCAGAATCTTGTTGCAACGAATGCCGAATACTCTTTTAACCTTACTCCGGGAACCTACCTGATAACTGCCAATTATTTTGAAGAGAACACTGTAGTTTATAGGGCTGAAGAAAAATTTATAGTTACCGATGATGATGGGGAATACGTTCATGACCTTTTACTCTTCCCCACCTACCAGGAAGATCTGCTTGACCAGGGGAACCTGGAAAATGTTGACCTGGATTTTGGAGAAACAGAGCCACAACCCCAGGCAAACTCACAGAATACGGTCTTAGCTCTTGCTTTACTCGCACTCTGTATCCTGCTAGTCGCGGGTTATTTCTTGAAAAAGGGAAAAAGTACCCCTCCCGAAAAGACTGCAGGTTTCCCGGAGAAAACGGAAACATTGCATGTTTCATCAGAAGCAGAAGCATCAGAACTGGATGCATCAGGATCCGAAAAGTTCACAGTAGCTGCTGAGACAGCCGGTTCAGAGCCCGGTAAAGTTGGTATTGAGGCCTCTGAGATAAACTCTGAGCCTTCCGAAACTCTTAACCTGGAAACTCAGTCAGAAAACATATCTGAGACGGAGCTTCCTGTGCAGCAAAATGTAAAGCTGTCGGAAGCCTCAAAAGTACCTGTTATATCTCAGTCCATCCCCTCATTTGAAGAGGGACTTGATTCGCTGGGCTCCGAAGACCCCGAAAGCCCTGAAACAAACCTCCCGGACGACCTGAAAGAGATTATGAACCTGATTCGGGCTAATGGAAATAGAATCACTCAGAGAGAACTCCGCAAAAAATCTCCGTACTCGGAGTCAAAAGTTAGCCTTATGCTTTCGGACCTTGAAGAACGCGGACTGATTGAAAAGTTCAAAAGAGGCAGAGGAAATATTATCCGGATTCCGGATGAAGAGGTTCTCAAGCAAGCTGGAACCCAGAGCAAGAAGGGATCAGGAGAAAACGGAACTTCACAATAACTCGTAATAAAATAAGACGTTACTTTACATATTTTGAAAAAACGTAAATCACAAACACCATAAATAGCAAACTATTTAACTGAATTCATCTACTAAGCAGCAGGAAAGATTAATAAAAATTTGAAAGATCGGGCACATAAGATTTCTCTATCCCATTATTATAGTCGGTTTCATACGCGATATAGAGTCATATGCTGGTATTATTATAAATATGCTGATAACCTTTACATTAAGCTGACTGAATAAAACTGCTGGATATTAATTTGACATTTATTTAATTGATAAATTATTTGATATTTATAAAATTGATAAATTATTTGATTATAATTATTTGATTATAAATTGTTGATTATAAATTATTTGATATTTATTAAAATGAGACATGTACTTTGACTTCAGAATCTTACTTAGACTTCAAATTGGATTTAAATTGCATGAGGGACAGTATGCGAGTTTCCATGGACATTGAATTAAAAGATGTGCCCGGGCAGATGCTTTTAGCCCTCCAGCCTCTTTCGGAATTCAAAGCTAACCTGATAACTGTTTTACACCACCACCAGAAGCGAACCCCCAGAAAAACAGTACCTGTACAGCTTGTACTTGAGACAAAACCTGAGAGTATAGAAGTAATCAAAGCAAAACTCGAGGAAAACGGGATAAGAGTTGTGAGGGTCGGAGAACACCGCTTCAGAGAGAGCATAAATGTAGTCCTCATAGGGCATGTGGTCCATACAGGGATCCAGGATACGATTGATGAGATTGACAAGACCGGGTTTGCGGAGGTAGTTGACCTCTCGTTATCCATGCCGGGTATCGACTTGCTTTCTTCAGCCCTGATCAGAATTGATGCTGTGGGTAAAGAGGATCTGCAAAAGGCACTTGATATCCTGAAAACAGTCTCGGCAAGAAAAGACCTGCTTATGGTGCTTCCAATAGACATCCAGGCCTGAAAAAACAAGGAGAATTGAAAATATGAAAACAGTGCACTGCTCCATTTTAGGATTTGGGGCAATTGGACAGGGTGTAGCCGAGGTACTCCTTATGAAAAAAGAGTATCTGAAAAGTATCGGGCTGGAAGTTCTCGTTGTTGCAGTTGTGGATTCGAAAGGGGCTACTGTTGACCCTGCAGGAGTGGATCTGGCTGATTGCCTTGCCCGCAAGAGGACAAAGGGAACGGTTGCCATAGAAAAGCTCACAGGAGTCGAGGTCATAAGGTCCGTATCCCATGAGCTGGTAATAGAAACCACTCCTACAAATATTGTTACAGGAGGCGCAGGGCTTCAGAATATGCTTGCAGCCTTCGAGACAGGCAAGGATGTTGTTACTTCAAATAAAGGCCCGCTTACCCTGAAGTACAGAGAACTTACGAAAGCTGCAAAAGCAGCCGGGTCAAACTTCAGGTTTGAAGCAACCGTCGGAGGCTCTATGCCCGTCATTAACCTGGCAAACGAAGTCCTTGCCGGAAATAGGCTCCGAAGTATCAAGGGAATTCTTAACGGAACCTGTAACTATATCCTCACCAGAATGCTCGAGGAAAGGGCAAGCTATAAGGATATTCTTGCCGAGTCCATGGAACTCGGAATTGCCGAAACCGACCCTACATACGATGTCGAAGGTATTGATACCGCCTGTAAGCTGGTAATTCTTGCCAATGCAATTTTCGGGCTTGATGTGACATATAAGGACGTTGAGGTTACGGGAATCACAAAAATCACACCCGAAGCCCTGGAAATGGCTTACGAAAGAGGGCATGTGATCAAGCTCATAGGAGAAGTCAGCCGGGAAAGGATACAGGTTGCTCCAAGGCTTGTGCCTATTAACCATCCTCTTGCTGTGAGAGGCACCCTTAATGTAGCTTCCATAGACACCGAACTTGCCGGAGAGATCACGGTTACGGGCAAAGGTGCGGGCCCGATCGAAACCGCAAGTGCAATTCTCAGTGACTTTGTTGCAATTTACGGAGATCGGTAATCACTGGAGAATATCGACGTTTAGAGACCAGAATCCGAAAAAATAAAACGAAAAAGCTGCGTGGACCATGACAAGCTTCAGGGAATTTGCAGAAACCTGCCAGGCGATTGAAAAGATATCGAGTACTATTGAAACCACAAATAAAGTTGCCGACCTCCTCAAAAAGGTTGACGTGGAAGAACTGCCTCTTGCAACTCACTTTATCATGAGTGAAGTTTTCCCTGCCTGGAGTGGAGAGCAACTCGGGATCGGCACAAGCCTGCTGTATAGTTCTCTCTCCAAGGCTTCCGGAATGTCTGTAAGAAGTATAGAATCTCTTATCCGGACCACAGGAGATATCGGGGAAACCGCACTTCTTATTTTAAAGGAGAAAAGGAAAAATCAGGTGACATTTTCTTCTTTCCTTGAGGAGCAGCCGGAACTTTCAATAACTGAGGTTTACCAGCGGTTCAAAACAGCTTCCGAAGCCTCGGGAAAAGGTTCTCAGGAACTCAAAATCAAAAACCTTCAGTTCCTCTTTAATTCCTCAACTCCAAGGGAAGCAAAGTACATTTCCAGGCTTGCCCTTGAAGAACTCCGAATAGGAGTAGGAGAAGGAGTTGTCCGGGATGCGATTGCCAGAGCCTTTTCCGTCCCTTCGGATAAGGTAGAACATGCCTTCATGGTCACAAATGATCTGGGGATAGTTGCTGCAGCTGCCAAGGAAGGCGGGATAGAAGCCCTTGAGAGTTTGGGGATCGAGATTAATCGCCCAATAAAAATGATGCTCTCTCAGATCAGCCCGGACATAGATGCCGATATAAGGGACATGAAGGGAGCTGCAATTGAATGGAAATTCGATGGGGCAAGGGTCCAGATCCACAAGAATGGAAATTCGGTTACTCTTTTTTCCCGAAAGCTTGAAAACGTCACAAACTCCCTCCCTGACCTTGTTGAAATAATCCGGAAACATGTAAAGGCCGAGTCCGCAATCCTTGACGGGGAAGCCGTAGCTGTGGATGAAAACGGAAAACCCAGGGCTTTTCAGGAGATCCTTAAGCGCTTCAGGCGCAAATACGATGTGGAAGAAAAAGCTCTCGGAATTCCTATCCAGCTAAATCTCTTTGACATTATGTACCTGAACGGCAGGACCCTGATCGATCTTCCTCTTGTCGAACGGCGAAAAGCTCTTGAGTCCTGTGTGGAGAGCTCGGTTGAAGACTCAAAGTCTATCTCTGTGGACGAGCAGGTGATAACCGGAGATCTCGAACTTGTGGAAAAGATCTACAGGGAAGCTTTGAATGCCGGACATGAAGGTGTCATGGTCAAAAACCCGAACTCGGCATATTCCCCGGGCAAACGCGGCAAAAACTGGCTGAAGAAAAAACCCCTTATGGAAACTCTTGACCTTGTGGTTGTGGGAGCAGAATGGGGCTACGGGCGCAGGGCAAACCTGATCGGTTCATATTCGGTTGCCTGCTACGACCCCGAGACCTCACGCTTCCTGCAGGTCGGCAAGGTTGGCACCGGGCTTACCGATGAGCAGTTGAAGGAACTTACGGAAATGCTCTCAGGCCTGATGGAAGGCGGAGAAGCCGGAGGAGTCTTTGCTATAAGACCGAAGGTTGTTCTGGAAATCGCTTTTGAGGAAATCCAGAAAAGCCCCAACTACGACTCGGGCTTTGCACTGCGTTTCCCCCGCTTTATCCGCATCCGGGACGATAAAGACCCCGAAGAAGCCGATACCATCCAGCGGATCGGGCGCGTCTACAGTCAGCAATTAAAAAGACTTTAATCTGTAATTTTTAGAAAGAAGTAACGAAAAGAAGTGAGCATAAGGAAGGGGTGAAGTAAAGAACAAAAGACCGTTATTGAGGGAAAGAATCAAAACTGATCTGTAAGATTAAGTAAAGAATTAAAACTGACCTGTAAATGAAGTAAAGAATAAAACTGATCTGTTTAATATCAGGTCAGAGCCAGGAATCAAATACATTTGAACAGGTCGTCCCTTTTCATTTCATGTAGCCTGTCCCGGAGAAGGCCCTTTAAGGCTTTCAAATCTCCTTTTTTGGCACTTATCGGAGCAATGATATGCTTCCAGTTCTGCCAGGGAGGTTCAAGTCCGAGGCGAACTGCGACCTCGTCAAGGAGATCGTTATACTCGTCTGCTTTTACTTTGTCCATCTTGTTTGCAGCAACGATTGTGTCGATCCCGATTTCCCTCAGAAAATCAAACATTTCAACGTCGATAGGGATCTGATCCCTTGAATCCCAACGGTCGACTATTTCAGGGAAGGAAGGCCCGTCTACTACAAGAACCCCTATTTTGATCCTTTCGGCATTGTCCTCAATATAGTGGACGGTTTTATCTTTAACAATATCCTGCTTCCGGTCCTTTACTCCGCTCATAAAGCCGAAACCCGGCATATCCGTAATGAGAAAGTCGGAGATCCTGGCGTGAGTTGGGCGTAATGTGACACCCGGACGTTTTCCTACCCTCACTTTTGCCCCGAAGAGCTCCTTTAGAAGAGAGGACTTGCCCACATTAGAGCGCCCGACAAAGATAATCTCGAGATTTATACCGCTTTCAGGTACAGTTTTACTTGTTTCCATTGTAGTTTACCTCGTTTGCTTCCCCGAGCTTTTTATCAAAAGCCCTGAGGAAAGCCTCAAGGGAATTTTCAGGAATACGCGCTCCTGCTGCAACAGGATGCCCTCCGCCACTCCCTCCAAACTTAGGAGCAATTGAACGAAGGAGACGGTTTATGTCAGCCTTACCCCGGGAACGAATGCTCAGGTCGTAAACGCCCTTTTTCTCCCGGTATTCGGCTGCAATTCCCACTTCCCTCTTTCCATAGGAGGCTGCATAGATCGCTGCTTTTGAGATAGAGTTATTTGTATTTACAATATACGCACTGTTTTTCAGGACTTTCACGTTTTCTTTGACAAAAAGCCGAATTTTTTCTTCATTAATTGCAGCTTCCCGGGCAAATTCGAGCAGATCAGGAATATTTGAAGGAATCATATCTTTTGAGAGGGGCTCGAGCAGGATTCTTTTGAAATCATAGTCTTTCCCTTTATAGAGTATTGCCTGGATAAGGGTCCCGGCCTGAAAAAATAGGCTCCTTTTATCCCAGTCTCTGACCCAGCTTCTTACACAGGGCGTGTTGTCACAGAAGTCACCTATAGCTCCGTAGATTGCCACTCTCCTCATTTCCTGGCTCAGGAGCCCTTCAAATACCCTGTAGGTGAGTTCAGAAGCACATACACCCGTATCGTGAAAAAACCAGTCCTCTTTTCCAAATCCTTCCGGCAGCGGATGGTGATCAATGTAATACAGGTTGCATTCTTCCGCGAATTTATTGAGTGCGGAATAGAGTTCAAAACTGCGCCTTTCCTCGATTGCAATATCGCAGATTATAAGATTTTCAACGTCTTCAATAAGATCTAACTTGTCGAGAAGACTGACAGGACTCGTGAAATAGACATATGCTTCCGGATAGGCACTTTTTGCAATTGCTCCCGAACATATCCCGTCAGAGTCACCATGGGTCAGGATCAGGGTTTTCGCTTTAAGCTGGTTCTGGGGTTCTTTCATGTTTTGATTCCTTTTACTTCTGTTAGCAGGCATATTTTCGCGATCTCTTTGTAAGGCACCTGATTTTCTATTTTATTCAACGGTTTTATGGAAGTTCTACGTTCTGATTATTAATTTTATCTTTTTTATTCTAATAAGCCGGCAGTACGATCATTGGCTGATCTATTCCGTAATCCCAAAGGAAATATTCCAGTTCTCTTTCCCTCCACCCAACTGATTCTGAGCCAGCCGTCAACCAATAAAAAATAACCGACAAACCAACATCGCGATTAAGAAAAATAATACGCTGAACAAATGCCTCCTTGTTCAAGGGAATACTTCCCGGAACTCTGAAAAACATCGTTCAACACAAGAAAACAGAATAGCAGCAATATGGCTCTGATGGGAAATATTATGAATTTGTTTACAGGGCGTATAGAGTGAACTATCCGGAGAAAAAGACAGAAAAGTAGACCGAGGATTTTTCAGGAAAAATTAAGGAAAGAAGATACTGGAATTTAGCCGTGCGAGAAGCGAGGTAGCCAGGGCGAAAAAGAATAGCTTAGAAGAAAACGGATTCCCGGAAAACCCGGAAACATCCGAAATCTTATTTAGCTTTTTTCAGCCTTTCAGACACGTCTCATTCTCAGAAGCCCTTTTCCCGCCAGGATTCCCGTTACAGCAAGCAGGGAACTAAATCCGGGGGTATCTCCATAATCTTCTTCGGTCCCCTCTGTACTCACCTGGCTCGAAGCTTCTTTCTCCTGGTTGGATGCGGTTGAACTTTCCGTTTGTGCACTGCTTCCTTCAAGGGTAATTGTTGTTCCCACATTAACTACGGAAGTCCCTGAGTAGACCTCTCCTGAATATTTTTCGAGGTCCAGGAAACTTGCTTTGCAGGCAGGGATCTCAATCTCCCCTTCTTTATTCATCTGCAGGACGTAGGTGATGGTCTTTGAGCCACCGCCACTTCCAAGAACCTGGCTGAAGCTCGTTTCTCCACTTATAAGTTTAGCTTCGGAAGGTACTGTATCGCTTACTTTTACACTTGCATCAACATTTCCACTGTTCTTTGCAGTAACCTTTACAGTCAGTTCGTCTCCAGGATTTAACTGCTTTTTATCAACAGTTTTCGTAATTTCAATATGGGGCCCGTAAATTTTTGTCTTTTCCGAATTATCGGATTCCACTATTTCACTCTCCCCGTTTGCAAGGGTGAAAGTAGCTACGATTTTCGGGAAGGTAAATTCTCCGGGTTTTTCCGGAATGAGAGTATACTCAAAAACATCCTCAGCTGTTTCTCCAGATTTTAGAGAAAGCGTCTTCTCAAGCGTTGTATCCTTCTGAAGATGCATGTTGGAAACGATCGAATCTTTAAGGACGATATCATTTATGTTACAGAGTCCCCCGTTCCGAACAGTGACTGAAACATATACCGGCTCTCCCATATGGCGCTGTTTTGGAGCACTCTTTGAAACAATGAGGTCCCATTTTTTTTCGATTTTTATTGTTTTGGAACCTGAATGTTCATATTTGTTATCCTTAATGTCCTCACATGTAGTTTTTGCGATTATTTTGAAATCTGTATCTTCCCAGGGAGTAGGCGTTTTCAGTGTGAGAGTAATAGGCTCAACAGTCTCATCTTTAAGAATTTTTGTGTACGTATACTTCGTTTTTCCACTGAGCACTTCCAGTCCGGCAGTATCAACAGTCAACGCAACGTTTTCAGCCTTAGCATCTCCGTCATTTTTAACCGTTATCGACACATCGATTCTGCCATCCCCTGTAGATTTAGAGTCGTATGTATCTTTTTCGGTGTCAACATCTATGTCAAAATTCGGTTTCCCTCTAATTAGAATATCCAGTTCAGCATAAGGATCCCAGTTTCCGGTCTTGAACTCTTTTCCGTTCTTTTTGATGACTTCATAGTTTGGATCCACTTTCTGGACATAAACCTTTATCTCGTCTTCATATTCAAATTCCATCCCTGCCGTTAAAGGAGCAGTCTTTAATTTTTCCCCGTCCCTTGAAATCGAAACGAAGACCATCTTATCTTCGTTGAAATCCTCTGCTTTTATTTCGTAACCGTCTACGGTTATCGTATCCCCCCAATAAAGTTTTGCATCATTCTTTTTCTCCACCCACTCCACTTCATCTGCCGCAAGAGCAGCCGTTGAGAACGTAGAGAAAACAAAAACGGCAACTAATACAATCGAAGCAATCTTTTTAGTCATGGTTACCTTCCTTAACTTTGATGCTGATTACATCGGATCTGGACAAAGGAAACGTACATTTTTTGCTGCGTAGATTTATGATTTAACCAACATTTCCAACCATTAATATATATTTATTTTTTATATATAATTGTTAAACAGAAATATTATATTTTGTATGTGTTGTGGGCTTTGCCCCCGGTAGATCTCACCAATAACAATTACAATATAACTTATACTTTGTCTAAAAATAACTAATAAATGTGAATTTTACGTCATCATCTTTTTGAAATATTTTATCTAACTCTCTATAAAATATTTTCATATATTGTATTTTAATTTTTGGTACTGATCTGGACACAATTCCATAATTTAGTGATTTCTCATTTTTTTCCATCCTTTAGACTTCAATTTCTCTGCTAACTTCCTAAATAAACTGTAATATAACCCTTGAGAAACAATTTTTTTGGTGTTTCTGCCAAAGAATTCTTTTACTTCTGTAATTTTTCACTGAACCTATTGACTAAAATCGACACGCTCCGCTATGTCATTCTGAACTACTCTCTCAAAAATAGATATTACTAAAGCTTAAATGGAGAAAATAATCTGAACAATTCCATAAATGACTTTTGTGGTTTCTTAAGTAAATTTAATCTTCTCATCTGAGTAAGTTTAATCCGATTTTCAATTCCTTTGTCAGTTCTAAACTTCTTCTTGTTATCCGTTTTTAGACTTTTTGAATAATAGCTTTCGATAGGGTTATTTGTCGCTGGCGCTCCTGGAAGATAATGGAACAAAGTAAGATTTAACCAGTGTTTATTGATCATCCACAATCGTTTTTGAACCTTTTCATCATATGTTCTTATATTTTCCATTAATTTATCAAAGTTATATTTTGCTTTTTCAAGACTATTACGTGGAAGATTTTCCTTTTTTCTTTTGATTTCAAGCTTTAATTTATGTCTATACTGGCAAAATTCCTTTTTTGCTTTTTTAATCCATTCTTGATGCTTTTCTTTGTTATTAATTACGTTGAGTTCTTCAGATTGAAGTTTTTGCAGAAATTTAATCTCATTCTCTCTATTATAAAATATACTTAATAACCTGTACTTCAAAAGTTCCTGTTCTATCGTTGTGTTCTTTGGAAAATCATTAACAATAAGCTTATTTAAATGCATCAAACAATATTGATGGACTAACTTATCCCTAAAAATTTCCTTTAATATATCAGGGTATCTCTTATCAAAATCCGTAACGATAAACACTGGCTCTGATGCATCAAGATTTTTCTTTAGAAATTTCTTGATGGTTTCTGGACTCTTATCTTTGAAAAGTTCATCTGCTATCGTTCTTTGAGCTTTTGCATCCAGTAAAGTTAAACGGTATTTCTGACATCTTCCTTCTTTTGGATGTTGTTCGTCATAATGCACCATATGTATATTTTCTGAATATGGAATAGTTTCCTGTTCCATTTCTTTGTAGAATGCTCTAAAAATCGTGCTTCTTGATCTTGGATATATGAAATCCATTAGATCAGAAATTCCATCATATGAAACGTTATGGTATCTGAGTAACTGGAAAAAATCATTGAATGTATCAAAAAGTAAAGTCTTCATATCTTCCCAAAAACTATAATCTTCTTCGTGTGTACTACCACAGTTTGAGCATTTATACCGACCAATGTTGATTTTCCCAAGACCGTCTTTGGTATGGGGATTATAGCCATTATGAACCATTGGAGTATTACAAATTGAACAGACGGGAGGAATTTTTCTACGAAAAATTCCTCGTGTAGTATATTCATAATCGTTTCCAAAACAACCAAAAACGTCTAAGAGAGCATGGAGCTCAGAAAAGTTATTAAGTGTAAGATTTATAGTCACCATTGCTTCTGCCGTAACATCATTACATAATTATAGGATTATAATTTTGTGTAGTGATGTTACACTTACTTTTATCACTAGATTTTGGGACTGAGTCAGCAAAAATTTTATATAAAAATATAAAACTCTACATCACAGGTTGTCTCAAAACTATACTCTATCATACATTTGGGTCAGAAACCCGTAATCTTTATCTTTTTTACAAAACAAATTCCAGTGTTTCCCATGTTTCGAAAGTACGATCAAAAGCAGCAGTTTTTACTTCCGTTAGACCTGGAAGATTTTGTTCCTGAAAACCATATCGCCAGAGTACTAAACGACATCGTAGATGTCGTTGATATCACTGCTATTGAATCCACTTACTCTAAGGAAGGCTGCCCAGCCTATCATCCAAGACCTCTTTTAAAAATATTACTTTATGGTTACCTTATAGGCATTAGAAGTTCACGTAAACTGCAACAAATGACTCAAACTGATACTGCATTTATGTATCTGGCAGCCATGCAAAAACCTGATTTTCATACGATTTGTCGATTCCGTTCAACTCATCTTGGCCCTATAAAAGAAATCTTTTCCCAGGTTGTCACATTTTGTAAAGAAATGGATATGATTGGTTCCAGTATCTCAATTGACGGAACAAAGGTTAAGGCAAATGCTTCATCAAGACAGAGCAAGAGTTCGGATGCTCTCGAAAAAGAAATAGATAAGATACTCAAAGAGAGTATTGAGACAGATAAACATGAAGCTGAAATTTATGGTGACTCAACACCATCTCAGATTCCAGAAGAGCTTGTTGACAAGAAGAAAAGACTGGAAAAAATAAAAGCTGCTAAGAAGAAGCTTGATGAAGAAAAGCTGAAAAAAATAAACATCACAGATAACGATGCTCGAATTATGAAGCATAAAGATGGAAGCAAGAAACCTTCCTACAATTGTCAGGTTGCTGTTGATGAAAAAGAGCAAATAATCGTTGCAGCAGACGTTGTCAACGAAGAAAACGACCTTCATCAAATAGAACCAATGATACAGAATGTAAAAAACACACTGGGATATAAACCAACAATAGTACTTGCAGATGCAGGTTATTTCTCATATGAGAATCTGGAATTTTTACAGGAAGAAGGCATTGATGCTTATATTCCTGACAATTTCTATAAAGCTGAAAAAGAAGGAAAAACCAGGAAGTTCAGGAAGTCTCTTTTTACATACGATGAAGAAAAAGACTGCTATTATTGTCCTGCTGCATTTGAAATCCCCTTTACAAGAATACAAAAGAGGAAAGGTGAACCTGATTTAAGGTATTATGTATGTAGCTACTGTTCTCAGTGTGTGCTGAAAAATGCATGTACTAAGAGCCTATCCGAAAAGTCCCGCTGCTCTGAAAGTTATCCATGCGCATGCTAAATGTAGCATTGCGAGATAATTCTCAATCTTCTTTTCCCATCTAATCAGCAGCCTCCTGAATCTATTCAGCCAAGAATGTGTCCTTTCCACGACCCATCTTCTTGCCCTGTAACCTGGTATATCTATTCTTATGTTTTCTTCTCCACGTTTCCTGATATGAGCAGTATATCCGTAATCATCAACCAATTGTCTGATATCCGGATAATCATATCCTTTATCCATGCATATATTCTGAGTTACTTTATGCGAAGGTCTTTCAATAATAATGGCATCAAGAGTCCCTTTCACAAGCATTTTATCGTGACGATTGGCACCATCCACAACAACAGAAAGCGGTATACCTTTTCCGTCTGTTAACAGACTCCTTTTTGTACCTTTTTTGCCACGATCAGTAGGATTTGCTCCTGTTCCAGCTCCACCCAATGGTGCTTTTGTCATAGCTCCATCAATAGCTTGCCATTCCCACTCTAGCCCTTCTTCATCATCATAATCCAGCAGACCTAATTGCCATATTTTCTCAAATAAGCCTGATATTTGCCATTCCTGAAATCTATCATGTACAGTACCTGGCACTCCATAACATCTTGGCAACGCTTTCCATTGGCAACCTGTACGAAGGAGGTAGAAAATGCCATTCATTATTTTCCGATCATCCTCTCGCGGTCTTCCAGCCTTCTTTTTAGGTTTGGGCAATGGCAGTAAAGCTTTTATTTTAGTCCACAATTCATCAGAGATCTCGTAGTCGTGTCCCGTTTTTCGTTTTGTCACTACAAAACATTACCCTAAATCGTAAGTAAAATACTTTTCGGATAGACTCTAAGAGCGGAAAAAGGACAATAACAAGAGATCCTAGGGAACATTTGATGGAGGATATGAGGGATAAACTGAACACAGAGAAGGGGACGGAAAAGTATCAGAAAAGAATGTCTACCGTAGAACCTGTGTTTGGTCAGATGAAACAGGATAGAGGGTTCAGAGAATTCTTATTGAGAGGGAAAAGGAAGACAGGAATTGAATTTGTTATGATGTGTACTGTACATAATATAAAGAAAATAGCAGACTTTATAAAAAGAGAAGGGAAAAACCTGAAAAGTATGCTGAAAATGATAGTTGGAGGAGGAAGTAAAGGATGGAATAAAGGGGGAATTCGAGCGAGAATAACAAATACTCTATGTTGACCCATGAAAATTATCTCTCATTGTTGAAATGAAATAAAAATTGAAATGGGTATTACCCAATTGTACAATTTAAAATGGTTATGAGACAACCTGCTATAATTGCTTTCAGTAAAGTCTTTTAGAATAATCTCTCCGTTTCTCTCTATAAATTATATTTATGATGATGTTTCCGGTGATATATTAAATTGATCTATCACTGCCCTAGAAAAGTCAAATCAAGCGTAAAGTAAGCCAAGCTCCAAAGAAGTCAGGTAAGGTTTTGAGTAAGTGAAATCAAACTTTAACCATATCAAGTAAAGTTTTGAGTAAGTCAAATTGAAATTCGACCAGGTCAGGTAAGGCTTTTAAGGAAGCCGAACCGGTAATGTGATCCCAGATATGCGGAAACTGAAACAGCCTGAACCCTTCATCTTTGCGAATTTCTTTTTTAATACAGGGTTGAAAATTCCAAAAGATTTATTTTCAACTGCTCCTAAATCAAAAATAATCGCAGGGCAAATTGGCGAATATGCTTTATTGCTGATTTTAATTTTTTTATATGAGGCTTTTAATTCAATAATTTTTTTATGTATAATTTAAATAACAAATGTGAATATATTAATCAGGTTTATCATATTTCGGTAGATATTGAATTGGTGGTAGAAAAGAAGTAGGTGGAAAGAAATGCCTGAAAGTGTTACATCTCTTCCCCCCGGAGATCCTGACGATAAAGAGGCAATTTCTTTTAGGTCTCTGGAGTTACTTAAAGCTCGGGCAGTAAGAGAAAAGGATCATGTGGTTAGACGTGAAGCTCTTCTTACCCTTGCAATAAATTACAGTGAAAACGAAGATATTTTTGAATTCATTAAAGAGCGGGCTGTTGAGGACAGCCATTATTCAGTTCGAAAGGCTGCACTTCAGGAGCTGGCAAGGTTCTGGAAGGGAAACCCGGAAACTCTGCCTCTTCTCCGGGAAAGAGCTATCGAAGACTGCAATTATGAGGTCCGAAGAGCTGCTGTAAAAGAGCTTGCAGAAAACTGGAAGCATTTGCCTGAAATTCCTGAGCTATTGAGGGACTGGGCCGAGAATGCGGGAGATAAATTCGTCCGGAGTGTGGCTCTTCAGGAGCTTTCCAGGTGCTGGGGTAAAAGCTGTTGCAGTCTGAGTTTTATTACAGATAGGGTTGTAAAAGAAAAAGACAGTTTTGCCAGGGCTATTGCAGTCCAGAACGTTGCAAAATACTGGAGTACAGAACCTGCCGTCCTTCAGCTGCTCATGGATAAAGCCCTGGATGACGAGCACTATGCTGTAAGGAGTGTAGCTTTGCAGGAACTGGCAGAGAAATGGCCTTCCAGAGAAGATATCCTTCCCTTTATTAAGGAAAGGGCAGTTAAGGATGACCATTATTCCATAAGGGGGGTTGCGATCCAGGAACTTGCAAACGGCTGGCGGAATGAGCCTGAAATTCTGGATTTTATCAGGGACAGGTGCATTCACGATGAGGACAACATGGTCAGGGGAATTGCAGTCAGCCTGCTCGCTTCCTTATGGCCTGAAGAGCCCGGGACCTTTGAACTGATCATGGATAAAGCTGTTTCTGACGAACATTATTCGGTCCGGAAAAATGCCATGGAAGAGCTTGCAAAAACCTGGCATAAAAAGCCGGAAACACTTCACCTCGTAAAGGATAGGTTGCTTAATGACAGCGATAATTTTGTACGGATTACTGCAGTTCAGGAACTTGCAAAAATCTGGCATGCGGACTCCGGCACTCTTCCCCTTATTAAGGAGATAGCCCTTAAGGAAAAAGATGAATTTGTAAGAGATGCTGCTGTCCGGGAATTAATAGACGGCTGGCAAGACGAGGATATAAAAAAGTTCATAAAGAAATTTGCTTGACTGAAAAATTTGCTCTATTTTTTATTCTTCTTCTCTTTCTTTTCTTTTTCTTACTATTTTTCTTATTATTCTTACTTTTCTTCATATTCCCACTCGTTTTCTTCTTATTCTTAGTCTTTTTCTTTATTCTCATTTTTTTTCTTCTTATTCTTAGTCTTTTTCTTTATTCTCATTTTTTTCTTCTTATTCTTAGTCTTGATTACTATTTTCTTATCACGTCCTCTCCCGAAAAAAGCCTGATTGAAGTTTAGTTTATATATTTTTCCCCTGCTTTTTCTTTCTTTCTGACAATTCCAGGGTTCCGACCTATAGTCGTTTAAACAGCAATGTGCCTCTTCATCATGATCCTGCCTGAAACCCAAATCACAATCTATTTAATTTATTGCGTCTTTCTATGTAATTGTAGCAAAAAAATTAAATACATGAAATTTTCTCATAGCTTCCTGTAAAAGGTTCCTGAACGGAGAATAAGATGGCTAAAGCGACCTCAAATTCGACTAAAAACGGAAGTATCAGCAAACAAAAAGCCTGCAAATATCTCAATGAGATGGCTTTATGCAGTGCACTTGAGATGGCGAAAGAGCTGATTTCAGTAATAAATAAAGTTCCTGTCACTGTTTTCCTGTGGCGGCCCGAGAAGTACTGGCCTGCAGAGTTTGTTTCTGAGAACGTAAAACAGTTCGGGTATACGGTAGAAGAATTCACTTCAGGGAAACTTCTGTATGGGAACATAGTGCACCCTGATGACCTTGAAAGGGTCGAAAGAGAGCTCTCAAGAAGAATTGAGGAAGACTATGTTGACTTCTCCCAGGAATACAGGATACTGACAAAGTCCGGGGAAGTACGCTGGGTTGATGAAAGAACCTTTATCGAAGCCGATGAGAACGGAGTCGTAAAGTACCTTAAAGGTATAATTCTTGATATTACCGAAAGAAAGCGAAAAGAGAAGCTGCTTTATATCCAGCGAGACCTTGGAATTTCTCTTAGCACTTCGCAACACCTGGATGAGACCCTTGATATATTGCTTGATTCGTGTCTTCAAATAGATGAAATCGATGCTGGAGGCATCTACCTGGTTGATGAAGACACCGGCGATATGACTCTAGCCATCCAGCGTGGTTTTTCTCCTACCTTTGTTGAGAATGCCTCTTACTACGGTGCAAATTCCCCAAATACCAAGCTGGTTATGATAGGGCAGCCTGTCTATAAGCAGCATATAGACCTCCTTCTCACCTCCAGAGACGATGCCCTCAGGCAGGAAAACCTGAGAGCTACGGCAATAATTCCGGTGAAGTCCGAAAACGAGGTCATTGCCGCTTTTTATCTTGCCTCAAGTATGGAATATGAGCTTTCGGATAGCGTGCGTACGGTTATTGAAACCATCGCAACCCAGTTTGGAGTTTTTATTTCCCGTATTCGGCTTGAAGAAAGGCTAAAAGAGTGTGTGAAGAAGCGAAAGTCCTGATTGCTTCTTTCATTTCGACTTCTTTCATTTTGACTTTTTTACTTTGACTTTTTTACTTTGACTTTTTTACTTTGACTTCTTTCATTCTGACCTGTTTTCTCTTCTGAAAAGGTCAATGCTTCTTTTCTCTGAGCCACTTGCTCTTTTTTTGCTATTCCCGCTGTATTTTTACTTGCAGGTTCCGTAATTTATAAGAAAAATTTATAAATTTTGTCCCTATAAAGTGTATGGGAAAAGGACTGCAAATATCAGTTGGGTCATGAGTAGATTTTTTTCCCTTCATAGCATTGATCGAAGAATATCCTGGAATATGGTATCTGGAAAGGCTCGATGTAAAAGATCTCTGATGGGATCCAACTAAAAGTTACAATTTATGGTGGGGAATATGACAGAAGAGCTCAAAGCTAAGATTTGCGAATACCTTGCAACTCACAATTACCTGAACCTCGCAACCCTCAGCCCTCAGGGCAGGCCAATGGCTCATACGATGGCGTATGTTTCCAAAGATGAAATCGTATACGTGGCAACCAATAAAAACACCCGGAAAGTCCAGAACATCCTTAACAACCCTTATGTAGCCTTTACGGTTGATGAGGATGATCCTGATTGGTTTGATATGCAGGCACTCCAGGTCGAAGGTAAGGCATCGATAGTAACTGATGAGACAGAACTGCGAGAAGTCGGGGAGATCATAGCAGCCAAATTCCCTGTTACTGCAGATATGCCTCCTGATCCGGATACCATCCTGATAAAAATAGAGCCTGAGCTTGTCTATTATCTGGATTACAGCGTCGAGTTCGGATACAGGACAAGCATAAATTTCTGAACAATAGATTTCTGCTATTGATCAGGCTAAAAAACGATACTTTTTGTTTTTTTCATTTTCAAGCCTTTTTTTGAATATTTTCGAGATAAATAAGCAAGATCTCAGTTTATCAGGCACTGCGTTTTCTCAGGACTTCCAGCAATTCTTCGGCATTAATCAGCATAATTTCCATTGCAGCTTTTGAAAGCTCTTCGGAGCACGCAGCTTTTGCAAAGGTTTGGCGTGTTGAAAGATCTCTCCAGAGAGAGGGTAAAAAATCAATCATTCCGACCATTCCGGCTCTCGGGTCGGAGGAAACATGAAGAATAGCATTTACTCCTGAAGAAATCAGTCTTATCAGGCACATGGGACAGGACTCAAGCGAGGTGTAAAGCGTATACCCTTCAAGGGTGGTAATGTTCGGGTGTTCGTTTTCAAACAGATTTAAGGCAACCATTTCTCCATGCAGGTCACTCCTAAAATGTGGAGAGTACACAAGATTGTGCCCCATGGAAATTACTTTTCCGTCTGCATCAACAAGAATGCTACCTACACCGTAATTTCCGGAGTCCACGGATTTTAAGGCCAAAACGACAGAAAGCCAGGCATAAGGATCGTCTGTGAACTCGGAACCGAACTCGTACCATTGCAGCCATTTTTTCCAGTAAATAACTTTTTCGTTTCTGGAACCAATCTCACGCCCAATTTTTTCCAGTATCTCCTCACCAAGATCTCGAATCTCCTTAAGCATCGATATTATCCTCTTTTAAACTTAAATGGCACTTAATGAGACATAGTTAGTCAGCAAAGGTTATTAAAGTACACAAATACCTCTTCAGGTACAGAATTCTAACGCTTAAATATATAAATTTATACTGCAAATCAACCTGATGGTGAAAATATTATGGTAAAGTTAAGCGAAGAGATGAAGACTGCTTTTTCGAAAGTAAAGATCTTTCCTGTTGCAACGGCTTCAAAAGAGGGAGTTCCTAACGTAGTGCCTATAGGTTTCTGCCAGCTTGTAGATGACGAGACTATCTGGATTGCAGACAATTTCATGGTCAAATCCCTTGCAAACCTGGAAGAAAACCCAATAGTTGCAATCTATGTATGGGGGCCGGAAACAGGCGGATGCTACCAGATAAAAGGAAAAGCTACAATTATCAGGTCAGGCGAAAAATTCGATAAGATGAAAGCAATTGTGAATGCTGCAAAACCAGGTCTTCCTGCAAAAACCCTCATCGAGGTCATGATAAGCGACGTTTTCCAGTGTGCCCCCGGTCCTGCAGCAGGAACGAAACTTCTCTAACCGGAAAATACGCCGTGTTTCCGGTCAAATTAAGTATTCGTACAGGTTAAGTATTCATACAGGTATCCTGTCAAGAAAACGTATTGATGAAAAGACCGAATCGCACCTGCGGGATACCTATAGAAAAATACACTGAATCAGGAGTGAGGATATGGTTGATGAAAAGGGAAAGCCCCCTGTTTTTTGCGAAAAGCTTTGCATAGTCTGCAAGGGTGCAAGAGAGGGCAATAGTATCTGCAAGTCTATTCAGAACCTTGAGCTGAAGATCTTCGGGAAAAATGGTTGTATCTGGGGAGCTGCAAGGACAAAGTATTACGGAGTTACTCCTGATAAGAAAATTCCTGAAAAATCAAAAAAATAAATATGGAAACTCCAGATCCGGAACTTCCAAGAAAAGAAACCGTAAACAAATAAGACTAATAAAAACCGGACAATAAACGTTGACTTGCCGATTAATATAACTATTGAAAGGAGCAGGTATATGGAGTGATGTGAGGAAAGTCGGTAATCGTTTTTGTTTTGCTATCCTCGTCCCTTTTAAACTCCAAACCCTTCTATTACTTCTTTTTAGCTGTTGATTTTGATTACATAACTATCATATCGGATTAGCCTGATTAGCCTGAACTGATCTACAGAACCTGAACTAAAAATAAAAAGCTGAACTGATCTACAGAACCTGAACTAAAAATAAAAAGCTGAACTGATCTGCAGAACCTGAACTAATAATAAAAAGTTGAACTGGTCCAAAAAAAACTAAATATTGCTATTGAAGCTGAGAATGCAGATCTGATATACAACTGTAAGTGAAACATGCCTGTGTTAAGTATTATCGCCTGTGGTATGCTCGAAGACGAGCTTGTACATGTGCTTTCGAAAGACTGCGAACTGAAGCAGCTAATCGTCGTGGAGAACGGGAATAATTCGGGGTTTCTTCGGAAACTCAGGGCCGGAAAATGCATCCCGAGGACAATTCCTCTGGACAGAGTTCAGATGTTTTTCAAAACCGGGTTCAACCCTGATTTCGAAACTCTAGCAAAGTTCCTTGCCCCTTTTCCTTTCCTTGGAAAAGTATGTGAGAAAATGAATGAAAAGGCAGGACAGCAGGTAAGTGTGGTTGTAAACCTGCTCAGGCTTGGGCTGCATGCCGACCTTGAGCTGCTGAAGTCCGAAGTTTTCCGAAATATCCGGGAAATGGCTGCATTTTCCGATGGGATCCTTATTTTCTACGGTACCTGCGGACACGTTCTTGGGGAGCTGGAAAAGGATTTCATAGATCTTGGATGTCCACTTTTTTTCCTGAAGGATAAAGCTGGAGAGATTGTTGAAGATTGTATCAGTACGGCGCTTGGAGGAAATGAGGCTTATGCCAGAGCTATGCTTGCCTGTAGAGGCAAAGGCACGATTTACCTTACCCCTATGTGGGCTTCGAGCTGGAAAAATTTTGAGAAGGGGTCCGGAAGTAAAGACTTGAATAATAGATATCTGAAAAATTCACGGTACTGCTTGGCTGTAAAAATAGAAACAGGAATTTCATATGAGCCGGATTTCCATCAAAATGTTCAGGAGTTTGCCCGCACCTTTGGTATGAAGACCATAACTTTGAAAGGAAGCTCCGAAATTACAGAACAAGGATATTTCGATGCCAGAAAGGCACTGGTCAAAAATTCTGATTGTTTGCCGAAAAATCATCAAGACATGGAATTCTAAGTTTTTGATAGTGCTTATTTAAGTTCATTCTCACTTTTTCTCTGAAATGATTGAGTTTCAATAGCATATGTTAATGATTTTTGTATTATAAATTTTTTAATGTGTCTCCGAACTCTTATATAGTTTATCTTCTTTTAATATTAAATAATATAATAACTTCAAGCTCCTCGTTACTTCTAAGTTGTTGGGGGTATACGCAATAGATATTAGCAAAAAGGTTCTTATTATCACCCTCTTAATTTTTGCAGTACTTACAGCCTCATTTACATTTACACATAACATGCAGCTGTCCAACTTTTTGGAGCTTGAACAGGCTGATACATTAGAGAATGTAGAGCGAGTGCAAAACTCTGTTGCCACAGAACAGGGATACCTGGACTATATTGTCCAGGACTGGGCTTGCTGGGATGACACCTACCGGTTTATTGACGACAAAAATCAAGAATACATAAATGTTGACCTGCAGAATCAGACGCTTGCCGGGATTAACGTCAATGTCATGATTTTCGTTAACAATTCCGGGGAAGTGGTTTATATCAAGTCTGTGAACACTCATACTGCAGAAGAAATGCCTGTTTCTGACGATCTGCTTGCAATGATAAAAGACGGAAGTCTTCTTACAACCGGAGATGAAGACTCGATAAGCGGTTTTGTTTTGCTTGAAGAAGACCCCATGTTTATTTCCTGCCACCCTATCCTCACAACAACATATGAAGGTCCCTCTAAAGGCACCCTAATTTTTGGGAGATATTTTGACGATGAGCTACTTGATTCTTTTAAAAGGGTTACCCGCTCTTCCCTGCTGATGTACAGGGCAGACGAGAATATGCCTGCCGATTTTCAGACAAAAATCAAAAACGCTTCGGAAAATCCTGACCGGATTATAGTTGAACCTCTGAATGAAGATCAAATTGCAGGTTATTTCGGGTTAAAGGATATAAACGGCGATCTTGCTCTGCTCATCAGGGCAGACTTCCCAAGGGAACTTTACCGGCATGGTGAAAGAACCCTTAATTACATGTACTGGTTCCTGATTCTGACCGGGCTTATGACAGGAGTCGGTGTCAAATTTGCGCTTGACAAATTATTTATTTCGAGATTAGTTGAAATTGACGATTTTGTCACAAAGGTAAGGTCCGAAAAAGACCTTTCCAAAAGATTGGATCTCAAAGACAATGATGAACTCTATCGTTTGTCAAGAGAAATAAACGGGATGTTAAATGAGATTTATCTTGCAGAACAGGAGTTAAAAGCTCAGGCCCGTGAAAAAAAAGTCCTGCTCGACTCACTTAACGAACTGGTCGTTTTTGTGAGCCCCGAATTAAAAATCATCTGGGCAAACAAAGCTGCTCTCGAATATATGAATATGGATCTGGAGTCGGCAATGGGGGTCTGCCTGAAAGCCACTCCAGGGATTAGTGGACCCTTAGTTGAATTCATGTATCTTGAGCATATTTTTACAAGTGAGGAGAAAAAATCAGGCGAATTTACTGCAAAGGATGGAAAAGTCTGGTTTTTCCAGGCAACTCCTGTGACAGATGATCAGGGAAAGATCATAGGCGTGCTTCAAACCTGCAGGGATGTTACTGAAAGGAAAGAAGCCGAAAAACTGCTTCAGGAAAAACAGGTTGCTGAGGTTGCAAACCGTACCAAAAGCGAGTTTCTGGCAAATATGAGCCATGAGTTGAGAACTCCGCTTAACTCAATAATAGGGTTTTCTGACCTATTATATGAAAAAATTTATGGAGATCTCAACGAAAAACAACTCAAAGCTGTCGGAAACATTTCGAGGAGTGGAAAACACCTTCTGAACCTTATTAACGATATTCTTGACCTCTCTAAGGTTGAAGCTGGAAAGCTTGAACTTGAGTATAAAGAGTTTGAGCTGAGCAGTAAACTCAATTCTATAAAAAATCTGCTATCTCCTATTGCAGATAGGAAAATGATTGAGGTTCAAATCCAGGTGGATGAAAGCCTTAACACGATCCGGGCTGATGAGGCTCGTTTTGCTCAGATTATGTACAACCTGCTGGATAATGCTATCAAATTTTCGAAGGAAAATGGACTTGTGGAAATAGACGCAAAAAGGAAAGGGGATACGGTAGAAATAACGGTCAAGGACTATGGAATCGGAATCAAAGTTGAGGATCAGAGCAAGCTTTTTAAACCTTTCAGCCAGATAGCTTCCTTTTCCTCAAAAAAAGTCCAGGGAACAGGGCTTGGACTTGCCTTGGTAAAACAGATTGTTAACCTGCATGGGGGCTATATCTGGTTTAATAGCAGGATAGGAGAAGGAAGTACCTTTGCCTTCACAATTCCGATAAACGGTAACAAAAGAACCGAAGGCGACAGTGAAGTAGAAGCATCCAATATTGCAGGAAAGGCTGAAGATTCTGAGTCGTGAGAAAGCTTAAAAAGAGCAGATAAAATCCAGGTCAACTTATTGAAAACCTTTTGAAAAAAACAGGTAAGACCTGGGTCAAATGATTGAAACCCTTTGAACACCTTTTGTTTTTAAGCCGTAAATTTTTAATTCCGGTTAAATGGTAGATTCCTCAATTTCATGACATAAATCAATACTGGAACATGCTGTTTTTATCCTGTACATTTCTAACTTTCCTTCTATCTTAAATGTTTCAATCTGATCCATTTCTACCTGATACGTTTCAGCGCAATCTTTCTGGAGACTTAAAAGTTCTGTCAGAGTAAAAACGGCATACTGACTTTTTCCCTTTCTGGATATTCTTAACTGTTCGTAATCAAAATAAAGGTCATCGTAGCTTACTACATGACTGAACCATTCAGTCGGGATAGGGAGTTGGGCCAAGAGGGGAATCGCAGATTCAAAATAGGTCCTGCAAGCTTTTTTTCTTGATAGCTGGCACCAGTCGTCTATCGTGAAATGTACTTTTCCAGCTTCAACCGTAAAAACAACAGGGTAGATTTTACAGATTATAGGTTTGAAATCACTGCATTCACATTCTCCGGTTTCTTTGTTCAAAAAAGGACATAATTCTCCAAGCTTTAATACATGAAGAAGAGTTCCATCATCCATTTTCAAAATATCCAGATACCTGAGCTTGAATTCTGAAACGCTTATACCCATTTTTTTTGCCATATATTCTTTTTCACCAGGGAGCAGGGTTCCTATTTTATTGTGTTCGCAGGCTCCTTCGCAGGTCTTGCAAATATTAAAAGTATTCTGGTTACTTCCACTAAACATCTTATGGAAGTTCTCGTACATGTATATAGGTATTTTCCTAAATATCAATCTAAAAACCTCGAATATGTAAAACTGGGTTATTGGTTATATTTTTTATAAGTCATATTTACATGTATGCATCAAGAAGCTTTTTTTTACAGGTTTAAAAAATAAAATAAAGGGGCTTGACTTACAAAGAAAAATATTAATTGATTTCCTGCTCTTGAAAAAGGAATTAGGTATAAAATTTACTAAGCTAACTGAAATTTTTTCTGGTTTAAGCTGGGAGCAGTGCTTGAACAGGACATTTCGGGTTGTAAAATAATGGAAAATACGTATTTTTAGTTCCAGTTTACACAGGTTTATTGTTATTGTTCTTCTGACTTTTCAAGCATAAGTATGCTGTTTTTATCTTCGTCTCTGGCCCAGAAAAATAATATATTTCCGGAACGTGCCCTGAATCCTGATTTTTCTCAAAATTTTATGGTTTGATTTTGATATCTGTCTATTTTTATGAAATTGTGAAGTCAGGGCAGAGAATTATCCTCTAATTATAATTTAGTCTAGAAATGAAGATATTTATTGATCAATCTGGAGAGGATAAAAACACAGTTATTTTTCCGAAAAAATGAAAGAGATACCAGTAAACTCATCTCAAAAGCAATTTTATTCTTAAGGACGTAAGATTTCGAAACCTTTTTTCAAAATCAGATATTAATCCTGTTACCCGAACATGAGATAAAGATAATTGATTTTAAATTCCGGGTTCAGCTCCAGAACTGTCCCTAACTTGAGTATCGACATGAATTCTACAGGAATTTATGCTCTATTTAGCAATCTTTATATATTTTTTCACTTCATTTTTTATACAGATATCTACACTTTAACTTGTAAAAGGAACAAAATTTTACGCTACCCTGTTGCAGGTGTGTGGTTTCACTTCCGGCAGCCTGTTGGTGATGTGTATGGATGTAAGTAAAAAACTATTGATAGTTACTTTCACAATGTTCGCTTTGTTAACTGTGCTTTTGATAATTGCAGCCCATACAATCCTACTTTCGAGTTTCTCCGACCTTGAAACCCAGGACACCATCAAAAATACCGGAAAGATAGAACAGGCAATTGCCTGGGAAGCTTTGTCTCTCGACAGAACCGCAAGAGATTGGGGTTTCTGGGATGATACATATAAATTCGTGGATACCTTAAGCCCTGAATACATAGAGTCAAACCTGGATGACAGCACTCTTTACGATCTGGACCTCAACGTCATGCTTTTTGTAAACAAATCCGGGGTCCTTGTCTATCCGATGTCTGTGGATCTGGTAAACATGACAAATGTTCCGGTTCCTGAAGGGCTTCTGAAGCAAATTGACAGTGGAATTCTCACAACCCGGGAAAATACGGATCAAATACAGGGAGTCGTCCTGCTTGATGAAGGGCCGATGCTTATCGTTGCCCGCCCTATTCTGACAAGTTTCGGAGAAGGTCCTTCTGCGGGAACCCTGATTCTTGGAAAATATATTGACAACTCCTACATATCTTCTCTTGAGGAACGTACCCAGACTTCTTTATCTCTTTACACTTTAAATGAGGAAATGCCTCCTGACTTTCAGGAAGTATTTGACGAAGCTGCCAGCAATGATGGGAGCGCTGTTAAAATCCTTGGAAGTGAGAGGGTAGCTGGGTATTTTATACTGAGAAATACAAATGGGGAGCCCGTAGCTCTCATGAGAGCTGATTATCCCCGTGACCTCTACGCACAGGGTAAAAAGACCCTGGTTTATATTTACGGTTTCCTGCTGCTCAGCGGACTGGTTATAGGAACCGCAACCAAATTCAGCCTGGACAGTCTTCTGGTATCAAGGCTCATCACTATTGACGGTTTTCTTGAAAATGTAAAAAAAGAAAAAGATATTTCAAAACGCCTTGAAGTGGAAGGAGAAGATGAGATTCACAGGCTTTCGAAAGGTATCAACGAAATGCTTTCCAGCATCAGGCTTGCTGAACAGGAGCTTAAGGCAAGAGAGTATGAAAAAAAGTTTATTCTTGATTCCCTTGAAGAAATGGTGGTGCTCAGAGATCCGAACTTTAATATTCGCTGGGCAAACAGGGCTGCCCTCAACAATAAAGATCTCTTAAAAGCTGAGGATAAAGCCCCGGAAGCGGATAGTCCTGAGGCTCAGGACAGGTATAATATCCCAAAACCCCTGTATCCTCTGGCTCCTGACTATGCGGCCCATGAACTGACCTCTTCTGAAGGAAAAACCTGGCTTCTCAGGTCAAAACCTGTATGTGACAAAATCGGAAATACCATTGCGGTCCTGGAAACCGGGGTGGAGATAACGGAACGGAAGAATTATGAAATTGAACTCTTCCGCGCAAAACAGGACGCTGAAGTAGCAAACCGCGCAAAAAGCGCATTCCTAGCAAATATGAGTCATGAGTTGAGAACTCCGCTTAACTCAATCATAGGCTTCTCCGACCTTCTGTATGAAAAAGTGTATGGAGAACTTAATCTAAAACAGACCAAGGCTGTAGGAAATATTTCTAATAGTGGAAAACACCTGCTGAATCTGATTAATGAAATCCTGGATCTTTCCAAAGTAGAAGCCGGAAGCTTTGAACTGCACTATAGCACCTTCTGGCTTGCCGAAGTTTTTGCTGAAGTTCGGGACATGATCTTTCCATTTGCCACCAGCAAAGGACTAAAAATAGAGCTTGAGATTGATAGCAACCTGTCCAGGGTTTATGCCGATAAAGAGAGAATCCTGCAGGTTCTCAGCAACCTTGTGACAAATGCGGTCAAATTTTCAAATGAAAACGGGTGTGTAAAGGTTAAAGCAGTGCAGATGGACGGTTTTTTGAAAATAACCGTAGCTGATGATGGGATAGGCATTGCAGCTGCCGACCATGAAAAGCTCTTCAAGCCTTTCAGCCAGATAGACTCTTCCTTTTCTAAAAGGTACCAGGGAACCGGACTCGGGCTTGCCCTTGTAAAAGAAATTGTGCAGCTCCATGGGGGTACTGTCTGGTTTGAAAGTGAAGTCGGAAAAGGGAGCGTCTTTGGCTTTTCGATTCCTCTTCCGGGCAGAAGCGAATAACTTCCGGAGTTGAAAATAAGATAGGTCGGAAAAATTAGAACCGACCCGATTTCATTTTTTGATAGCTTTTTGGGATGTTGTTCCAGGACACAGGTGCATTTTCAAGCTGCGTGCCCAAATCAATGAAATACTCATTATTGTAGTAGTACCAGACTTCCACAGCCGGGTATGTACAATCACTGTACCGGTCATAGTCGACATCCGAGGAGTCCGCAGGTATCAGCTCTGAACTGTCATCGTCATAGTAAGGACCGTCAGTAGGATCCAGGGGGAACCATTCTCCGTCCTCGTAAACCTCTACCCAGGCGTGCCCGCCGCTGACATCTCCGAAATCGACTTTTCCTATGGCAACCCGCACCGTGCTCTCATTGTATTCCCCTGAAGCTATCAGAAGGGAAGCCAGGGTATTTGCCTGTTCCTCACAGTCGCTGGCAGGTTCCCCGTACACAGGGTTGCTGGAATAAGCAGGTGTCTCTTCCAGAAACTCAGTAGGAGTGAGCCACTCTTCCTCTTCATCATTCAGGGTTTCGTCCGAGACCCAGGTCCAGGAGAGAGCAGCTTCATAAATTTCATACTTATCATCAAGGTTATTTTCTTCAAGGTAAGATTCAACAGCCTCAGCGTCCGGAGTAACATATATCTGGTAGTTCGAGGTTAAATCCGTACTTTGTGGTTGCTGTTCTTGCATGAACTCATTCAATTCATCTCTGTCAGGGATTCCCCTTCTTACAGGATCTTCTCTGCTCATGGCAGGAGGCAACTGTCCCGCTCTCTCTCTGCTGAAGGCCGGCTGGTTATTTTGCACCATAGGCTGCCTATCTTGCATCACATTTGCTCCCCTGGCTGACAGGTCGAATCTCCAGTTCCAGTTACCAACAGTATTACCTGTACTTTCAATAAAGTCCATCAGGTTGAAGTACCTGCTTCCCGAAATCCGACTTGCAACGGATGAACAGTAAGAAGTAATATCACTTGTAGTGGTCTCGCTGGAAGAATAAATGATGGAAGTAGTCTCAGAGAAACCTTCAACGGTTTCCCGATCAATTCCGAAATTTCCTGCATCCAGGCTTTCGCAGGCACAGACCGATCCAGCCAGTAAAAAGGCAGTCAGTAAAATTATGGCAATTTTTTTCATTCTGTTACCTACCATCCTGTTTTCTCTCTTTTCAATCTCCTGATCTCGATTTACTTATATTTTCTTCATACAAAATTCAGTTTTTCTCTCTTTGCGTTTCTCTCTGTGATTTTTTCTGTGGATTTCAGGTTTTCACAGTTTTCTGTTTTTCAGTTTCAACATGACTGAAAATTTCAATATGGTCAGCAGTTTCTATTTTTTTAGAAACTTCTGTATAATGTAGATGCAATTCTCTTCCCCAGTTCAAAGCTCCGGTTTCGGAAAAAGTGATAAACTGCATGCTCCGGTTTCCGCTAAGCAGGAAAAATTCCATTGCTATAAACAGGTCTGTCACTACAAAGATAGGCAAATTTATATCCTCACTGCAAACAAACAGTTCAGTGTTTTTGGCTTCCTGAAACTTTTTTGTTTCAACCGGGAATTGATTGAACAATCTTTCAGCCACCTGTTCTGTCACACATAAAGAGAACTTTAAGCCTTTTTCCGTAAATTCGGAATAAATAAGTGGGATTTCCGGATGTAAACAGGAGCAGAAAACCGAAATTTCCTCTGAAGCCCTTAAATTTTCCAGAATTTCCGGAGGAATTTCGAATAAATACTCCGCATTCGATTCTATCAGTTCAGACCTGCCCAGCTCTTCAAGCCTTCGCAACAAAAAATCGGGTACAGGGGTTAGATCGTGTTGATTCCAGTACTCAATGTTTTCTTCAAAGAAAGCCAGAGAATCCAGCAGTCCTTTTATATTCCAAATTATCGGCATTGCTATTTCCGACAACCTGTATTCCCCATTTTCTTCCTCAAGAAGCCCGAAATCTAGCAGTTTTTTGAGGTGGTACCTTAAAGAGCCTGAACTTATGTCAAGCGAACTTTCAATTTCCTCAAAACTTCCCGGTTTCTTTTCTATAAATAGGAGTATATCTCTCCTTTTTTCAGAGAGAGCTACCAGGTCAATAAGATTCATTTTATCCTACTCTCTGTTTTATCCTTGGCAAAAAAATAAGAAAGGGTTGGCCCTCTCTTTAAAATTCTCTCTTCCCATTGAATTCTCTTTTCTCGTTTATTCATACCTCAATGCGTCTACCGGCTTTAGTTTCGATGCCCTGTAAGCCGGGACTACTCCTGAACCCACACCTATTACGATTGCAAGGATAAGCCCGAAAGCCATCAGGTCAGGGGCAAGATATAAACCTGAATCACTCCCTCCTCCCATCATGGTCATGCCCAGGTAAGGGAATAGAGTTGAAACAAAAGCTCCCAGGATTACTCCAAGTACACCGCCAACAAAACCTACCATTGCAGAGTTAAAGATGAAAATCATGAGGATATCCCTGTTTTTCGCTCCAATGGCTTTCATAGTCCCTATCTCCTTTGTCTTTTCCAGGACCGAGGTAAACATGGTGTTGGCAATACCCACTGCTCCTACAAGGAGGGAGACGGCTGCAATTGCTCCGAGGAAGAGGGTCATCGAACTCGTCATTTCGGTAACGGATTCAGCCATGGACTTTGAAGCGCTTACGGAGAAGTCCTGATCATCTTCCCGAATAATGTGCCTTGAGACCATGAGTTTGTCCTCAATATCTTCCATTAGCCCGTCTACCAGATCTTCACTCTTGGCTTTTACCGTGATTGTATCATAGACATCTTCTTCTGCGTCATCAATTATGTTTACTGCCGCATCGATTGGCATGTAAATGCTTCTATCGCCCTGCCCCTCTTCTGTAAGGATGCCGATAACCCGCACTGATTTTCCGTTGACTGTTATTACCTGATTGACTCCAATTTCCTGGTCATAAGTCTCAGTGGCAACACCGCTTCCTATGACTGCTACATATTTGTCAGATGGCTCGAGCAGCCTTCCTGATTGTGTTTCCAGCGTGGTCATATACTGCCAGACCTGGGGATCCACTCCTGTGATTGTCATAGTAGCATTTTCCCCTGCATAAACCACCGGTTCGCTGCCGGAAATCTGCCCGGCTATATATTCAATCCCGTCCAGACCTTGAAGCGCTTCAACGTCGTCATCGGTTAATTCAACATCTGTTGTCGTACCGCCGGGACCACCCCCGGGACCGGGCATGTTTGACGATGCTCTGGTATATCCAGGGGAAATGGTTATCAGGGTAAGGTCCATCTCGGAAAGTCTGCTCTGAACCTGCTCCTCCATAGCATCCCCGAGGGAGAGGATGCCAACAACAGACCCGATCCCTATAACTATCCCGATAATGGTCAGCCAGCTCCTGAGTTTACTGTGCAGGAGCATGTTCAGGCCCATTTTCAGGTAGGTTGAATTTCTCATCTTGCATCCTTCCGTTTTCCGTGGATGTTGGTCTTTCAGTCCTTTGACGTCTCATTGACGTATTTCTGCTCTTCAGGCTTTTTGCTAGCTGCAGTTATTCGGTTGCCTTCAGGCTTTTTGTTCCCGGATTTTTTCTCTTTCCTTTCCCGGATCTTTTCTCCTATTTTCTTCCGGTACACGAATGCTCCGCCCGCAAGTATTATTACCGCGATATATGGCAGGTACGAAGTGATGCCACCGCTGTTGCCAGGTCCTCCTGTCTGTGGACCCATGGTTCCGCCGGTAATCTCGAGTTCTACTTCCTTATCGACGGTTATTCTCTCTCCTTTTGCATCCGTATATTCAATCTGGACTAACAGGGGATTGTTTTCCACGGAGGCAACGGTTAAATTTCCTTCTTCAGTACTTGCTTTTGCAGTACCCGGTCCGCCTGTACTACCTTCAGCTCCTACGGCACCCTGTGTGCTTGCAACGTCAAAGGTAGTGATTGTATAGTCTCCTTTCTCAAGATTTCCTACAATTGTTGAGGAACTCCCCGATACCTTGTAATTTTCCTGGTCTGGAACCGAGACTTTCACTGAATATGCGATGTTGTTGCCCACGTTTGCAACCGAAAGTGAAATTTCTCCTTCATCGCTTTCCGAGAAGGATACGTCAAAGTCGGTTTCACCGCCTACGAAAACTCCTGCTGTAGTATTGATAGTCTGCTCATTGGATTCATAGTCTTCAAGGGTCAGGGTTATGTCAAGTGTGTAAAGGCCCGGATCCGCGTTTACATCTGCCATCACGGAATAAGTAACGGTTACGGATTCCCCTGCATCCAGGTACTTAATGTACTTGGTATTGTCCGAGTATACCGGGAGGACCACGCCGTCAGGGTCTGTCCAGGATATCACCATATTTTTCAGAGGGGAAGTTCCGGTATTCGTTACGATGAACTCAAGAGTTTCTTCTTTTGCAATGTCGATGTTTGCCTTATCTATGGTCACGATCTGAGCGTATTCTTTCCCTCTTACATCGATGTAGACGGTTTTTGTAGTTGTGTACGTGGTCGCCGAAGATCCTGACCCTGTTTTATAGGTAGTTGTAATATCTACGGGATACGTACCGGCAGAGGCATTGGAATCTACCAAGAGCTTGAATTTTAGGACACCTCCCTCGTCTTCGTCCTGCCGCGCATTCAGATAGGAGATCTCTTTTTCCAGGGCTTCTCCGGAAATTTTAGAGAAAGGATATTCCGGATCGACGGTGACAGTAATATCTTTTGCATCCTTTGTTCCCACATTCTGCACGCTAACGGTAAGCTCAGCAGTTTCTCCGGGACGAGCAGTGTCCGGGTTCTGATTGGTTAAATTGACTTCCAGGGATGAGGACGTTATGTCCCCTGTAGACCCTAAGGCTGTTCCGGCCCCCAGGCATATGAACGCTGAAAACAGCAGCAAAATTGTTAGTAAAGAAAACTTTTTCATTTTTATTCCTCAATTCATATCCGATTCATTTATCGTACTTGGTTCTTTTTTCGTGCGTATTTCAATTTTTTCGATTTCACCGTCTCTGATGTACACAACTCTTGTTGCATATTTTACCAGGTCCAGGTCATGGGTCACAATGATAATCGTCTTGCCTTCCTTTTCATGCAATCCGTCCAGAAATTCCAGGATGTAATCTCCTGTCTTGCTGTCCAGGTTTCCCGTAGGCTCGTCTGCCAGGATTATAGGCGGGTTCACAGCCAGGGACCGGGCTATGGCAACCCTTTGCCTCTGCCCGCCAGAGAGCTGGGATGGCAGGTTTTTTTTCTTGTCCGAAAGCCCGACTATGTCAAGCAGATATTCAGCTTTCCTTCGGGCTAAATGTGCGTCCTCTTCCTGAAATTCCAGGGGCAAGAGCACATTTTCTTCCGTACTCAACGTGGGAATCAGGTTGAAACTCTGGAAAATAAAGCCAATCATCTGTCCCCTGATGCGGGCAAGCTCGGATTCTTCGAGTTCTGAGATGTCATTTGAGTTCAGGTAAACCGTGCCCTCTGAAGGTATGTCGAGACAGCCCAGCAGGTTCATAAGAGTGCTTTTTCCGCTTCCGCTGGGGCCGAGCACTACAAGAAATTCTCCTTCGAAGATATCCAGATCTATTCCCTTCAAGGCTGCAAACTCAACCTCCCCCATCTGGTAGATTTTCCAGACATCAGTGAGTTTTATAAGTGGTTCTCTTTCGTTACTGGTGAGCCTGCTCCTTTCAGAGCTATGGGAAAAACCGGTGGAGGAACTTCTTTTCTGGTTTTGTAGCTCCTCCCATGAACCACTTGCCTCTGAATCGTTTTCGGATTCGTCGTAGAAACTTGCAGTTTTTTCGAGCGAATCCATGATTGTTGAGGGATTTAACTTCGTTTTGAAGTTCTCTATAATTTCAGTAAGTGTCATAAATTACCTCTAAAAAGCTAGTCATATCTGAGCTGAATCTTTCAGGCTGAGCTGAATCTTTTCAGAGTAGCTTTAATTTGATTTTCTTCTGTTCGGTTGGCTTTTATATTCTCACGACCCGTTTCGTGATTGAATCTGATTATTTCGTGATCGAATCCGATTATTTCGTGGTCAGGCTGATGTCCTTCTCCAGGGTATCAGGGTGATAGTAACGCAAAACTTGATGTATTTAATGTATATGTTGTGGTGCGTTGTGGTGCGTTGTGGTGCGTTGTGGTGCGTTGTGGTGCGTTGTGGTGCAATCTGGTTTGATTTTATTATGTGGTCTAGTTGGACCATGAAGGCCCAATTAGACGGTTTAATGAGGTCCTGATAATTTTGAGGCACCTGCGGGGTGCATGGTGCCTCTTTCTTCTGGGGTGTAGGGTTTCTGTTTGACTGCTCCTTTCCTCTTGTTCTTAAACAGGGAACACCTGGACGTTTTGAAGGGTTCCAGTTTTCTGGTGGCGAGGTATCCTTTCCAGGTGTAGTTCCCGTTTACTCCTCTCTGACGTAAGCACCTTTAGACGGTACCTGGTCAGATAACTGCTCTGGAGGGACTCGAGGCAGTCAACCCCATCATGGGCATTTAATAATAAAAGCATACTTAACCGAAAAAAGGGAATTTAAGGAATGAATTTATCAATGAAGCTTTTTTATATGGTTTTTGACATATTTATTCTTTAATAGGCCTTTAATCTGAAATTATAATCCCTATAAAGTGTTATTATCTGTAACGATTATTCGTAATCCCATGACAACCTTCTCAGTGAGCTGTTTTCCATGGACGAAATCCCGGATTCGGATATTGACATGTTCTCATTCCTTGACCTGCATACTCATAGAGAGGTAGAAAATAACCTCCTCCCCAAAAATAAAATAAAAAAAATATTTAGAACTCGAGAGCATCAAAAATAATTTAAAAAATTTACTGTTCTTTTCTGGAGCCCCCAATATAAATTGATCTCCTACTATTTGCGCACTGAGGGTTGAGTCAATGTAAGAAAATCGTCGGAAATAATTCTGAAAATACTCAGCAAGTCTTTCGAAGTCATAAACCCCTGGAGTTATCTGGCATGGAATGGAAATTTGTTTTTCTCCCGAGTTTCGCTTCCCGAGTTTCGCTTCGGGAGCATGAGGTCCTTTTCACTCGCTTCGCTCGTTCAAGAGGACTAAAATTACAGGTCTTATGACCAGTAAAATCTTATTCACTATATCGAGTCGTTTTTGTCCCGGCAGAGTTGCGCCAGCAGAGTTACGGCTCCGCAGTGCGCTGCCCTTTTCGCTTTGCTCAAGCAGATTATTTATGGGTTGAGAAGTGAGCTGAGCTCAGGCGGACTAATTGATGGGTTTTTATAGGTAGTTTCGCTAAAGCAGACTACTTTATAGTAGAGTCGGGAGCTGCGCTCAAGAGGACTAACTTAAAACAATGGTAAAATAAAAAGACTCAGGAGAACGGTCATTCCAACAAAAAGAAAAAAGAAGAACAGAAAAGCTGAAATGTAAAGTTATTTAATATGTTTGAGGGTAAAAAGAGAAGCAAAAAGGTCAAATTGGCATAATTAGGCCTTATTTCTCTTTCAAATCTGTATTTCTTTTTTACAGGGTCACCAGTCAAGTTGGAGAAATCGCTGAAAATTACTTAAATTAAAAAATAGTCTCTGGGGTAAGAAAAAATATTCTCTTGAGCTAGGGGTCATTTTTACAGTTTATCTTCTTAATTGAGGCACTGGTTTGCAGATTGTTTTTTATCTGACTGGAAAACAGGCTCGAAAGCAGCATGGGCTTAAAAATATCAATTAAAAAACTTTTTTTAAGGTTTAAACACAAAAATAAAGATTTAAATCTAATTTATAGCTTCAATTATGCTTAAAAATGAAAATAAAGTTCTTTTTAGACTCTTTTTTTGCAAGTATCTTTATCTCTTTGTCTGGCAATTAGAGGGATGTTAGACGGCAAGCTGAGTTAACAGCGTGGCCGTAATTGATCGTTAGACAAATATGGAAAAATTACTCAGAGATGTAGAAGTTAGAAAGATGTAGATCCAATGGAGTAAAAGAATGAGTCGAACAAAAATTAACTACGTCGTGGACCTTGCCTTACTCGTACAATTTGTGCTGGTTGGCTATTCAGGTCTTTTATTGTTTATCGACGGACATGGAACGTCCCATTTCTGGAAGGTTATCCATGAGAAGATTGGGATTCTGATGCTGGCTTTCTTTATTGCCCACTTTGTACTGCACTGGGGCTGGTTAATGTTAAACACAAAGAAATGTTTCAGAAGAAACAAAGAAACAAAAGCTGATGAGATTATCGAGGCAAAATATACTGCTATCGACTAATCTGGAATAACCCAATATACAGGTATGAAAAAAGTAGTGGGATGTGGGAATCAGGGGATATGGGGAGCTGATATATGAGGGAAACTTATCTCTCCTCGTCCCTGATGATCACAACATTCCCACGTCCCCGCTTGAACTTTTCTATCAGCTCTCTTCTTTCCAGATCTGCAAGCATGAGGCTGACTTTCCCTTCGGAATATCTTAACTTACTGCGGAGATCTTTCTGTGTAATCCTGCCTCCCTGGCCCCTGATGATGTCCATGATTTCCTGGAGGTCCGCAGGGAGAGGAAGATTCTTTTTGACAGCAGGGGCTTCCGGTTCGGGCCGCTTTGCGGGTTCCGGAGCCTGTTCTGATCCCTCTGACGACTTTTCTGGAGATGGTTCTTCCGGACTCTTTTTCCGATCTTCTTCTGCTTCAGGTTCAAATTCTGCAGGTTTTATTTCAGTTCTGGAAGGCTCTGTTTTGCTTTCTGTCTCTTTTTCCTTTTCCTTTAATTCAAAGTCCGTCTCTTCGGGGAGTCGGGTTTCTGAGGGCTTTGCCTGGATTTCCTTTTCGATTGACGGTGTAACTCCTTCATCAGGAAGCTTTGCTGAAAAGGTGGGTGTGTTCCCGAGTGAAGAGATTTTTTCTGCTTCGGATACTGCTGTTTCATGTACAGCTTTTCCTTCCTGAAGTCTGTTTTTCTTCAGTTTATCTGCTTCCAGTTGACTTTTTCCCGATTTATCTTTTTCTGGTTCCTTTTTCTCTACGTTTCTACGTTTCTGGAAACTGTAGCCGGCAACTAAAAGGAGAGACAGTGCAAGGGCAGCAAGCAGATAATATCCGGTTGAAAAGGTAGAGCCGGTTATTCCTTCAGGGACACTTACATTAATATTGCTCGAGTTTTCTTCATCTGAGCTGATATCAGAATCCGAATTATTACTCACCGGTACGGAGGTGCTGGAATTATTCTCTCCTTCCATCAATATTGTGGAATAAACAGGGAGGAGCAAAAGGTCACGTACATAACTCCCTTCCCCTTTAATTGTGACCGTTACTTCGCCAGAATTAACTAGCGTACTGTTTTCATAATAACTGGCTTTAATGAGATAATCCCCAGGGTCAAGCTCAAAATAGTATACGCCGTATTTAGCTACCATGGACTGGGAAGGGGTGGAGTTTACTTCAACCACGGCATTTTCCAGCGGTTCGAAGGTATCCCAGCTATACACCTCTCCGTGAATTGTGGCTGTGTTGTCTGCAAGGACAGGCACAGCAAAAAGTACGGCGGTAGCAACGCATATTATGTAAACTTTCAGATTCATTTTTATCAGGAAACCCGGGTTACGGTTGGATTCTCAATTTATCTTTTCGGACTTTATACTTATATCTTTTTTATGACTTTATAGATTCTCTTTAATAAAGTTGATTCCCTTTAATAAAGCTGATTCCTTTCAATGAAGCTCTTTTCTCCCGTTTTCCTGAATATGCATGCCCACTGGGGAAAACTTGCTTTCTGTCCTTTCCGGTTTCCCTGGGCCCATTTCTGCTACTAAAATTATTTCAGCTGCCCACTGTTCTTCGGGCTTTGTTCCGGCGGCATCTTCAACAGTGTAAGTCCCATTCCCGAAGAAAACCGCATAGCCTTCTCCGTCTGCTTCAACAGTGATATTTTCACCAATAAGCAACAGTGTTTTTTGGGAACCTGAAATCTCCACATCCGCAGACCGTATATGGTAGATGAGCATGTTTTCCTGCCGTCCATCCTTAATTTCAACTGTGTAGTCCCCTTCGATCTGTATTGCTGAATCAGGGGAAAGGTCCATTATGGCTATTTCACCTTCCTGCAGGTGCAGGCTGAGGTTAAAACCTCCCATTAGAGTAACTCTTCCCTCCCCTTCCGCATTTAGCCTGGCAGTCTCGTTCAGTTCTACACTTCCGGGCATCAGGCGCTTAAACTCTTCAAATATGTCTTTAAGCACGAGGTTGGCTTGAATCATGCTCTTCTGGGACTGGATCAGGTACTCCTTTTCCGAACTCTCCACTGTCATTTCGTCTTCTGAAGCTTCATTCGTCCCGGAAATGACGTAGTCTTCGCCAGATACGGATGCTGCGAGGGCTCGATAACTCTTTGCTTCTTCTATGAGCCTTTTGTATTCTTCAAGCAGAGCCTCAAGCCTGTTCACATCCTTTCCCTGTTCCTTGAAGTACTGAATTCCAGGTTCTATTTTTTCAGCTATAAATTCTGCCTTTTCAATATTCTCATCAAGCAGGTGGGTTGCATCTCGCAGAGAAGGCGGTCCGTCCACATCTGAATGTGGAGGAGGATGCGGCGTCAGGAGTCCAGCATAGGGGTAGAAAATGCTCCTGTAAAGATCGCCTGGAACTTTTGTATAAGGCTGTGCCTGTGAATCAACACAACCTGAAGTTACGAGAACTCCCATTATTATAAGAATCAAGGACAAGAGTTTAATTTTCATGCTTGTCTACGCCTTCTGGTAAATAATCACTGGACACTACATTCCATTTATTGTTTTTATATATTAAAATATTGTTGGAGTTCTGAAATTTTTCTTTAAAGCATACCTTAAGCAATCTCAGATGCATGCTTGCGGAAATTTCAGATTCCGGGCTCACAATAAACTCCCGAAACATCCGATCCTTCCGGGCTTTTCAGGCTGTGCTGCCGGAGCATCGTTAATATGAGGGACATATCAGGACTTCTTTTTCCTGGCAGAAGAATTATTACTTTCTCTACTGCTTCATACACCTTTATTTCTCTTCCTTTTCGACTCCATTTTACCTGTCTGACTCTGATCAGCCCGGCTTCAAGGAGTGAATCCAGGTTGTACTTGAGGGTATTCAGGCGCACTTCAAGCTCATCGGCAATGTCAGCGGCTGACATCGATCTTCTGTAAAGCAGTTTGAGGATCCTGATCGAAGTCTCATTAGAGAGGAGTCTGGCAATTTTCCTAGAATCTTCGGAAAGCTGCAGGACCAACAAATTTTCCTCAGGGTTTTCAGGCATCTTTCTGTCTCTGTATGTTGGATGTTGTGATAATAATATCTCTTCTGATATCTTCTTGAAGGGTTTATTAGCTGTCAGGAACATCCGAAGCTGTTATTTTGCAGGTATATGATACAACATGTGGTCTCGATTTTTTGCTTCAGCCGCACCTTTCATGATGTAAACACGAAATAGTACGGCTTGAAAGCATATTTTGAAGGTTTCTTGTTTTGAGAGTTTATTGGTTTTAAGAGTTTGTTGGGCGAGGATTGTAGTGGGTTGGATGTGTATTCTTCGGTATATTCCTGACTGCAGATGCTGTATCTGGATTTAAAGATAAAAGCATACTTACTTTTCCAGTTCCGTCACGGTATTGGGTTTAATAAATTTCCTTTAAGAGGGCTTATTTTTGTGTTTAATACTTTATAATTCTTAAATCTCATATTTTGGGAATTCAGATTTCCTTAAAGCTCTTGAACAGCGCTATACTCTATTTATAAGCCATTTTCACATTTGAAAAGTGCCTTTCTGATTTCAGGTTTTATACCTCTATGAAGCCCCCCATAATAATCCCATGTTTTTCTCAAATTTTTTCTTCCTTTTTTCTTCCTATTTTTCTTTTTTGATCTTTTTGATCTATCTCTTAATTTCTCTACCAGTAAGTGACTCCGAGTAAAACTAATCGCGAGGACAACTAATCATGAGTGCAATTAGCGACGAATGCAATAAGCGACGAATGCAGTTAATAATGAATATAAATAATAAATGTAATTAACAGCAAGTACAGGCTCATTGACAGTTACCTTTCTCCTTCAGCTCTTTTTTATCACACAAACCTGAGGAAGATATGGATTTCTATAAAAATGAGCTTGTAATAATGGGGAATGGTAATCTGGTAGGTCACGTATCCCAGTAATCCAAAAGATGCAGATTTTCATTCCTGGTGCTGGAGAGTCTCTGTACCGATCTGCCTTAATCATCAACCTTAAAATCACTCTATTCTTGTAGGACAGGTTACCACTAGCTGTTCAGGTATCTAATTTATTGGACACATTTATCCAGTTAAATTATAAGGTTTTTTAGAATTTAAATAAGCATCATATTCATTATTTAAGCTTAATTCTTAAAATAAAGTTGGATAAAAGTTTATTTTCTAAATTCAAATCGTTAAAAATCCCTATTCCAGAAAGTATGCTTATATTTAAGCCAGCTTATTACAGAAATGTCGAGCGGCGAAAAGCTGCTTGAGCTCAACAGAAAAGAATAACGAAGTAAGTTAGACAAGTAAATCAAACAAGTAATTGACGGAGGTATACTATGAAAAAACAAGCAGTAAAATCGGCTGCCAGTTTTGCGGTGGTGCTGATGGTCTTAAGCATCATTCCTTCCGGCGCCTTTGCTTTGGAAAACGGGACCACAAATCAATCAAATTCAACAAATGAAAACGAATTAGGGAAAATGATGCCCGGAGGTATGGGGCATGGGGGTGCAGGGCCTGATGGAATGCGTGGCATGGGTTTTGGTTCTGCTTTAAATATTACTGAAGAAAACTTCTCAGATATTCAGGCTGAAATTCTTAACTCAATTACTGAAAAGATTGCTGAACTTCAAAGCAAGTATGACAATGTAAGTGAGGCTTCAAGTGCAGAAGAACTGCAGGAGGTTTTGCTCGCAGATAGGCCAGCAAATGCTGAAGGTGCGGGCTTTGGAGAAAAGAACGGATTCCCCTGTAGAACATACGGACCATGCCTCTTTGAAGTCGCGAACTTAACTGATGAGAACTTTACTGAGGTCCAGACTAATATGCTTGATTCCCTTCAGAACATGACCGAACAGCTTGAAGAAATGCAGACCAGTCTCGAGGAAGCAGGCGAAGACGACAGGGCTGAAGAGCTCAATGAAAAAATCGCTGAGCTTCAAAACTTATATGCTGATATAAGTGAGGCTTCAACAGCTGCAGAACTGGAGGACGTTATATTCGATTACCTTCAGACCCAGACCGTTGATTCCCTTGAAAAGGAAATTGAGATCCTGAATGCCAGGCTTACGGAAGATGAAAATGCAACTGATGAGCAGCTAGAAGACAGGATTGAGGAACTCACTGCCCTGATCGCAGATGTCGAAGGGGTTGAATCCCTTGATGAGCTCAGAGAAATTATGTCCTCTGAAATGAAAAATGGGAAGGGCCTGATGCAGCAGGGTGGCCCAATGCAAAGAGAAGGCAAAATGCAGGGTGACCGCGGAAACAGGCTCATACGCTCTGAAATCGTGCCGGAGAACGGCACGGATAACAGCACCGAGGACTGATCCTCTGAGATGATCATTAAAAATCCCTCCTTTAAAGATCCAGTTAAAAAACCCAAACCGAAAACCTAAGTCAGGAGATCCGTAAAATCCATACCAGGGAAATAGAAGTCAAAAAAAATAGAAAAGGCCTCCTGAAAGGAAGCCCATCATAACAGCACTATATGATATGTCAGAACCTGAGATAAAGGGAATGGATTGGGAGATAGAGCACATACTCTTTTCCCGTTCTTTTTCTGGCACATGTTACCTTCAGGAGACCTGGATGGATTTTTATTCCTGATTTGTTCCCCGATTACACATTTCAAAATTATGTATCCCAGAATACGATCCGAATTCAAGATTCGTTATCTGAATGCAGATCCATTAGAGGTTAGATTCATTAGAGGTTATATACATGAAACTTTTTGATTCGACCAAATTCTTTACCCTGAAAAAAATTTCCATTTTTTCCGTTTTGCTGATAATGTTCAGCGCAGTTCCCAGTTACGCACTTGCTGAGGAGGAAACAACAGAACCCTCCCTCCCGGAGGAAGATTTTGATACTATGCAGAGCCGGATGACCGAATCTGTTGACAGGATGATAGAAGCTCTTGAAAACTCCACCGAAGAACTTGACGATGAGACCCTTGCATCCGCCGAAGAGTTGATAAGCGGGCTGACTTCAATCAAAGAAGAAATTTCCGAAGCCGAATCTGAATCAGACCTCCAGACGGTCCGGGAAGAGCTTGATACCCTGCTTGAAGAGGCCCCTGAAGAATTGATGAGCATTTCCGGTTTTGGAATGATGGGCCCTGGCCCTGAACAGGCTCAGAACGGAAGTCAGAACGGAAGTCAGGTACCTCCACAGGGCGCTGGGAACATGTCCGAAGAGCGCCCTGAGAGGCCAGAGGGGGCTAACGCAATGGGCGAAAATGCAAGTATGGAAAAACAGGGAATGTCCGGACAGGCTCCCGATGAACAGGAAGAAACAGATAATGCCGAAAATGCTGAGACCGAAAGCTCCACTGAAACCGGTTTCTTTGCAAGTCTTCTTAACAGTCTGAAATCCCTTTTCAGCTGAGCCCTTTCAACTGAGTCGGAAATTGACCTGAAGTTTAGATTCTTTTAAGGCTTCAGGAGCAAAAATGGAAAGGTCTATCCAATAGAAGGATCTGTCCTTTCCTTTTTCTAACCGTTTTTACTGCCTGTTTTGAACTGCAAAACAATTATTTAATCATTCAGGAAATTGTTTTTATACATCCCTTTACACACTTGAGACTATCACGAAGAAATTACCCTGAAAGAGGAAACCAGAAAATGAACAAATATCTTGTATCTCGAAATGTAGTCGCGCTGCTGCTGGCCACCAGTATTATCACACTCATTACGCTCGCTGGCTGCGGATGCTTATTCGACTCTGACAGTTCAGGGGGGTCTGAGTCGGACAGAACATCGGCGTCAATAACAACTAAGGCATATGCACAGAGTGGCGGGACTTCAGCCCAGGCAACCCAGGCAATTACTGCATCTAATCCTGATGAAAGCAGCATAAAAGTTACTGATGGAGGAACTTTTACTCTATCCGATTCAACAATAAAAAAGACTGGAAACACTTCTTCGAATGAAAACAGTGACTTTTACGGCCTCAATGCTGCAGTACTGGCAGAGTCAGGCAGTAAGGTGAAACTCACCAACTGTACGGTGAGCACGAGTGCCAATGGTGCCAATGCTGTCTTTGCAACGGGTACGAGGTCTTCAATTGTCCTGTCTGATGTAGAGATCAAGACCACAGGTGATGGTTCAAGAGGCGTGGATGCAACCTTTACTGGAAACATAACCTGTACCGATGTGGATATCAGCACTGAAGGGCAGCACTGCGCAGCCATTGCAACGGACAGGGGCAGCGGAACTGTGACCGTTACAGGCGGGACTATGAACACGGCAGGAGACGGTTCTCCAGGAATTTATTCAACAGGTGTTATTAAGGTTTCCAAAGCCGTAATTACTGCGACCGGGTCCGAAGCTGCCGTAATAGAAGGAAAGAACTCCATTACCATTACGAATGTTACCCTCTCGGGCGCAAAAAAATACGGAGTAATGCTGTATCAGAGCTTCTCCGGGGATGCCGAAGTGGGCACCAGCATCTTTAAGATGAATGGCGGGTCCCTTACGGCTGAAGTCGGTCCCCTGTTCTATGTTACGAACACAGACTCTGTAATCGAGTTAAAAGGTGCGGATTTAACTGCAACATCAGGCACGCTTCTCACAGCCAGTGCCGACAAGTGGGGAAATACGGGTTCAAACGGTGGTGTAGTGACCCTTAAGGCCGAAGAGGAAGTTCTTAACGGGGACATTACCTGTGATAGCCTCAGTTCGGTCACAGTCATACTCGAGAATGGAACCAGCCTGACAGGAGCTATAAATGCGGACAATACAGCTGGCTCAATTGCCCTTATCCTGGACTCGACCAGCACCTGGGACGTGACCGGGACTTCCTACCTTACGAGCCTGACTAATAAAGGCCCCACCCTGGCCAATATTAAAGACAACGGCTACACTATCTATTATGACGCAGATGAAAGTACAAATAGCTGGCTTAAGGGTAGAACATATACCCTGAATGGTGGGGGAAAACTTACCCCCTTCACAAGTTCGGTGTAAAGCCGGGAAGACTAATTGTTCTGGTGCGTTATTCTGAAACCTCGAAACCTGAAGTTCCGAGGTTTTTTACCTTTTCCAGGGTATTGCCTGATTTCTCAACTCTTTCGAGAGCCTTTAATGCAGCTTTTCTTACGGAAGCGCCATGATTCTCAAGAGCTCTTGCAAGACCCGAAACTGCTTCGGGTGTACCTATTTTTTCGAGTGCAGAAATTACGGCTTTATGCGTCATAGCCTCAGGGTCATCAAGGATTTTTAGTAGTTCAGGAACCGCATCCTTTGCCTTCAGGTCTCCAAGCGAGATCACAGCAGCTTCCTGGACGGCATTTTTCGAATCATGAAGTGCTTTCAAAAGCCCTGGCACAGCTTCTGTTTTTCCTGTCTTTCCAAGCACAAGGGCTGCAGTCTCCCGGACCGAGCTATCAAGGTCTTCAAGGGCTTTGACCAAACCTTCAACGGCTTCAACCGTCCCGATTTTTCCAAGGGCATTCACTATTATTTTCTTTACAGGACTGTCATGGATATCCATGACTTTAATAAGCCCCAGGGCGGCTTCAGGGGAAGCGATGTCTGCAAGTGCGTCAGCAGCCCGACTTCTCAAATACCAGTCTGCGTCATCAAGCTCCCTCAAAAGGGGGGGAATGGCTTCAGGGGTACCTGCTTTCCAGAGAGCTTCTATTGCAGCTTTCCTGACATTTCTGTCAGTTGCATCCAGTGCCTTTACCAGAACGGGGACCGAGTCTGATGCAGCTATTATTTTGCGGAGGGCTTCGGATGCCGCTTCCTGTACCGGTTGTCTTGAGTCTTTCAGCGCCTCCATCAGATCTTCAAGGACATCCGGGTTGCCCCTTTTTCCAAGGGTTTTCACAGCTCGCTGCCTTACCCTGTTGTCCGGGTCTTCAAGAGCTTTTATAAGCCCGCAGCCCGCTTCATAAGTATTTATTTTCCCAAGGGCGATTATTGAAGTTTTTTTTAGGGGGATATCCGAACTCCCAAGAGCTTTCGTAAGCCCTGAAACAGCTTCCAGAGACCCTATTTTCATCAGGGCTTTTACCGATTCTTTTTGTACGAACTTATCCGGATCACTGAACCCTTTAACAATTCCGGAAACTGCCTCCGGTGTGCCTATCTTTCCCAGAGCAATTATTGCAGTTTTCTTGACAGTACTTTCAGGTTCAGCAAGCATTTTAATCAGACCCGGGACTGCAGCAGGGTCGTTAAGTCTCCCCAGCGCATCCGAAGCCGCAATTTTTACCTTCGGGCTGGAATCTTCAAGCGCCTTAATCAGAATGGGAACAGCCTCAGGGTCTCCGGTACTCCCCAGCTCTTTTGCAGCGGCTGCCCTGTTCCCCGCGAAAACAGAGCGTTCGACCTTCTTTCTTAAACTCTTTTTTTTCTCATCCATTTCATTCTATCCCCATAAATATAAAGAGTGATAAATCTCAAGAAGTTCTGTATCAAAAAGTTTCAGATTATTTTTGGAAGATGCATGTTAATCGGTGTATTAATCGGTATAATATCAATTTTTAAAAACAATTATCTATACAAGGTTATTATTATCATTTTTTTATTTCGATTGTTTATATAGCGATTTAGTTAGTTGAAACCCCATCTTCCGAACAGTTAATCCAATAACTGAAACTCTGCAAATTCCCCTCTTAACACCCTATATATCTCCTCTCCTGATATAAATTATTTCTTAATGTATTCCCTCAGATATATATGATATTTTAAAATGTAGGGGATGAACGATTTAAATATACAGGCTTTCAAGGCAAGCTTAAGGGTTACTCAGAAAAAATAGGTATAAAGGGCTGTAAGAATGAATCAAGGGAATGTAAGAAAAGAATCCGGAAAATTATACTTCAGGTTCCTTATTATTCCGGTTATCCCGTCCCCATATGCCATAAAAAGCACAGGGATTACCCCAAGCCAGAAAGTTCTGTCAATACACCAGGTAAAAAATATTATCAACCCCCAGCTTAATGTGAAATCCACGTCATAGATGTTTCCGGACCCTGAAACCAGTACATGCGTCTGTTAAGTCTATGGCGGCAGATATGTTGCAAGAGCAAGCCTGGAAGCCATCATTGCAGGCAGGATAGGCTCATGAGCGACAAAGGGAAGTAACATTGCCGTAAATTCGCCAGCCAAAAAATGAATTGCTTTTCTGGAGAAATTCAAGTAAGATGAATATATTACCAACATGTTTTTATTACAATGGGAGCGCGGAGGGTCTTATTACTGTCAAGATTTGTCGGACAGCCTCTTTAGGGTGTGGTGGCCGCACGCAATTTGATTTATTCGCCTCTAATTAAGTATTTCATTTATACTCAAATTTTTGATATTATAACAAACCCATTTACTTTATTTCCCGATCTTGAAACAAATTCTTTAATCTTAAAATAAGAGTCTTTTTAATTTTTTCTGGTTTTTCTTCAATTTCAAGACAACCACAAAATTTCATCCCAATTTGAGCAAATCAATTCACTCATTTAAAAATGTTGATTCATTTACACAAGCATTCACCAAAATTTTCCAAATTGTGGAACTATTTTTGTGGGAATTTCCGACAGCTACAGCTATAAGCCATCAAGTTTAAGAACTAATTATTCTCCAATTCTAGCATTATCCATATTGGAATCTTGCTCTCATTAAAGGTGAGAAACCTTTCCATTTTCCAGTGCTGAAACACCGTTTGTTGAAAAAAGTAAATAGATTGTAACAAAAATTAGTTAGTCCATTATCGGTTTTGAATGACCTTACTTTGTCTACTATATCACATATCAAAGAAAATATTTGTTCCATTGTATTATCTGTCTCAGGTGTAAAACCTTTTTTCAAGAAGCTCACATTCTTGCTGAAAATCTCTTCGGCATAAGAAATCGCTTTATGAGACGCTTCAGAAAGTTCAAGATCAGAGTTAAATTCTCGTATCTTCTGAATATGCGCAACAGCACTGATAACCGTATCAGAAAGTATCAATTGAGATATCTCATTGTAGGTAATCTTATCGTTATCTGGAATCTCTTCAATAGAACTGAATTCCTCATAATACCTCTTACTAACGTTTTTTAATTGATGAAACACACAAAAAGAATGAGTCACTTCAGGAAAGACCATTTTTACGGCTCCAATGATCGCTTTATCCTCATCAGAAACAATCTTTTTGATTTTATCTTCAGGAAATCGGTTCTTTATTCGTATAAAAAGAGGCATCAGAGCCTCAATTGTTGGTAACCTCTCAGTTACTTCAAAATCTAAAATGACCTTCTCTTTGGTAGCAACAACGTAAACAGATTTATATCGCATTTTTTTCCATTCTTTCTTTGTGAGTTTCGTTCCAATAAATTCTTCAAGCTTTTTTTTCCATCCATTCTTGATCCAATTCCCATCAACATACAATGTTTCTTCAAAGCTAACTCCTTGGTTCAAAAGTTCTTGCTTTGAAAGTTTTGCTAGTTTCTGTTCATATAACCACAATGAAGTGGGACAAGGAGCTCTTCCACAGACATTTATTACTCCTTCTGTATATGTTTCCCCAATTCGCCGAGAATTGTGCAGACTGCATCGTCCATCGTATCTGACATTTATTTGTGTATCATAATATTCAGAACTGTAATTTGCAGAACCCTGAACACCAATAACCTGATCATGATAATGTTTCTTACAAGTGGGACAAAGCCAGTATGTAACATTGAGAGATATAGTGCCGTAACGTGATATAATAAAACGAGTGTGATGAGAGTTAACATGTAATTTACTTCCACAACTATCACACTGAGTAGGGGAGAATATAGAGAACATAGGATAGTATCGATTTTCAACCAAAACTTTTGGCAAAGGAATTATTATTTTGCCGTCAACTATTGTTTTTATCATTGATTTATCTATTGCAATGTTTCCTTTTCCCATAAATAGAAAAAATATATCAATATAATTAAAATTTTATTGTTTTGCACGATATAGAGGGAAAACGAAAAACCAGAAAATAATAAAAAGTCTCTAAAATAATCTATTTTGAATCCATTATTTACCAAAAGAAAAATCAATTCTTTTTCTGTATAATGATGTGAAATGAACTCAATTTCCCCTGTATCTTTATTATAAACTAAAAAAGATCCTTCTTCCTTTGTTATGGGGAAATCTTTCAGATATCTTTCTCTGTATATATCTGAGTGCCAAGTTTGACCAAAGTCTACAATATATAAATGCCCTTCTGGGTTCAGAACCCTATAAGCTTCCTGTATAATTTTGTTTCTATCACTGTTATCCACAATAATGGTCAAAAGTCCATGCATGATAACAATGTCAAATTTATCATCCATATATGGTAAATCTTTAGCATCTCCAACTCTGAAATGTGCTTTATCAGCCAGGTTTAGTTTTCTTGCACTATCCTGTGCAGCAAGTATTCCAGTTTCATTAATGTCTATTCCTTCCACATAAAAACCCTGAAAGGCAAGTTGAAGGGAAACTTTTCCAACACCACATCCGATATCAAGAATCAAATGATCTTTTTTTATATATTCATAAATTATAGGATCCAATTTGACACTTGAGGGAATTTTGGTCACAATAAATTTGTCCCAACTTAGATATTCTTTTGACATTAAACAAAACAAGGATTCACCAGGAATAACTTTTTCGATTTTTCACTATTCTTAGCTTTTATATCATATGGGAGGCCCTAGTGTCTCGTCAATTCTTAAATGTAATTTCTACAAGTTTTTTATTTCTTTCGTACCTAAACTTATTTTTATGCATCTTAATTAAAAGACAATGCAGGCAGATCAGCCTGATTAACTGGCAGGGAACTTGAAGCACAGACTCCATGACATTTTCTATATCTTTCAGATATATGGCTTTTTGAATTTGCTGAAATCAGTCAATCATCCTTAATTTCTAAAAGGGCTGTATGCTCGTGGATTCTTGTAAACTGTTTTTAATGAAAAGGGTTTTGTGAGCAGGGGCATTCCTGAACTTACTTGTAATATGAGATAAGTTTCCACTTCCGATTTTTGATCAAAATATTTTTACATTTATTTTATTATCTTTTTTTAAATAAAAATGGAAACGCCTATATAACTTATAATCTTGACACTGTTACTGGAGGACTTCTATGAAAATTAACAGGATCTTTTTGGCTCTTCTTTTCTCCCTGGCACTTACCCTTGCCGGAAGCGGGTGTGTATCGCAGGGTGAGGGAGCAGAAGATGGCGAAAGTGCGGACACAGAGGTTGAAAGCGAGGTTTCGAACATCCGGGCAAATCCCGTGACCCCCTGGAATCCCGAACCAACCGAACCGGTAATTGACTCTACTGCCTACATCCACCCTCAGGCAGCAGTAATAGGTGACGTAACAATAGGCGCAAGTGTAATGGTTTCCCCGATGGCTTCGGTCCGGAGCGACGAAGGCACGCCGATTTTTGTTGGGGACGAGACCAATATCCAGGACGGGGTCGTACTACATGCCCTTGAAACGGTTAATGAGGAAGGCGAACCTGTGGAAAGTAATCTGGTTGAGGTTGACGGTGAAAAATATGCAGTTTACGTCGGAGAAAGAGTATCTCTTGCCCACCAGTCTCAGATCCACGGTCCGGCCTATGTCGGAAATGACACATTCATTGGTATGCAGGCTCTCGTTTTCAAGGCTAACGTAGGAGACAACTGTGTACTCGAACCGAAATCAGGAGCAATTGGTGTGACCATCCCTGATGGCAGATACATCCCTGCAGGTACTGTGGTAACCTCTCAGGCAGAAGCGGACGAGCTACCCGAAGTCACTGATGACTATGGCTACAAGCACACTAATGAAGCAGTAGTCTACGTAAATGTCAACCTGGCTGCGGGATATAACGCATAAAAGCACTTTCCTCTAAAGCAGAAAAATAAATGGATTGTACTATACAGGGAAAATATACAGAGTATAAAATATACAGAACAAGAAAATATACTAAAACAAGGAAATATACGGGAGATAAAACTTCAAAAGATACAAAGGACTTTAATCTAAAAAAACCTGTACCGAATCTTTTTTCTTTGCCCGGAACTGCCTTATTTCCCTGCTTTCGGGCAAGCCCTCTATTTCTTTTTTCATCCTAAGCGTACCACCCGAGTTTCTCTTCCCGAGTTTCGCTTCAGGATCACAGGAAATCGGAGATTTCCTGGGAGTTGCGATGTAATCGCAACAGCACGAGGTCCTTTTCGCTACGCTTCGCTCAAGAGGACTACGTTATGGTTTTAAACAATAATGTTTTTCTTCCCGAATTGCGCCTCGGGATCGCAGGAAATCGGAGATTTTCTGGGAGTTGCGATGTAACCGCAAAAGTACTCGATTGTTTCGCTTCGTTCAAGCAGACTAATTTGTAGGTAAAAATCGGGAGCTTCTCTCAAGAGGACTAAATTATGATTTCTCTGACCCGTACAACCATATTTGCCATACAGTATATCTTTCTTTTTCCACTCTATGCTGGAGAGCGGCTTTTCCCACAAAAACAGGATCAGGAAAAAGTGCCATAAGTAAAAGTCACCAGGGAAGCAAATACGAACCAACGGAAAAATTTGTGGGTATCAGCTAACATGTGAATTAAAAAGCGACTGTGAGTTTTGTTTTCTGAATTCAGTTAATAAAATATAATATGGACTAAAGTTTCGATATATTATATAATTAATCGTTTATAATTATGTATCTAATTTTTTAAGTTAACAGTGAGGACTCATGAGAGAAATACTCAAAGGTTTTTGTTCTTTATTGTTCATTGTAATTCTCGTCCTGCCTGTGGAGGCAGTACCCAATGAACTGTCTGAATACGACAACTTTACAGAGGATTCGGGATTAAACAAAACCTCAAATGCTTCGCGTTACTACTTTGATTCCGATTCCGGTTTGATCTGTGTTGCTGCAGGAAAGACCGTAGATTCTGGGGAAATTATCTCTGCAGATGAGCTTGTGGAAGAAATCACTTTTCTTACTGACAGTCCAGAATCGGAATCGTCTCCGGTCTGGACTGCAGACGGCCAGTACATCATGTACACCGTTGAAAGAAACGACTCAGAAAATTTAGAATCATATCGGATGAAAGCAGATGGAAGTTCGATCGAAAGAACCGGAATTGGGGAAGGAAACCTTGCCGGTTTCAGTGATATAAATCTTAATGGAACAGAACTGATTTTTACAAAATCAATTAATTCTCAGCCTGGACTGTATCTGGCAAATCTTGAGAATGGAACAGTATTCCCTGTTGCTGATGACCCGCAGATCTCCGAATACTGGGGGGCTTGGTGCCGCCTCGGGAAAAAAATAACCTACACGCAGAAGGCGGCAGAGATCCCGTCGCAGTTATGGATAGTTGACCGGGACGGAAGCAACAAATTCAGGCTTGGAACCTCTGAAAATGTGGGGACTGGGAAGGACTGGTGTCCTCTAGGGCTGAGAGTGATATACAGCGCAAAAGATTCAGAAGATAACTCAGATCTATGGGTAATAGACTTTTATGGTACAAACCAGGTCAGGTTAACAAATACATCCTGTAACGAATGGAACCCCTCTTTCAGTCCAAACGGAAAATGGATAGCGTACGTCTCAGACGAAGGCGGAAGCCCTGATATCTGGCTCAGGGATATCGAAGGAAACTATAGATCCAGAGTTACAAACAACACCGGAAGTCCTGATTCTGTTCCAAAGTGGAGCCCTGACGGGTCAAAAATCGTTTTTGCGGGATACAACCCGGAGAATAATTCTGAAATTAATTCGACGAACACTGATATGATAAACGGTTCCAACATTAATGGTTCGGATATTGATGCAAATGGTTCGGATATTGATGAAATAAATGGTTCCAATGCAACTACATTTGAAAGTTCAGATACAGCTACAGTTAGTGGTTCTGACATTGTTATTATAAAGCTCGTCTCCTCCTCTTATATCTCCCCCTATCCAGAAATCACCAGTGTAAAAGCCGCTCCTCCCGAAGGAGTTTCTCCGGAGGGAAATGTCACAATTTCCGTAACAGTACTCAATGAAGGAGGAAACGCATCTGAAGGCTATATCTCAGTCTCCTTCCCTGAAAATGAGACGATAGAAGATGTAGAGGGAACAGGCAGCAGTGTTGATGTTTATTCAAAAGGAAATTCTATCCAGGGAAATACCGGAGAGATAACCGCTCAGTATCCACTTGTTGAACTTGCGGAGTATGATTGGGGTGCGGGGAAGGAAGAAACGCTCAACGTGACAGTGACACCGAATAACCGAACCGAGGAAATTGTGTTTTTCGTAAGGTCCTGGCTGAAAGACGATAGCAACGGCACTTACATAAGAGACCCTTCACTCTCTGCGGACCGGGACCAGCAGGGATATGCTGTATACAGATATTCTACAGGTATTCTACAGAGTATTCAATGAATATATCTGAGGATCTGAGGAACGAAACATTTCTTCCTGAAGCAGAATATTTGGTCATTAAAGATCTATCCGAAAAGTCAATAATGGCATGTTGTAGAAGTTACAATAGGTCATAATATCGAGTATCAGTTAAGTTGTGCATATTGCCAATTGTAAAAGTTACAGTAGGTCACAACACTTTTCGGATAGGCTCTAAGTCAGGATTCTTCTCCTTCTTTTCCTTCTTTTTCCTTCTTTTTCCCTCTTCTTTTCCTTCTTTTTCCCTCTTCTTTTCCTTCTTTTTCCCTCTTCTTTTCCTTCTTTTTCCCTCTTCTTTTCCTTCTTTTTCCCTCTTCTTTTCCTTCTTTTTCCCTCTTCTTTCCTTTTCTTTTTTCTAACTTTCTTCTTTAAGTCATTCATCCAGCCCTTTTCTTCCGACGATATAGTTTGCAACCCTCAGGGCGTCCCTTTCTCCTGTCTCTTTTTCGGGAGAGTCGCTTAATTTCACTACCGGAATGCCGTTAACACTGTGGAGTTTAATCACCATATTCAGGGGAGGACTTTCCCGGAAAAATTCCGAATTGTTGGTAAGGCTTGTACCTATCCCGAAACTGCAGTTGATTTTGTCCTGGCAGTATTTTTTGAGCCGGATTGCGGCTTCGGCGTTGAGGGCATCGCTGAAAACTATTACCTTTTTCATCGGGTCGATGCCCATTTTCCTGTAATGATCTATCACCCTGTCCACAAAGGTGAAAGGGTCTCCACTGTCGTGTCTGAACCCGTCGTAGATTTTTGACAGTTTCAGATCCATATCCTTAAAAAAGGCCTCAGAGCCGAAGGTATCCGTAAGGGCAATCCCAAGGTCTCCTTTGTAGACCTCCACCCAGTTTTCGAAAGCGAAGCGGTTAGCATACCTGAGCCCTATAAGCGCAGAAGTGCCCATAATCCACTCGTGGCCTACCGTACCTATAGGTTTTAAACCATACTTTTTTGCAAAAAAGACATTGCTGGTCCCTGTGAGGGTTTCTATCTGCAGAAGGGTTTTCATCACCTGGTCGTGGAGTTCAAAGCTTCTTCGCCTGCGGGTCCCGAACTCGGCAAAAAGGCAACCGTTTTCCTCAAGGATCTTTCCGATTTCCAGGATTTTTTCTCCATAGGCTGTAAGGATGGATTCGGATGTCGCGGAGATGTTTCCGTCCCATTCCTTTCCGTTCCATTCCTTTTCTATAGTCGTGAAGTAGAGTTCGGAGACCGCAGCCATAAGAACAATCTCCCAGAGAATCGTGCTATGCCAGGGCCCTTTTATTCGGATGTCCAGTTCTTTTTCTTCGGTGAGGCAGACTTCTACTTCCCCGGGTTTGAAGCGGAAATTTTTGAGGTATTCAAGGTACATCGGTTTTAAAAAAGAGCAGTTTTCACCAAGCCACTGGTATTCGTCTTCTGTCAGCATCAGGGCGGAGATATCTTCGTCTATGACTCTCCTGAGCTTTTCTACGAACTCTTCGGAAAAGTGATGGGATCCACGATTGGTAAAACGATATTCTGCCTCTGCTTTTGGAAATAATTCCAGTACAGCCATTTGCATGGTGAATTTATAAAGGTCGTTATCAAGTATCGATTTTATCACGGAAGGCCTTCCTTTAACGTTTTAGCTTGATTCTGGCGCAACATCCGTAACTTCTCAGTAATATTGCGGCTTTTTGCTTCACGTATATAGCCTGTTATATTTTTAAAATTTCTGATGTACCTGCTCAAAAACAAGTTTTCTTTATTAAGTTAGGACAACCTTAAACCTCTTTCTTGCCTTTTCTTCCAAACAAATAATTACCGGAAAGACAGATAATTTGTCTGGACATTAATTTTAACAGGGGGTTTTAGGGATATGGAAAGAGAACTTAAGTTTGCAACCAAATGTGTGCATGCAGGAGAAGAGCCGGACCCTGTCTTCGGGGCGCATACGACTCCGATATTTCAGACTTCAACTTTCATTTTTAAGAATGTCGAACAGGGGGCTGCCAGGTTTGCAGGAGAGGAATCAGGGTACGTATACACAAGAATCCCTCCGAACACACCTACACATGCGGTCCTTGCCGAAAAGGTTGCTGTACTTGAGGGCGGGGAGGCAGGACAGACCTTTGCTTCCGGAATGGCTGCAATAACCGCAGTTGTACTCTCAACCCTGAAACAGGGAGACCACCTGATCTCAACGGATGTGGTGTACGGCTGCACCTACAGCCTCTTTTCGGAGATCCTGCCCGGGTTTGGGATAGATGTCAGTTTTGTTGATACATCCGATATAAAAAAGGTGAGAGCAGCCTTTAAGCCGGAAACCAGAATGGTTTTTCTGGAAACGCCTGCCAATCCCACAATAACGGTCTGCGACATCAGGGAGATTTCCAAACTTGCAAAGGCACAGGGGGCCATTTGCATCGTGGATAATACCTTTGCAACGCCGTATTTCCAGAAACCCCTTGAACTCGGGGCAGACATATCCCTAAGCAGCTGCACAAAATACATAGGCGGGCACGCTGACCTTCTCGGTGGAATCGTTGTAGGGAGCAGGGATTTTATGAAAAGCCTGGGAAAGGTTGTTGGGTATACCGGAGGGATCATGGGACTGCACGAAGCCTGGCTCTGTATCAGGGGGCTTAAGACTCTGCACATCCGGATGGAAAGGCATGCTGAAAACGCCCTGACGGTTGCAAACTTCCTTGAGGCTCATCCCACAGTAGAATGGGTCAGGTATCCCGGACTTTCAAACCATCCTCAGCACGAGGTCGCAAAAAAACAGATGAGCGGCTATGGTGGAATGCTCTCTTTCGAGATCAGGGGAGGAGTTGAAGCCGGGCGCAGGCTTATGGACAGCGTCAGGCTCTGCTCTCTTGCAGTGAGCCTGGGGGCAACTGATACCCTTATCCAACACCCCGCTTCCATGACCCATGCCTGCATTCCCGGGCATATAAGAAACAAGGTCGGAATCAAAGACGGACTTGTCAGGCTGTCTGTTGGAATCGAAGACCCTGAAGATATAATTGCAGACCTTGAACAGGCCCTCTCAAAAGTTTATTGCCGGAGAGGAAACGGATTCGACCCATGTAATTGAATTTCACCTGTTTTATTTTCAGAACCAGACAAGGTATATTTGCCGCGGAAATAATCTTTATTTCAACAATCAGCGCATAAAATCAGAACTCAAGACCAGATAATCATAGGCAGATAATCATAGGCAGATAATCATAGGCAGATAATCATAGGTCTAAACAGAAAAGCCTGAACTTTAAGCTAAACCGAAAAATGAACCTTAAGCTAAAACCATAACTTAACCGGGGGAGTCTCATATGAAAGCACTTGTATTCGGAGCCGATGGTTTTGAAGACCTTGAACTTTTTTATCCTTACCACCGTCTGAAAGAGGAAGGTATAACCACACATGTAGCCTCTATGAAAAAGGGGCCGATAACAGGAAAGCACGGCTATGAAATCACTGCCGATATCGCTTTTAAGGATGTGAACTCTGCAGATTATGATATCATCGTAATCTCCGGCGGAAAAGGTCCGGAAAAAATGAGGCTTGATAAGGATGCCCTTGAGATTGTAAAAAACTTTTTCAAGAAAAACAAACCCGTTGCTTCAATCTGCCACGGCCCGCAGGTTCTTGTCTCGGCAGACGTGATAAAAGGCAGGAAAGCTACCTGCTGGATAGGAATCAGGGACGACATCATAGCTGCAGGAGCACAATACGAAGATAGTGAAGTTGTCGTGGACGGGAACCTCGTATCTTCAAGGAATCCAGGAGATCTGCATGCTTTCGGAAGGGAAATGATCAAATTGCTGAAATGAAATGTTCTTGGGAATATAAGGTTTACGGGGATGGTAGGAAAAATCAAAGTTGCACTGGTACACCTCGCTTCAAACAAGGAATATATTCGTGCCCCCAATCTCTTTATAATGGAATATTGAAAATTGAGAATTTTCATTTGTTGATATGTTTCTTTTTCTTCCCATTTTCCCTGATCGAAGTGGCACATAAAAATCGTTAACCGATGAAAGTAAGTTATTATTTGCCTTTTCTGATCTGATCCCATGCAAGTTCTTGCAAAAAAGTTATTAGAGGAAGTAATGAATCTGGAGCCGTAATGTCATTAAATGATAAAGAAATCCTCATATTTCCTTCATGAACCATAAGTTTATAGTGCAATACATCAGGAGGGCCGGATAAATTGGGAATAACTTCTTTTTCTTTAAGGTCAAATATCCTGGAGCTTTCTACAAGCTGTATGAGCTTATCGGCAACTTCTTCAGGAAGTGTATCTGTGTTCCCATGATATTTTAACTTAATATTGGCATATCCACCTGAACTTTCAAAGTCGATGTGCATGACCATCTTGCTCCTATATGATTATGGAAAGCTCCCAACACTTTTACAAGGCACTGGAAGCAATCCATAAAATTCCTCCTCATTGGCTGTCTCAGAACTCAATTCACGGTATGAAGCCAATTCACGGTATGAAGCCAATTCACGGTATGAAGCCAATTCACGGTATGAAGCCGATTTTCTACATTAATTAGCTTTGTTCCCATTAATCTAATTTAAAATAGCCCTACTTCCCTAAAAGCTGTTCTTACTCTTTGCGTCGCATCTTTGTCTACTTTGTTGTTTTTTGCAAGAATCCGTGCAGCTTTTACAATCTCCCCGACAGCTTCCTTGAAAATTGCAGTAGGCCAGAGGTTCTGTAATGCATTATACCAGATTAAAGCTGCTTGATCGGTCCCTATTTCGATGGCTGTGAGGTAAAAAGCTTTATTCATAATGCCGCTGTTGATGTGCACACCACCGTTATCGCCAGTGCCAGTGTAGATATCTTTCATATGTGCAGGTTGAGGATCCTTGCCTAAAATACTGTTATCATATGCAGTTCCCGGTTCACTCATGGAACGAAGGGCTTCTCCATATAATTCCGGCCCCATGATCTCGTCACCGATTAGCCAATCAGCTTTGTCTGAAGTCTGATTCTCGACCCACTGCGTGATCACCGTTCCAAATACATCAGCGAAATGTTCATTCAAAGCGCCCGATTGACCATGATATTCAAAGTCAGCAGTAAACTGAACAACGCCATGACCCAGTTCATGAGCTATTACATCAAGAGATTTGGAAAAGTTGGTGAATATTATGCCGTCTCCATCACCAAGAGTGATTTGCTCGCCATCCCAAAAAGCGTTATTGTATTTTACACCGAAATGTACGTTGCATATCAGATCCATGCCATTGTTATCCAGGGAATTTCGGTTTATTACTTTCTCCTTTAAAAAATCGCGATCTTTGCTAACGTAATCGTAAGTGAGATCCACGGATTCAATGCCTGTAGGAGAAGAATTCCCTCCTTGATCACGCTTTAGTGTCTTTTGAAACGTTGTTGTATTTTCAGAATCATATACCTGCACATATGCCCTGCCTACTGGCACAACAGCTTTAGGTAATCCAGCCTCCATTCCCATCTTTTTAGAAGTCTCAGTCCTTTTCTCCCGGAAATACTGGCTCTGCAGAATGGTCGACTTTGCTTCTTCAATTCCAGCTTTCGCCATATTATCAAGAACATAAGGTGGAATAAACGTTGAGAAACATTTATTATCCGACCCCACTTTTGTGAAATTATTCATCTCTTTTCCTCCCCCTAAGTATCTACTTTCGGTAAATAACTCACATTCCGACCCCTTTCTCAAAAGTGCCAATTACATTTTAGACAGAGGTAATTTACGAACAAAAACATCACTAATATTAGATTTTTTGTCTCGCAAAATAATATAAAAAATTAAAACTCGGAATGTGAGAGGTAACTTGTTTTTCTTAAAATTTTTATTGATTTCATGTTGGCAGGCAACTTGTTTTTTCTAAACAGGTTACTTACCTTGTTTTGTCTGCCAATTCAATATTCTACCTATATTATATATTACGTAATATAAAAGAAATGGAGAAAATGTATTCAGAACCTATAGCTAAGATTGCATGTAACCTGCATTCAGTAGACTTTAGAAGATGATAATCATTGTTGATAGCGTTTTTGAAACTATACCCCACATTTTAGATGGAGTCTATATTTTTCCAAAATTTTAATTCGTGTGTAAGTGAGTGCACATGTACAGGATTGTATTTTTTGACGTGACTTCGTTGAGAATATCAAGGCTCAAGCTTTCTATCAACCTGGTCTGTGTAAGTACTGCTAATCCCTATATCCGAAAGGAATGCTGCTAGAGAATTTCGAAACATAAAATTTTTATAACACCTAATATATATTCTGCCATTTTTTTATATCGCTGAAAATATAGGAAATATGACTTATGCGATGGAACTGAAAAATCAATAATGAGAATACCATTTAATCTAAAAATTATGGATTTAAAACGCAATTTTTATCGCGCTTGGTTTTTCGCTCAGGTGCGTGAGTCCTATTATTAGTCAAATTAAAAGTGGGAAGGGGGAAAAGGGATGAGCAAGCAAGAATTATGCAACGATTTCTATGATATGAACAATGTGGTAACTATTCGAATCACCATGCCACAAAGCGACTGGGAAGCGTTGAGAAACGCGGAGCCATATGGTGGGATATGTAACTATGCTTACACCGAAGATCGGTATGATTGGTTTAAAACTACATCGGTAGAAATTGCGGGTTCTGCATTTCCTTCAGGAGGATTTCACAGCTTTGAATCCGTAGCGATCGGGAAAAAGTCCTATTGCGGATCTTTTAGCACATCAAAACCATCGTTGAAACTGAACTTTTCGAAATACGTTTCCTCCAATGAAAAAGCGATTGAGGGTCTGGTTGGTACACAGTATATTACTCTTAACAACTGTGTGCAGGATCCTTCATACATCAGGCAACCGCTTGGATATTTCCTGTTCAAACAGGCTGGTCTTCCGTATTCGCGATGCAATTTTGCCAAAGTTTACGTTAATGGTACGGACTACGGTGTTTACCTGAACATCGAGCCAATCAAAAAGCGTCACATACAAAACAACTTCAATGACAACGACGAGGGAAATCTTTATGAGATTGAAGAAGGTGAAGATTTCACCCAGTCTATCATTGATGCTGACCGGATCAGCTGTGAAAGTATGTCTAAGTACTCCAACATGAAAGACCTGGAGCTTGCAACCACGGAAATTTCCGATAATGGGTTGTCAGGAATGGCGAAGGTCATAGACATCAATCAATTCCTTCGATTCTTTGCGATGGAAGTTCTTTTGAAGCACTGGGACGGATATACAAACAAATTAAACAACGCATATATTTATAATGATGTTGTGGCTGTGAAGACTCCCAGTGTAAACGACGTAAAATTTAAGTTTATCCCATGGGGGGTGGATCGGATACTGCAAAAAACCGAAAAGTTCCAGTTGTATGACGCCTCCGTTCTCGGGAAGCTTGTCCTTGAAGACGCTAACAGCCTTGCTAAACTCAAGATGGAAATCAGAAATTATTCCAACACTATTTTTGACCGAGGCAACTACAATAACGTGCTGAATCCCTACATTGACCAGATGCAGAACATTCTCATCAGCCTTGGTCTAACAGAGCTGACCTCGCAAATCGAAGGCGTCAGAGAGCAGTTAAAGCTGGTAAAGTCTGGAGGATTTCAACTTATAGGTGAATTCTCAGCAGCCCTGGTCTAACTGAGCTGACCTCTCAAATGAGGTTGTTAAAGAGCCGTTAAAGTTGGTCAAATCCGGTGGATTTAAACTACTGGTGAATAACCATTCAATTTTGCTTTCTTGCTCGACAGAGAAAGGTTATTGTTTTTATGCCAGCAATATCGAGTTTGCCGGCGATACCGGAGAATAGCAAGAAGTTATCATCATGTATCCAATACGGCTTCAGCGGACACGTGGTCTATTTCCCTGTCTGGTCAATTGGGAATTTGCAAGTTCAAAAACAGAGAGTATGGCACATATGTCTATTGCAGTTCCATAGTGCAGACTTCTAGTGGTAATCTGAACGTTTACAGTGTCCTTTATTTACAGAGTCCTTTATATAGTATCCTTTACTTTTGGGATGGCAGGCGAATATATCGGAGTGCCCGAAAATCAAACTTCACTTTTTAAAGTGTTTCTACGAATGACGGTCTGGCCTGGAATAACCCTTCCATTTATGGTTGGGGTTTAATAACGGACAGGAGTAGAACCATACCTCGAACCTTTTCTTTCTTCATCCTCTACTTTTATCTTATACGATGCGGTTTCACCAGCTGGTTTTTCGTCTTCTACTTTTATTTTATACCAGCCACACCAACGGCAACTTTCTTTGCCGTGCATGATGTGTTTTACAATATGAGCAAAACCTATTATCGCTAAGATAAAGCCCACTATTTTTATTAATTTATGCATAATTATTCACCCCAAGCTATTATTGTACCTTATCGTTTATGAAGATACGCAAACAGGTAGAAAGCCGTCGGTTATAAAGAAAATAAGTTATGTATAAAGCGGATCAATTGTTATTAATAATAAAAAGGCGGTTTGTGACATGCATAAATAGTAACTTTTGTGTATGGAACTCGCTGGATAAGGACCCGCTGCGAAATAACGTATGCATCCGTATTCCCATGGATCAAACTTTGAATATGGACAGCCTGCTTATGAATATACTCATTTAATTTCTCAATCTGCTAATCCTTAATGTGCAACTTATTCTTCAACAGGCAAGGCCTGCACGCCTTAAGTCCTAAAAACTATACTTTCCCAATCGATAAGTCCTGGCCTTTTAGATTAGCTTCAGGTATATGTGCGTAGTTAGGGTATGTGAAAGGCTACAAAAAAGAAGCTGTGCCTGGTTCCACATTATTTCCACAAAATCCTTTTTCGTATCCTCTTCAAATTCAAGGGAGAATTTTCCAACCAGAAGAATACGCAACAAAGTTGAATGCAGCTCTTGACATTATTTTACCCTGGCTGAATAGTTGCAGAGAAGGTAACTATTCATTAACTTCGATTTCTTACTTCTGTTTCTTGTGAATCCAATAATTATTTTTTTATATTTATAGTGACATTTTATTATCCTAAACAAACCTATTTTTTGGCGTGTTTTTCTATGAAACCCCTTGTCAAATTCACTCTGAAGGATGGCAGTACTGTATTAGTAGAAGCAGAAGAGACTGAAGTTAAAGGGGAAACGGTTCGTGTTTCACGTCCATCTACATCTCGCGAGATTGTAGACGGCGCAAATCAAACATTTGAAGAGTCGCTTGGTATTGTAAAGCCGGTATGTTTATGGCAGCGGGTACGGGTGCCAATTTTAATGTGACTTTGACCTGAAAGAATTGAAAACACGAAAAATTGAAATCATTTTCATTTCTGTGTTCTGATTTTAATCTGTTTCTAAAATAATGGAACAATCCAACAAGCAGGGACATCATGATACCTGAAGGTTTAACTGCAGGAATCGTTCAGATTCTCAGGAATGATGATATTGTTGTTGGAACCGGATTTCTCGTCTCTAAGAGCGTGTCTTAAAATTCAATTTAATTATACAATTGGGATAGGACTCATGTATTTGGACTAAAAAACGGTAGAATTGAACCGTTAAATGTCTAAAGTTTAAATTTTAACCATGATGTCTAATGCATTTGATATTATGCATAGAGCTAATATGTTAGATATAATTAATTTACTGAGTGACCTTAAGATCAACAATGCGTACTATCCAAATGTAGAAATGATTTGAATTTTAAGACAGCCTCTAAGAGCGTGTTTAAAAATTAAACTTTATCCTAACCAGGATAAGACTCATGCATTTGAACAGAAACACGGTAGCATTTAATGTTTACCGTACTTGATTTTATATTTTGAGTGCATATAGTCCGATGGGATAAAGTGATATCTCAAGGTCGATGTGTATCTGAATTTCGGGAAAATTTACGATCTAAATTTTAAGTTAAAGTTGCTCATTATCCAACTGGAGAAATGGTTTGAATTTTAAGACAGCCTCTATGATTAAAAATTGACTCTGAAAATAGAAAATGGTTCCAAAGAAATCCAGCAATGGCAGAAGGAATAAATATCACATGTGGAATTTAAAGGAATTACTAATTTATAAGGATCCTGTTCAATAACTTGGGGACACGATCAGGTTCCGATACCTGCAAAAATGATTTACGAAACTGATTTAATTTGACAATATCAAGCTATCTGCCAGGAAAAAATGATTGAAAAATTAAAACTGTCTTAGACATAAGTTTTGGGAGTGTGGTATTTTATGGGAAAAGAGATATTCGGTATTGTGAGGAAGGTGCTGTATGTTTTACTGCTGATCTTTTTTGCGATGTCTGCAACAGCCGGGACAGTAAACGCAGCAGAAGTAATTGTATACGAGCATGTTAACTTTGGGGGAAAAAGCTTTGACGCTACTTCTGATCAACCAGGCGCTGGAGATAACTTGAATGACAAAATATCATCAATTAAGGTCAAGTCAGGTACATGGCGATTCTATGAATATATAAATTATGGAGGTCGCTATTGGGATCTTGGACCAGGAGAATATTCTTCGGTGGAAAGTGCTGGTATACCCGACAATTCAATTTCGTCATTTAGACAGATTTAAAAACGCATTTCATGTCACAGAATCCTTCGTAGAAATTAACATGGTTGAGAAAAAAATTGGTAGTCCAGTGTCATATGATCGATGATTTAAAACACTGAAAGTCAAAAGATTTCGTAGTGTTCACTTTGAATCTGTAATCCCTGCTTCTCTTGCAGGTGTATTTTTACATTCAACGCTTTTTCCATCTTTGTACTTTAATCCCACATGCTCTCTACATAAGCTGAAATGAGTACAGTAGGGCTTCATTTGATTTACGAACCGTTTTACTACTTTAGACACTCCTATTTTTTCTCGAAAATCTGTTTTTGTCCTGCCTGAAAGCGCGGTAGACGTCGCAATTAAAAGTTGACTTTTCGGAAGTTGTAAGTTTAATGCTGTTGTTTTTGTACTTCAAGTGCGTACGCCCCGGAATTAAAACTCCAACTTTATAAACACTAAACCAGTAACAACACCGAATGTGCTTGATTTCATATATAGTGCGTAAGTCCTATATTTACAAACGTTTATGGTAAATTTGGAAATCTCTTGTGATACGGCTTATCGCCCATATATTCTTTCCATTCCTCTGGTTTAAGATTCCGGGTTAGACGATTGTTGGCTTCATCTATAAGATCTTCTGTATCAGATATCCACAACTTTGCTGTCCACAACCTTGCTGTTTTGTCGACACTCGCCGTTGCGATGTATTTTCCATCAGGACTGAACACAACATTATTCACACCACTATCATGTCTCAGATAGGAAATTTGTTTACCTGTAGTTGCATTCCATAAACGCGCTTTGTCAGCGCTTGCCGTAGCAATATATTTTCCATCAGGACTGAATACAACAGTATTTACCCTACCAGCATGGTTCAGAACAAAAATTTTTTCACCTGTAGCTGTGTCCCATAGACATGCTGTATTATCGTAGCCCGCCGTAGCAACATATTTTCCATCAGGACTGAACACAACATTATTTACCGGACCATCATGTTTCATATCAAAGATTTTTTCACCTGTAGCTGTACCCCACAAACGTGATGTATTGTCATCACCTGCCGTAGCAATATATTTTCCATCAGGACTGAACACAACATTATTTACCCTATCAGTATGGTTCAGAACAAAAATTTCTTCACCTGTAGCTGTATCCCATAAACGTGATGTATTGTCATCACTCGCCGTAGCAATATATTTTCCATCAGAACTGAATACAACAGTATTTACCGGACCATCATGGTTCAGAACAAGGATTTGTTTACCTGTAGCTGTATCCCATAAACGTGATGTATTGTCATCACTCGCCGTAGCAATATATTTTCTATCAGGACTGAATACAACATTACGCACCGGATCAGTCTGATTCAGAACAAAGATTTGTTTACCTGTAGTTGTATCCCATAAACGTGATGTATTGTCAGCGCTCGCCGTTGCGATATATTTTCCATCAGGACTGAATACAGCATTATTTACCCTGCCAGTGTGGTTCAGAACAAAAATTTTTTCACCTGTAGTTGTATTCCACACGTCTGCTGTTTTGTCAGCGCTCGCCGTAACAACATATTTTCCATCAGGACCGAACACAACATTGTTCACACCACTATCATGTCTCAGATAAGAAATTTGTTTACCTGTAGATACATCCCATAAATGTGCTGTTTTGTCAGCGCTCGCCGTAGCAACATATTTTCCATCAGGACTGAATACAACAGTATTTACCCAACCATAATGGTTCAGAAAAAAAATTTTTTCACCTGTAGCTGTATCCCATAAACGTGATGTATTGTCAGCGCTTGCCGTTGCGATGTATTTTCCATCAGGACTGAATACAACAGTATTTACCGAACCATCATGTTTCATATCAAAGATTTTTTTACCTGTAGTTGTATTCCAAACTCCTGCTGTTTTGTCATCACTCGCCGTTACTATGTATTTTCCATCAGGACTGAATACAACAGTATTTATACCACTATCATGTTTCATATCAAAAATTTTTTTACCTGTAGTTGCATTCCATAAACGCGCTTTTTTGTCAGCACTCGCCGTAGCAACATATTTTCCATCAGGACTGAATACAACAATATTTACCGGACCATCATGTTTCATATCAAAGATTTGTTTACCTGTAGTTGTATCCCATAAACGTGATGTATTGTCAGCGCTCGCCGTTGCGATATATTTTCCATCAGGACTGAATACAACATTACGCACCGGATCAGTCTGATTCAGAACAAAGATTTGTTTACCTGTAGCTGTATCCCATAAACGTGATGTATTGTCATCACTTGCCGTAGCAATATATTTTCCATCAGGACTGAATACAACATTATTTACCCTACCAGTATGGTTCAGAACAGAAATTCCTTCACCTGTAGTTGTATTCCATACGCCTGCTGTTTTGTCAGCGCTCGCCGTAGCAACATATTTTCCATCAGGACTGAACACAACATTACGCACTGGATCAGTATGGTTCAGGACAAAGATTTGTTTACCTGTAGATACATCCCATAAACGTGATGTATTATCATTGCTCGCCGTAGCAACATATTTTCCATCAGGACTGAACACAACATTATTCACATCACTATAATGTTTCAGAATCACAACACGGTGAGGCATGGATAATAATCCCTGACGTATTAAATGATCGGCAGTCGATGTTATATGAATTTTCAATGATTCGATAGCAAGGAGAACACTTTTATCTAGATTCCTGGGATCTCCCTGAAGAAGGGCGGAATTTAAATTTAAATCCGAAGCACGAGCTTCTTCCGCGTTTTCCTTGGCTTGATGCCATTCAAAGACTGCAACTAAAGCTAGAAGTATAGCAAGAAAAGAAATGGCTGCAAGTCTTTTATAGAAAAGTTGTTTGCTCTCTGCCAGTTCTTTCTCTGCCCGTAGTTCTTTCTCTAGCCTTTCTTTCTCTGCCCTTTCTTTCTCTAGCCTTTCTTTCTCTGCCCATTCTTTCTCCGCCCACTCTTTCTCTATCCGTTCTTTCTCTATCCGTTCTTTCTCTGCCCTTTCTTTCTCTGCCAGTTCATCATTAAAAACCCTGTTAGAAGATAGTATCGGCTTGATAAAACCGTCGTGGGTCAGTTCATACCAGCGCGCACCTGCCCGCCACTCTGCTCTAATAAGGTGCATGCTTTCAAGCACATCAATGGCTGTATTGGGAATGCCGCCAGTGGACTCTTGAGCCCGGTATACCATCCCCCGCGTCCCCATCGTCGTTATCAGCACTTCACCGAACAATCTGCGCAGGCTCTCCTCGTCAATATGTGCCGTAGCTGCCGCTGTCCTTATAGCTTCTTCGTAAAATCTGTAAAGTTCCTGTTCTACATTGCCATAGGTTTTCAGGTGATGAAACGTGATTTGCTTGACATCTGGCGGTAACTCTCTCCAGAGGTTCTGGCACACTACCTGAAGTTGCACAGCCTCTATGAACTCTCCTGTTACCTCAGTGGTCTCGCCTGGTGTCGTTTCAACTCGAATCTTCAGCAAATCATCGACAAGTTTTTCTGCCACACCTTCTGCAAAAGAACGACCGGTATCTCTTAACGGCTCTTTGATTGCCAGCAGTGCAGCCTCACGTCGCAGGCGCTCTATGTGAAAACGCGTCCGCAATCTCTCGGGAAGAAGCTCTACATAAGGGTCTAGTTGAGCTATGAAATCCTCCCGTATGACAAAAACAACCCTCAAAAGGGGGTCTGTTTCCAGAGCAGCGCTTATTTGCTCAAAAAATCCCTCTCTATCTTTCCAGCGGTCCTGATATAAAGAGAATATTTCCTCAAACTGGTCGAAGATAACGGCACGGGGTAAAGGTATGCCATCTTCATCCTGCAGGCGCTCCTGTTCATTCAAAAAATCAACGAGTTTCATTTTGGTCAGGCGTTCAACGTCGTATTCATCTTCAGCCCAGCTTGTGAGCGTATTAAGAACATATATGTTCGAAATCTCGTCAGTTTTTATATTTCTTAAAGGTGTGCCTTTAACTCGCGCCACCGGGAAAACTTCAAACCGGTTTTCCTTCAGGAGAGGAATAAGCCCGGCATTGATAAGTGAAGTCTTACCTGCACCCGACTGGGCATAGACGAGAACCAGATTATGTGCAATGACTAAGGACAGGAGATCACGAGCTTCACGGTCTCTTCCGAAAAAAATGAATTTATCTTCCTGTTCAAAAGGCCGAGGGCCCACGTAAGCCTGGAATTCAGGTTCTTCCATTGAAAACCTCCCATCGCGTTTTCAATTCCGCGGCAAATTCGTGGCAATCTTGCCAGTGTACCTGGATATAAAGATCCTCAAAATAGCGATCCAGATATTTCTGAGCTTTTTCTTCCCGGGTCTCAGAAAAATTCCCTGGCCCGAGCTGCACGGATATGTGCTTTCTACCCGTACTTCTTTCTAAGTATCCAGCAAAAATCCGGAAATTACGGCTTTCAAGAGCTTGCACCATAAGGTCATCGTAAGTTGTGGTAATATAACTTGGCAGTGGAAAATAGGCTAGCACTCCGTGAATTTCATCAGTAGTTTCAAAGTATGTTGGTGTGACTTCTTCTGACAGTTCAGTGATTTTATTACAAACCTCATCCCTTGGAAACATCTCGTCTTCTTCGGTCATAGCTACAAACTGAACCACCCTTGTCAAGTCATCAGGGTCTTCCATTGGGTAGTCGTACTCTCTTGCCCATTCATTTACAATTTGGGAAATAACTGGAATCTTTTCAGAACAAGCTACAGATCCGAGAAAGGGGGTACACTTCCCGTTCTTGATCCTCCGAAGAAGGTCCCAATCCTTCTCTTCCAGTATATTTGGCATTACTGATACCCTCCACAAAGTTTAAAATTCGAACCATTTCTCCACTTGGATAATAAGCAACGGTACCATCCAAGTTGTAGGATCAAGTTTAATTTTAGTACACGCTCTGAGAGAGCAAAAAACAAAGTGCACCAGAGCTGCAGCTCTGCTGATGAAAAATAAGATCATAACCTTTCCCCCATTATATATTTTCAATTAATGGTTAAAAAGACATCGGCTCTTCGTTTTTGTGTGGGTTGAAATTAATTTTCCAGTTGAAAAGAAAACACACTAAAAAGATAAACATTGATTCCGGATGTGATTCCCCACAATAAATGTTTTCAAATATTATATGTGTTACACACATATTCAGAACATTACTATAAATTGTACACTCGAAATAGCGATCCTGCTGAAGCTTTACCCTTAAACCCTCGGCTTACCTGAACCTGGGATCGAAAAGACGCTCCGCACCGTCTCCTCAATCCTTATTTGTTGGGCGGTGACAATTAAGACCGATCCTTCTTTATTAAAACCGGTGTTAGATGCCCTGGAATATTCTGTAGTTGGATTTGTACATACCCAAATCTATATGCATCTTCAATGCTACGCCCTCCTCCTAATGCCTGGTAAAAACCAATTGCGAAGGCGATAGCAGCTCTATCACCGATTTCCTGGTTCATGCCAATGACATATTTGATGTGTTTAGCGATGGCTTTTGCCTGAATCTCTGAGTAACAAGCATTCAATATTACACAATTCACCTGACCGCTAAATTGTTCAAACAATGCAGCCAACGCATCAGGCTCGACTGAGTGGGCTTTCCCTGCCAGATCCTCAAAGCACAAAGCACCGATAGGTGTGCCATGACCAGAAAAATGGACGATTTGCGGCTGTGTATCAAGCAAAGCCTGGGATATATCTGACGGGCGAACCGACAACTGTGGCAATTCTAATGTAAAGTGATCCCGAAGTCTAGCCAATTTCAGTTTTTCTTGAATCTCTCGAAATTCTTCACCAAGCCGCAGGCGAGACGCATCAGTGGGATCGGCTGCCAAGAAGAGTATCGAAACCTTATCAGCCTCTTCTTTTGTTTTACCAGTTCGCTCATACTCCGTCTTAAACCGGTCAATACTTGTCATATCGGTATATTTTTTTACGGTACCACGATTGAAAGCCTCCCATCGTGTTTTCAATTCTGCGGCAAATTCGTGACAATCTTGCCAGTATACCTGGATACGAAGATCCTCAAAATAGCGATCCAGATATTTCTGGGCTTTTTCTTTTTGGGACTTAGCAACATTCCCTGGCACAAGCTGCACGGATATATGCTTTCTACCTATACTACCTATACTACCTCTTCCTATGTATTCATCAAGAATCCGGCAAAGAATACGGAAATCCCAATCAGTTACCTTGTAGCCTATAAGAAGAAGAGATGTGCCTCCAAATGCCTGCTGAATACGCGGCGGAAGCAGGTTTTGTTCCTTTGAAATGGCAACGAGGAAGTCCAGATAGTTGTCCTCTGTTAGAACCAGCGACTCCGGTATTTTATAGCAGCCATTGAGGTGATATACTAAAGGTTTTTCAGGAGTAGGGTCGAAGTCTGGTGATGTTGGTTTGCGTTGAATCAGGTATTCATTCCACCGACATATTTCCTGGGTTGGTGTTTTGCCACAGCTTTCAAGAGCTTGCACCATAAGGTCATCGTAAGTTGTGGTAATATAAATTGGCAGTGGGAAATCGGCTAGCACTCCGTGAATTTCATCAGGAGTTTCAAAGTATGTTGGTGTGACTTCTTCTGACAGTTCAGTGATTTTATTACAAATCTCATCCCTTGGAAACATCTCGTCTTCTTCGGTCACAGCCACAAACTGAGCCACCCTTGTCAAGTTATCAGAGTCTTCCATTGGGTAGTCGTACTTTCTTGCCCATTCATTTGCAATCTGGGAAGCAACAGAAATCTTTTCAGAACAGGCCCAAAATCCAAGAAAAGGAGTACATTTTCCGTTCTTGATTCTCTTAAGAAGGATGTCCCAATCCTTCTCTTCCAGCATTTTTGGCATTACTAATCCCCTCCACAAAGTTAAATTTTCTTCTCAATTTTTCTCGTTTTTGTTCTTCCCACTCACCTGCTGTCTTGAATCCTGCTCTGTACTGAAAACAGACCTGCGAGGGTAGAAATAGCTACAAAGACAAAAGCGCTTGTTTGTTGAATCGTCGTTGTCTGTTGATAGATCCCGCCGCGGATTGTAATACAAAAAATAAGCCCGAGAAATGCCCCGATAACTGGTGATAGAAGGTACATGGCAAGCAAGCTCAATACCAGTTCAAGATTACCTGCATACCAATAGAAAGATCGAAGAGCATGAACTAAATTCCCAAGAGCACCAGCTAATGCTACAATGAGGAACAATCATTCTTTATCCGAAAGCTTTCCGATAAGGATTTTTCCACCGGCTCGAAAGGTATGTGTTTGTAGGTCTTCTGGAATAGATTCAGCTTCATCAATTGAAGTCTTTGTATTCGATTGTATATTATAATTAATTGAGTATAATTATAAAATACAATAGAAAATCTAAGTCAGAACTTTAGGTCATTACAATTACCGGGGTTCTGTTGGAAGGAGGCCAATATGATAGAGGATAAAAGCAATAAGGCAGTGCGTCGATTTTTCCGACAAATCACAAATTTCAAGAAGTTATTGGGTCATAAATTCGATATCTGAAGATCAGTTTCATCGACAGTATACGAAAACTTAACTTTGAATTTATAGCAAATTCTCTATATTTTCCTCAAAATACCAGGATTATGGTATCTTAAAAAGATTTTGTAATATTTTGATGGGGGACGGGTTCATCAACTTGTCTATCTGGCTGCTTTTCATCGATAGTGTTATTGTATTTACAAACAAACACAAAATATATAAACAGCAATTAAGTATAATGAAAAATGTGTCAATCTCACAAAAAACAACAAATGCAACAATAGACAAAGCAATAATCTTAGCACCAACGGTCCTTATTTACTTTATTAGCTACTTTTTTATATTTATTAAAGAAACACCGAATGAAAACAATAACATTAGACTATACAACCGCCTCAATAAGCTTAATACCACCAATAATGTTTTTAGCAGCAATATTTATTTTTCACAAATTATGATATTTTTTAATATCTTCTGGGATCGTCAAAAAACCAGAAAATAATACACAGTCTCTAAAATATTATTTAATATGTGACAAATGATAAGTATCGGTTGTTTTATAACTCTCTAAAAGACCTTTTAAACAGCTTTAATAAGTATTTTAGTCCAGTTTGGTGCGGATTTTTGCGGAAACGCCATCCTAGGAGAGGCCAAAATAAAGTTCGAGGCGATGCCCACATCTGATCTTCCATAAGGTGTAAAATGGAACCTATTGCAAGGGTAAGGACTTTGATATCCCCTCTTTTATCATATAAGTATAAACCTGTCAGAAAGAGAGTAAAAGAAAATAACAATGTATGAGCTATTATCCGTCCGTTTGCAATGGCAGAAGAAAAGATAACCATTCCTATAGGTTTATCTATTAAGTCTGGAAGGAGCGATCCAATAACCAGATATGTTGGATCTATAATGGTTCTTAATTGTGGTATGAAAAATGCAACTCCGAAAATTATCCCTAGCGTGACGCCAATATGTCCAAAAAGAAGCATCAGCATTAAAAGGTACTGTAGTTACATATAAATGTGGTCTAAAGATCTGTTTCTTGCAAAACTTTACAAAAATAGCAACGTTTTGACCTGAAGTGCGCCATAGTGAACTGCTGGAATGGGCTATTGGTCTCGAGTTGATGTCGCTTTTGTCATCGGTTAATGAATTCTAGGCATAACTTCGAACATCATTTTAGCGATTTTCAGACTTAGTGCCTATCCGAAAAGTCGGTAATGCGATCGAAAAGTTACAGCAGGTCTATAATAGCAGGGCATCCTCTTCGGTTTTGCATATTGCTAATGGTAAGTTACCATAGGTCACAACACTTTTCGGATAGGCTCTTAAATGTCAGATCTTGGCATAAAATCAACACTTTTTAAATTTTTCTATCTTAACTGAATTCATATAAAAAAGATTAAGAACATCATTATCTGGAAAAAGCAATGTATGGACTGCAGAAAAATTTTTGATAAAGGAGATGCTTGCTTCCATCTGCGACTTTTCTCTTAAAAGAAGAAATTGTAAAAGAATCAATCTTTAGCTGAAAAAAAAGATATAACGCTTGATATTATAATACGGTCTTAATTTAGAGGTTCCGGAAATACAACCGGATAAAATCTCAGGTGGGAATAGAAATATGAAAGATATCGAAGATTTAATCGAGAAAGCTGTAGAACTGCAGAGTAACGGGCTTATTAGCGCCCAGATTGCCGATGAACTCAACATCTCAAGAGAAACGGTTACCTGGCTTTTAACACGTTCAAAAAAAGAAGAAGCAACCCCTGCTCCGAAAGATATTTCTGTAGATTGGAGCAGTATAGGGAAAAGTGCTAAACGTCTCCACAATATCTCGCTTGCACTCTGCGACATGGTGCTTGAGACCATGGAAAAGGTGAATGCCGAGGTAGACGTGGTTGTTGGTATTGCTGCCAATGGTGTACCTCTGGCAAGCATGATGGCATATGAACTGGATGCGGATTTTGCGATTTATCATCGTAAAGGGCAGGGCATCGTTCACGCAGGCCACAGAGGGACCATAAGCAGAAATTTTGGATCCGTTGCCGGTAAAAACTGCATTATCGTGGATGATGTTATTACCACCGGTTCAACCAGTATGGAAGTGATTGAGCAACTGAAAGAAATGGATGCAAAACCAAGAGTTGTAACGGTACTGGTCGACAAAAAAGGTGTAGATACAATATATAATGTTCCGATTCAGTCTCTTGTAAGAATTGCACGTGTGGACTGAAAAAAACTTGGGACTCGTTGCGAAATAACTCAGACAACATATAATCATTTTAGTACAAAAGTGCTCAATAGATTGCGAAAATAGTTAGGGACAGTGTAAAAATGGACCTTAGCTATTTCGCTTTGTACCCTCAGCAGGCCAGCCTGTGCCTGAAGAGTTTGTCATCCTATGGGTGAGACTAAGGCAAATTCTTCACGCCGGCTGTCCAAAATCCATCCTTATCTCAAGCGATAGCCTTGGCCCTTTAGCTTCTATGTATATGTGTATGGAAAGGATCGTTCGATATAAGGGCTTCTTTTTCTCAAAAAAGGAATAGTCTCAATTAGAGTTGTGGTTTTCCAGGTTTGCACATAACATAAGAGTACACTCTGCACTGGAGTGAAAAGCTAGCTCGATTGTCTGTCATTTCAAGCATATCGACATTTCTGTCTTCTCCAATTTGAGGCGCTTAATTACTTCTTTTCGTCTTCCGTTTGTCCGGAAATTAAATTGTGATAACTTTTCAGGATGGGGGCATTTGTGACTTTCTCACTCCCTAAATACAAAGCATTTATACACTATTACAAGAGATTTTTTAGGTCCCTATGGGTTACTATAATACCTGTTAAATTTGCATACCTGTTAAATTTGCAACTGGTGTATTTTTTACGAACTTTGAACTTTCCATTCCCTAGCAGTTAAATTACTTGCATGTGCTACTCCTGTTCTTGACGGTGCAGCATTTTCGGTTAAGTCTACGTACCCACCACTGGTCTTGTAAGAATCCAGTGTTTGGAGTATCCCGTCTACTGCTGTTTGATTTAGTGAATTACGACTGACATTTAAATAAAATAAACCAGGGTCATTGGAAATGTCTAAACTTGTGAGGTCATTATCATAAAGATTCACAGTGCATTCTCCACCTGCAGGAAAACAGCCAGATAAATTAGCTGCAGTATATTGATTATTGAAGGATATAACGCTTTTCAAATTTGTTGAAGTTAGGTGCAGAGTGCCGCTTTGATTCCCGTTCCATACAAAAAAATCTTCAATAAGTGGAAACTGACTGACCGGGAGGAGGCTGGTCATCTGCGGGTTATCTCGAACACATATATGCCATATATTAGCCCCGGTAGTGCCCCAATTTATTGTGTATGTTTGATTATTTTGAGATGCTCCACGAAGATCAGCCAGAGAAGGAGCTTCCGAAAGATCAAGCTCAGAAATGTTGCAATTTTCGAGGCAAAGCCTGGTCAGATAAGGAACATTACGGAGTCTGATAGTATTCAGTGATGTACAATAAAAACACTCAATCGTATGCAGTGCCGTAAAGTTACTAAAATCCAGCGAAGTTATTGGATTATAACTCGATGCCCATATCTGGAGATACGGTGCAACATTCTCAAGACCAGTAACAGCTATTACATCCTGTTGTTCTAAATTCTCTATTGTATCGGAGCCCGGAGTTACACCCCCATCTGCCCCATCATAACCTATATTGATCTTGGTTACTGCACTCCACGGTGTTACTACCAAAGTGTTTTCCCTTATCTTCCTTAAACCAAAATTTACAGTCGGAGACGTAGAATTAGATGTTGAACCGTCGCCAAATACCCATTGTATTTCAGGATTACCTGTAACTGTGATAATTGGCGAAAATTCTGAACCAGCCGTGACAAACGTAATATTTTCATTAGGTTTTGCAGTTCTCATTTTTTCATCTAGACTGCCGCTTGAATTGCTCTTTTCCGAGTTCGAGCTAGTATATTCAAGAGTACAAAATATTAAAACAACGATGACTAATAATCCTGCAAATTTGATTCCAGAGATTTTATTAGAGAATCGCATAATTGTTCCCCTGGTATTATTTACTTTGAGATTACTTTTGCCGAAAACTTACGTCATTTCTTAATAAATTTCGCTCAGGAAATTCTTTATTTTTACTAAATATTTTAATTGTGGCACTCTATTTATATTTAGCTAATATTCTGTCCTAGATATACTATAATTAGACAGAATAACGACGCCGGATTAACGCCAGAAAAAGAGTTAAGTCCTGGTAAAGATTCAAGACCGCGGTGTGTCAGCTCATCGAGATTCGGGCGATCATTTAAATATTGAAGGTGATATGTATAAAAGGATAGGATGATCGATGAAGTGCTAAAGGTTTTCAAGAAACTTGATGCAAAGGATTTCAGGATACTCACAGGCATCGAGACAGGGATGAAACATTTTGAGTGGGTGCCGGTAGAAGAACTGAATAAATACACCAAATTGCCTTTCGATAAACTGGAATACAGGCTGAAGAGGCTTGTCAAGGACAAGCTTGTGGTCAGAACCACCCAGCCTTATGAGGGTTTTCAGATTTATTTCGAGGGCTACGATGCCCTCGCACTCAATGCCTTTGTGAAAAGAAAAAGTATCAACGCTATAGGGGACGAAATCGGGGTAGGTAAGGAGTCCGTTATTTATGAAGCGATCCGGCAGCCTGAGCTTGCAATAGGGGAACCTTATCCTGTCATAATCAAGTTCCACAGGGAAGGCAGGACCAGCTTCAAACAGATAAAAAGAGTACGTGAGCATCTCGGGGAAAGAGAGCATTTCTCCTGGATTTATGCTGCCCGGCTTGCGGCTCAGAGGGAATATGAGATCATGACTCAACTGTACCCGCGAGTGTCTCTCCCAAAACCCCTGGACCAGAACAGGCATGCAATTATTATGGAGCTTGCAAAAGGCAATCTGCTCTCAAAAACAAAACTTCTGGACCCTGAATGGTATCTTGATGAGATTCTCAGGCAGGTAAAGATTACCTATTCGTTGGGTGTCATCCATGCCGATTTAAGCGAATATAACATCTTTGTATCCGAAGATAGTGTCCAGTTTATCGACTGGCCCCAGTATATCACTCCAGACCATCCTCACGCTGATGAAATTCTCGAAAGGGATGTCTCAAATGTCCTGGCTCATTTCTCTCGAAAATATAATATTGAAAGAGAACTTGAAGAAGTTCTCGAAGAGATCAAAAGTGCAGCAGAGAAAAGCGTTGAAGAAACTGCAGAAGAAGCTTAAATGTGACACCTGAGGTTTTTCTATCCGAATAGTCCCTCAGACCTTATTATTTTCACTTCGTCCCGGACCTTATTATTTTCACTTCATCCCGAAAATTATTATTTTCACTTCATCCTGGACATTATTATTTTCACTTCATCTCAGACATTATTAATTTTACTTCATCTCAGACACTGATAATTTTCCTTCACCTGGGGTCTTATCGATTTCACTTAATATGTGAAGGGGTGAATTGTCTGACTAATTCGGGAAATTAAGTTGTTCCGCCGAACGGATTTTAGTTTTGAACTGGCTATATAATTGTAAACGTACTTCCCTTTTCCTCTTCACTTTCAAGCCTTATTTTTTAACTTACTTGAGGTTCTGCCAAAATTGATATAAATGCTTTAAAATAAAAAAAATGGGTCAAAATCACGTATTTTGACAAAAAATTCCTTTTAAAGCCTCTAAAATAATACTTCAAAATGCCTTTGAATACGAATTAAGCTCAAAAACTGATATAATATTATATTTACTTTAAAAATTAGAATTTATTGCAACTTATTTCAATAAATTACATAAAAATATAAATATTTATCATGTTTTGAAAGTTCAAAAGAAGTTTATTTCCAAATTAATGAGTTATTTATTACTCCAATATTAATTATAGATAAAAATAACGAATTAAATAGATTTTAAGTTGTTATTAGGTAAATTTTTCACAAAATAAACTACGTTGTTAAATATAAGCGGAAATAAAGGGATTATGTGAAAAATGGCAAAACCTCACTTCAATGAAAAAAGTTAATCGATGGAAAAGGTGCTAATTGAAGGAGCTAAGACAAATGAAGTTATTCAAGGATATTTGAAGTTAAATGAAAGAAATTAAAGCTAGCTTAGACAAATTTGGTCGGCTGGGACAAAAGGCAGGACCTTATAGATTATGTTTATATTGTAAAATAAAGGTAGAAATCAGTTAAATATATATTCAACAAGAAATAAAATATAGGTGCTCATGCAAAACAGGATAATTTATGGAATTGATATCGCTCGGGGTTCCCCAAGGGCAAAGGAACTTCCTCGCTATGCTCTGGCTATCCTGAAGGACGGAGAAGTTACCCATTACAGCATGCTTCGCCGCCAGAAGGTCCTGAATATGATACAGCGGGACAGGCCGGATATCATAGCTGTGGACAATATTTTTGAGCTGGCTGCTGACAGAAACGAGCTTCTCTCGATAATGGAGCGCCTGCCTGATGGGGTTAAACTTGTCCAGGTTACCGGAGGGCTTCACCCGGAACCTCTGGTCAGGATTGCGAAAAAACATGGTTTTTCCTTTAACCCTGAAAACCCCAACGATGAAGCTGAAGCCTGTGCCCGGCTTGCAGACCTTGGAGTAGGGCACGAAGTCTCTCTTTTTGAAGACATTACGAAAATTAAGGTTAGCAGAGCCCGTTCACTCGGGCGGGGGGGCTGGAGCCAGAACCGGTACAGAAGAAAAGTACACGGAGCCGTGCTTCAGAGGAGCAGGGAGATTGAAAATGTCCTCAAAGACCTTTCACGGGAAAAAGGCATCAGATTCGAAGTCGTAAACGTGAAAGGGTTCGGGGGCTATGTGAGGTCAGAATTTACAGTATATGCAAAGCGCGGAGAGATTCCAATACACTCTATGGCAAGCAACGATGCGCAGGTAAGTGTGAGAAGTGTCGAACGTGATAAAATCCGTTATGTCCCCCTGAAGCCGAAGAATCCCCGGCGTAAATTTACAATCGTGGGAATAGATCCGGGAACAACCGTAGGCATAGCCATCCTTTCTCTCGATGGAGAACTCCTTTATTTGAAAAGCTTCAGGGGAATAGCTCCTGATGAAGTTGTCAAGCTTATTGCCGAATACGGAAAACCTGCAGTGATCGCAAGCGATGTAACTCCAATGCCGGGTTCGGTTGAAAAAATCAGGAGGAGTTTTAATGCAGTCCCTGCGAGCCCAGGGATTGAGGTTTCTGCCGAGGAAAAAATCGCGCTTGGAAAACCCTTCGGTTATTCCAATGACCACGAAAGGGACGCCTTAACTGCTGCCCTTCTCACCTACAGGAGCTACAAGAATATCTTTACGCGGATTGAAAAGAAAGCTCCGGATAATGCGGACCTTGAGCTGATAAAGCTTCACGTAATCCGCGGAGACTCGATCGAAGCTGCGATCGAAAAAGTCAAGGCTGCAGCGAGAGCGTCTGAAAAGCCGGGGGTACGGACTGCTCCTGAAAAACCGGAGGAAAGAGTCATTGACGAATCTCTCATGAAAATTAGAGAAACTGTCCAGAGGCAGGGAGAACAGATTCAGAACCTCCAGGATTATGTGGAAGAATTGAAACAGGCTCTTCTGGCAAAAGACCGGAAAATCTCAATGCTTGAGTCCAGGTTGAGGGGCTTCAAAAAAGAAGTTTATGGCGAAGTCCGGAAATCAAAAGAGATCCGGATCAGGGACAGCACCATAGAGAGTCTGAAAAAAGAACTCAGCAATAAAAGCAAAACCGTAAAAGAACTCAGGCGCAGGAGCAACAAACTGCGTAAAATCCAGAAAATGGAAATCCGCGGCGAAGGTACTCCTGTAAAGGTTATTTCCGCCTTTACAAAGGAATCCATTGCCGAAACCAGAGAAAAGTACGGGCTTAAGGAAGGAGACGTCGTTTTTCTGGAAAAACCGAGCGGAGGCGGAGCAGCAACCGCCCAGATCCTTGTAGAAGCCAGGGTCCGAGCTATCCTTATTCCTGAAGATATCTCACATGCAGCAGAAGAGACTTTCTTCAAGGGTGATGTGCCGGTCTTAAGGGAGGTCCAGCTTGAAAGAGCTGAAGATTTTGCAATGGCAGAACCGGAGTCTCTGAAGGCTTCAATTGCTGCATGGGAAAAAGAAGCTGAAAAAAGACGGCAAAAAGCCAAAGAAGACGAGCTTCAGAGTCTTTTTGATGAATACAGAAGTGAAAGGAGGAGAGGCCTGGTTTAAGGCTCTTTTCTTTCCTTTATCTTTCTTCTAACTCTTTTCTTTTAGTTTCCTTTTTTCCTTGAGGTTCTTTTATCTCTTTTCTCTAAATCATAAAAAATGAAGTTGTATATCAGCTTTTTATCCATTTTTTGTGCTTTAAATTGCCATATATCTTTAAACAAGTATTTTATATCCTTTTATAGCCCTAAATAAGTATTCTTGTTACTGATATTACCTTAAATTAATATCTCATGTTATTTTATCTGGAATTATTATGTATTAATGTACTAAAGTCAAGATATATGCAAGCGATTGAAGTATCTCATCTTGTCAAAAATTTCGGTGCTCTCACCGCGCTCAATGATATTAATTTCTCAGTCAGCGAAGGAGAAACCTTTGGGTTTTTGGGTCCCAACGGTGCTGGTAAGACCACTACCATTCGTATTTTAACCGGGATCTCCAAGCCTACATCCGGAACAGCAACCATTTTTGGTCATGACATTGAGCATGAAACCATTGCCGCAAGGCAGTCCATGGGCATTGTATCCGAGAATTCCAATGTTTACGATGACCTGACTGCATGGTAGAACATAATATTCTCTGCTGAACTTTACCATGTTGGCCGGAAGGAGAGAGAAAAAAAGGCCACAGAACTGCTTACGGTATTGGGTTTATATGATCAACGTAATGATAAAGTACGCGGCTTTTCGAAGGAGATGAAAAGGCGTCTTACGCTTGCGATGGGGCTGGTCAACAGCCTTCGACTGCTGTTTCTGGACGAACCTACCTCAGGACTTGATGTACAGAGCAACCTCATCATTCGGGATGTGGTCACAGTACTTGTCCGTGACGGGGTCACAGTTTTTTTAACAACGCACAATATAGAGGAGGCGAATATCATGTGTGATCGGGTGGCAATAATCAATAAAGGCAATATCATTGCAATCGATTCCCCTGAATCCATGAAAAAGACGCTTCAGAGTGTGCAGTCTATAGTTCAGAGTGTGCAGTCTATAGAACTGTCATTTAACTGTAATTCTGCAGATAAGCTGGAAGAACTGCGCCGCCTCCCCCGGGTAAATGATGTACAAAAGGCTGGTGACAAGTTTAAGCTCTATACTGGAGATCCATCTGAAGTTATCGATGCCGTACTGGCTTATGCCCATACTCACAACCTGAAAGTGGTGAGTATCATGACTCTGGGCCCGAGCCTTGAGGATGTGTTCATATGGTTGACAGGCCTTCGGCGGGCAGGTGATGGAATTCATGCTATCGACTGATCATGAAGGGTGGACAAAACTTCTGTCCCGTGAGCTATCTGCGGCATGGACAATCGCCAGGAAGGACATGCGAATCTACTACCTCAAGCCCAATATCATAGTTTCCGGCATCTTCTTCCCGCTCTTTATGTTCCTGGCCTTTGCCGTCGGGAAGAGTACCCCCCTGGAACCCTTATCCCGGGTTTAATCTCAATAACCCTTTTTTTTCATCTTCATCAATAGAATCTGTCTCTATACCCATCGAAAGGAGGGTAAAAACGTTTGAACGCCTGCTTTCAGCCCCATTTTCTCTTTATTCGCTTGTATCGGGTGAAAGCCTTAGCGGTTTTCTCTACAGTCTCGGCATCGCATGCCTCCCACTTGCAGTCGGTGTCATCGTCTTCAATACACCTATTGTTCATGCCCCTGTCCTTGTGGTTTCAATGATACTCACAGCGTTCTGTTTTGCTACGCTTGGGACACTGTTTGCTGCATATCCTACTGAGAATGTGGGAGAGGTTATGTCCATGCTCAACACAGTCAGGCTACTGCTGATCTTTATCTCCGGGGTTTTTGTCCCTATATCCTCTATGCCTCAAATCGGGCAGAAGATTGCAATGATATCCCCTCTTACCTATGGAAACGATCTGATAGGGTACGCATATACCGGTAAATCGCTTTTTCCCCCGATGCTGGATATCCTGCTGCTGGTAATCTTCATCTTTCTCTTCCAGATAACGGCGAATTATCTCTACAAAAAATTTAACATTTAAATGAGAAATGATAGAAAAGTAATGAGTGGGAGGGAAATCGCAAGAAAAATTGATATCAAGCAGGATTAAGTAACTGCATAGTAATATCAGATTGTACTGAATATTGCAGAAAAAATTGAAAATTTGTTTCCTGCAAAAACATTCTTCATCTCCTGTCAAAAAAGATATTCTTCCCGGTAACGCTCAGCGGAATTCCAAAAACAACATCTGCATCCAGAAGGCCGGAGGCCCTTGCTGCCGCACCTATCGAATACATGACCCTGTTGTCAATGCAGAAGTCTTTGGCTTTTGCGGTAGCTGCTCCGACAGCGATTCCCAGATCCGCATACTTGAGCATGCAATTCGGACCCTTAAATTCTGCTTCAACCTTTTGCCGGTCCAGCATTTTTGCACAGGTCTTAAACCCGCAGGCTCCGCAGTTTAAGCCTGCGGCCCCGCTGGCTTTTACTCCTATAAGGACAGCAGCTCCCGCATTTCTAAGGTTTCTCGCATCTCTTTTGAGGAAAGCAAAGCCTTCTCCCTTTTCATCTGCCAGCTTTTCCATGGCTAAGGCAAGGACTTCAACATCTTCTTTTTCAACAAGGGCAGTTATTATATCATCTACTCCTTTGGCTTTCGGGGCAGTCCGTGCAGCCAGAAGGATGCTCTTTGCAAGTGTCTCGATTACATCGGATTCGGGATTGAGGATCATGCATGAATTATTGGAACTTGCGGAGCTTAAGCATTTCGCAGGCTTCAGGAAAACCTTTGCATTTTTTTCTCTCATTCCCTGCGCTCATTCTTTCCTCTTTTTCTGTCCTCTCTTTCCTTTTTCCCGATTAAAAGCTGAAGGACTCTCCATTTGCGGGTGCATAAGCTTCCACACCGATTTCTTCAGAGATCCACTGTGCAAAAGCTTCGGTTTTGTCCCCATGCATTACAAAGACCCTTTCAGTGCCTTTCTTGCAGAAATCCTTCACAAGTTTTTTAAGCTCGCTGTCCCCGCTGTGTGCGGAAAAGTCGTACTGCTCTATTTTGGGCTTGAGGGCAAGGACATCCCCTCTGGTCTCGATGACGCCGTGATTCAGTGCCAACCGGCCGTTTGTGCCTTCAACCTGATAGCCGGTGAGCAGGACTTTCGAGTTCGGGTCCCTGTAAAGCTGGCTAAGGTAATAGAGTACAGGCCCGCCGTTAAGCATTCCGGCTGTAGTGACAATAACCGAAGGTTCTTTGAGGACAGACTCCCGCTGTTTATCTTTTACGGAAATAGCCCGGTCGAAAGCCCTGTCCAGAAGTTCCGGATTTCTCAGATACTCGGGATATTTTCGGAGGAGTTTGTACACATCTCTGCCCATGCCGTCCACATAAGCCGTGATCCCGTGGGCGTCGAGCAGCATAAGGATCTCCTGCGTCCTGCCTATTGCAAAAGCAGGGATAAGGGCAGTTCCTCCCCTTTCCAGAGTTTCAAGGACAGAGTCGATAAACCGTTTTTCGGTTTCCTTTCTCGGGACATGTTCTTCTCCGAAGTATGTACTTTCAAGCACAAGCGTATCAGCTTCGGGAAACTTTTCTGCTCCCGGCACAAGTCTTGTTTCCTTCATGCTGAAATCGCCCGTATAAAGGAGACTTTCTCCTGATTTGGATTCAAGGTAAATTCCGGAGGCTCCCGGGATATGGCCTGCATTATAGAAACAGACACTATACCCTTGCGTTTTGAAAGCCTCCCCGTAATCTTTTCTCCGGGTCAGCTGGTTAACTCTTTGAAGGTCGTTGGGGTCAAAAGGGGCTACACCCGAAAGGGTGGTTTCTGCAAGCTTGAGAGTATCCCTCCCAAGAAGGTTGGTAAACTCTGCCGTTGGCGGCGTCATGAAAACTTCGGGATTCATGTACATCAGGTTAGGGACAGCCCCGCAGTGGTCCAGATGCCCGTGGGATACAAGTACGGCTTTTGGTTCCATGCCGTTTCCGGGATATTCGGGGATTTCTCCGGCCTTTATACCGTAATCGAGTAGAATTTCCTCATTGACAAGCAAACCCGAACGTCCGACTTCCCTGCATCCGCCTTTAAAGCTAAGTTCCAGAACAAACACTCCTTGGATATTTTTTTATGCTTCAATTTCTCAAATAAGTTTTTCAAAATGCTTTTTGAAATAAATCTGGCTTACAGCCCTTAAAAGTTATGATCCGATAATCTTCCTCTCCGGAAATGGTATTTTCAGTTTTCTTCCTCTGCGCTGTGCAGACTTTTAGCAGGCCCCGGAAGCTGAGAAATAAGCAATAGCTGAACATAGCCTCACACTAAAAAAACTGGATTCTATGAAGAAAACCTCTGCACTAGAAATATTCTCTTATTTCTCTTGACCCGTGTCGCGTATCTATAAAATAATTTTACAAAAAAGAAGAAAAAACTCAGTTAGGGGAATTTCTACAGAAACATTTTTGGCATATAATTTAGACCTTGGCGTATAATTTAGCACCTCGAGTTCTCGTGATTCCCATCCCGGACAACAACCACAGGGACTTTTGAATATCTTACCACTTTTTCTGCAACACTTCCCATCAGGAGTCTTTCAAATCCGGTTTTTCCGAGGGTTCCCATCACTATCAGGTCCATCTTGTTATTTCCTGCAAAATTGATTATTTCATTAGCCGGATGTCCCTCTAAGAGAACCTCTTTAACCTCCACCCCCGAGTCCTCTATAATCTTCTTAACTTTAGACATTACTTTTTTTCCATCGTTCATCATCACTTCCCGGATTATTTCTTTGCAAGCAGTCCATTTTTCAGAAATCGTAGAGCATGTATCCACCACGTAAAGGACGTGGATGGTAGCTCCGCTGAGCTTTGCAATTTCAATACCGCAAGAGATAGCCCTCCGGGAATTTTCTGATCCATCAGTTGCAATCACTATATTCCGGTACAAATCACTGGACATTTATTGTTCCCCATTTTAGATTTTAATTTACATTCAAGTTCCTGAACATGAAAAAATTACTCACGGTTTCCTATACTACTATTACAAGATAAACAAATGGTACTGATCAATCTATCAATATCTTCCAATACATCCTACAATTGTATTTAATTGTTTTTCGTTTGTTTGGTGGTCCTGTATTAATCAGTTGATATTATTCAGATATCTGAAACTGGGACCTTTTGTTTGTTGATTCTACTCCTTGCAGGGCTGAACTTTTCTCTTCTGCAGCGCAAAAAAGGAACAGGCGAATTTAGATCTTGACCTGGGGGACCTCATTAAAATTCATAGATAAATATAAGCGCCTCCGCCAGCTTGTCTGGCGGCCCTTCACAAAAGGAAAAAGAAGCAGAAGGCGATCAGTTTCTCCTATCATTTTAATTGTTAGTTCCTAAAAGTGGTACAGGTCGATTTTTCTTTTCTTTTCTTCTTTTCTTTTCCTTTCTCTTCTTTCTTTTTCTTCCCTTCTGTCTTTTAGGAAAAGACCGCTCTCCTGCGTCGAGCGTGGAAAGAACGACCCTGTATAGTGAATAATGTTGTACGGGTCAGAATTCAAACTTTTCACCGAATTTTCAAAAAGAAAATTTCAGCAAGATCACTTTCTCTTTTTTCTGTAGTATTTTCTGTAGTATAAATAGAAAAAACAGATAATCAAAATAAAGAGAATTGCAAGGAATAATTCTCCTGGTATTATTTGAGTAGCAGAGCTTGTAGCAGCATCAGTAAAAGTAGGCATAGTTCCTTAAAGGATGCAAAAGTTAAATTTTTTCCTGTAGTTCTTCACATGGCATTTTGTTTCTATAAGCCCGGTAAGAGTTTGCCGACAAGCTTACTGCTCCAAAAACTAGCTCACTCCGCATAGGGTAGCACCTTTTATCATGTGATATGCTGTTTTGCAGTTACTAAATGGATTAGTCTAAATTACCAGGAGCTCTTGGGGATATGAAAAAAATTCATTTTTTCAGAGAAGTTCTGACTCGGAGTATAGCGCCTTCGAGAATGGATTCTACACGAAGCTATTCCTTTTTCTGTTAATTCATCCGAAACTTTCAACGCCTCCATCGACAGGGTCATCGCCTCACTTGGCGACTCGGTGGAGCTGCTCGGCTTCGGAGAGGCCCTTCATGGCGGTGAGAATATTCTAATACTTCGCAACAGGCTCTTCCAGCGCCGAGTGGAGTAGCATGGCTACAGAGCCTTTACAATCTAGAGCAGTTTCCCCAGGGCACACATAGTGAATAGTACGTCGCCGGTCACAGCCCGAAATCTTATGAGGGCGTGAAGGACACCGGATTCAGTCACGGCTTCGTCAGTCTCGACGCAAATTGAGAACTTGTGGAGTGGGTGCGGCTATATCATGCTGATCCTTCCAATCTCGTCAAACTCCTGTTTTATGGCTTCGATAGCCCGACAGAAATGACCGGTACCGATAGTCCACGCAGGGTCCTGTATTTTGTTCTCGATTACCTCGCCTCGATTGATAACGCCAGCAGTCAGGAGCATCGAAAATGTATCGACCAGCTTCTTGGTCAGGACTTCGATTGGGAGAATCCTGCTGCGATGATGGACCCGACGAAGTCGACAGGTCTGTCCCCAGCCGCAACGGCTCTCCGGATTGAGACGGAAAATCTCATTTCGGAACTGCATGTACGCCGTCCAGAACTGGTGGCAAAAAGCGACAAACTTCGTTATCTGGAAGCCGTACACTATGCAACGGTATCACGGCAGTTGCTGAACTGCCATGCCGTGATGGCCAGAACCACAGGCAAACCAGGCTACCGACTTGTCAGCGGGCTCGGACTTCGTGATGCGATGATGGCTGCTAATCTGGAGTAGCTGCTAATCTGGAGTAGCTGCTAATCTGGAGTATATTGTATCCCGTGAACGTGGTCGAGGAAAAGTGCTGGTTTTTGCTCATAACAGCCACCTGAAGCGAGGAAAGGCAGAATGGCAATTAGGCTCTGACCTCTTAACATGATGGCCCGCAGGCTCTCACCTCAAGGAGATGTTTGGCCCGCGCTATGCCCTCATCGGTTCGGCCTTAGGAGTTTCTGATGCAAATGGCATCGCCCAACCCGAAGCCGGCACTCTTGAAGAGATGCTGACCACCATGCCGGGGCCGGTGCGGTTCATTCCAATTCACAAAGGCCAGGGGCTTCCAGGCTAGGAAATCGAAGCTCTTCCTACTCGCTCGGGCAGCACGAAGAACCCGACTTATTTCCCATTAACTCCTCAAAGCTTCAGCGATTTCTACTGGCTGGCGGTCCTGGATTCTACTGAATATTCCCATGGTGGGCCACCGTTGCAATAATGGGATGCTAACACAAGACAGTAAAACTCTTCGGCTTCCTGCCTTCCCTGTCTGAAGAATATTTTTCGTTACCTGGGTAGCCTCATTTAAAATCCACAGGTTAAAATATAAGCGCCTCTGCAAGCTTATCTGACGGCACTTTACAGAAAGAAGATAGAAGTAGACGTAGAACGAAGGTAGAAGGAAGAAGCCTGAAAATTCAATTATATAGAAGTAAAAAGCAGAAGTAGATATTATCTGCTTTTACTCTTCTTCTATCGTGTCTTTTTGGGAAAGACCGCTCTTCTGCGTCGAGCGTGACAAGAATGACTCGGTATAGCGAATAAGGTTGTACATGTAAGAAGTATAGCAATTAGTCCCCTTGGCAATTAGTCCCCTTGGCAATTAGTCCTCTTGAGCGAGCAAAGCGAGCGAAAAGGACCTCGTGCTCCCGAAGCGAAACTCGGGAAGTGGAACCAGCGCAAGGCACAATTCAGGTATACTAAGGACTTTTTTTACAAATTCCCTCTATTTTCAGAAGCCCTCAGTTTATAGGTCCTCAACTATGCCGCCGTTACATGAGATCTGCCAGGTTTTGACCTTTTTTACGCTGGTCTTTATTGTTTTTGCGAGTTCTATGGGATCGGCTTCTGCCAGGGCTTCCACGCTTGTGATCCCTGCTTCTTCCAGTTTTCCTGCAGTGGCTTTTCCCACGCCTTCGATGTCTTTAATTGTCTTGGGCTTTTCTTTTTTCGGCTGCTGGGCCTGCTTTTCTTTCTGGGTTTTTTGCCATTCGATAAAGTTGCACTGGGGGCAGCCGAGGTCCCAGGGGCGTTTTCCGGCATTAATTATGCGGATGTGGTGCAGGCCGTGTGTCTCGCATTGCTTGTCTGTAACCACGATCTGGCCGCTCTTTGGTAGGGGGAGGGAGAAGGTACAGTTAGGGTAATTGCTGCAGCCTATAAAGCGGCTTCCTCTTTTCGAGCGGCGGATCATGAGTTCGTTTCCGCATAAGGAGCAGTTGCCTATGATCTTGTCTTCCCTGAGACCTGCCTGCAGGGACTCTATGATTTTGTCCCTGTTTTTGTCGAGTTCCGAAAATACCTGCTGGAGCATTTCTCTGGACTCTTCAAGGACAGTGTCCTCTTTAATTTTGCCTTCTGCGATCAGGTCCATATTTTCTTCAAGCAGCTTTGTCATGTCCGGTTTTGTGATCGTAGGCGAGTATTTTTCAAGAGTTTCCACCACGGCAAAAGAGGTATTTGTGGGCTGTACCGGGTTTCCGTGGATATATGCCCTGGAATAGAGCTTGCTGATAATCTCATGGCGGGTAGCTTTTGTGCCAAGACCCAGCTCTTCCATTATGTTGATCAGCCTGCCCTGCCCGTAACGGCCGGGTGGCTGGGTTTCTTTGTCCAGCATCTCTTTTTTTATGACTTTAAGGATTTCTCCTTCGCTGAGTTCCGGAAACAGCCTGTCTTCAGGGACATTGTAAGGGTAATACCAGCGCCATCCCGGTTCCAGCAATCTTGCTCCGTTTGCCCTGAACTCTTCGGCATTGATTTCGAGTCTCAGGCGCATGGTCTCCCAGGTGCTGGGTCCTGCGAAGGTTGCAAAAAAGCGCCTGACCACAAGCTCGTAGACCTTCCATTCCTCTTCTTTTAACTCGGATTCCTTTGCAAGGGACGCCGGATAGATAGGGGGGTGGTCTGTTGTTTCTTTTTTCCCGCGGGTGGGAACAAGTTCGGCTTTCTCAAGCAGGGCGTCTGCGAACTCCTTAAAAGGCCCTTCCGTAAAGATTTCAATTTGAGCCCTGAGGTCAAGGGTTTCGGGATAAACCGTATTGTCGGTCCTGGGATAAGATATATACCCGTTAGTGTAGAGGGATTCGGCTATACGCATGGCGTTTGCAGGGCTGAGCCCGATTGAGTTTGCCGCGCTGATAAAGCCTGTAGTATTAAATGGGGTCGGGGGCAGGTCACTTTTTGTGCCCTTTTCTATCTCTTTTAATTCGGCTTTTTTTCCCAGTTTCTTAAAGACCGCTGTAGCTTCCTCTTTGTCCAGGAAACGGCGGGTTGAGTGCTGGGCTGAAAAAGTCTCACCTGCTTTTGTTTCAAGTTCGACGTGGATTTCCCAGTAAGGAGTAGGAACAAAAATATTTCTCTCTTTTTCCCTGTCGACTACAAGTGATAAGGTTGGGGATTGCACCCTTCCAACGGATAGGAACATTTTCCCGAGCCTGCCTGCTGCAAGGGAAATATATCGGGTAAGGGCAGCTCCCCAGACCAGGTCAATAACCTGCCTGGAGTGGCCTGCATCGGCAAGGTCAAAATCAACACTTGTAGGGTTTGTAAATGCTGCATCAATTGCTTTTGGGGTGATTGCACTGTAGCGGACCCTGTCAAAAGGTACCTCCGGGTTCACCTTCTTTATGATATTCAGAGCTTCGACTCCTATCAGTTCCCCTTCCCGGTCGTAGTCAGTTGCAATTGTGACCCTATCTGCTTCTTTTCCAAGGGTCCTTAAAGCGGTCACTATCTTCCGGTTGATTGGAGTCGTCGTAATCTCAGCGTCGATCAGGGCTCTGGCATCAACCTTCTGCCAGTTGTTGTACTCTTTTTGAAAATCTATCCCGACAATATGCCCGGAAAGCCCTACTACTGCAGTCTCCTGCCTGCTTTTGCCTTTTCCAAGCTCGTACCGGTATACGTCTACTCCGCTGACTCTTTCCTTCTTAGGACTTTTTGGAGCCAGAATCGCAGCTATCCTCCTTGCTGCTATATTTTTTTCCGTTACGATAAGGTGCATTTAAAACTCCGATATAACTTTTCTTACATTTTATGGAGGAATACTGGCGTACCCCTGAACTCCTGCCAGTATGAGTCGAAGCCTGCCTCCTAATTCTTGAAGTTTCCTTTTGTGATATAAATTTATGGATCAAATACTCAGAATATTCTACTATCCGGAACTATAATCAGGTTCGGATATTCCTGATTTTTCTTTATTTGCCTGTTTTTTTCCTTTTTCCCGATTCCACTTCACTCATAATTTTTCATAATTTTTTTCTAATGTTTTCCAGTTTCTCTCTATTTTTCGCTCTTTTTTCGCCCTATTTTTTCCCTTTTTTTCCTTTCCTCAATGAGCCTGAAAGCGAGTTCCACAGCCTCCAGCGGGCTTCTTGCGCTCTTCGTACCTTCGATTTTCCATTTTGACTCCAGCAATACCACAGGCTTTCCCATCTTAAGGCCGAAAGCTATTTCCGAAAGTGTACCATACTCCCCGTCAACCGCAATCAGAGCATCTGAGGACTGGGCTATAAGGGCGTTTCTGGCATGTCCCATTCCGCTGAGCACGGCTACATCTATCCAGGGGTTTGCTTCCTCTCTCAGGATTCCGGGCAGGATTCCTGTGGTCATGCCTCCCTCAAGTTTTGCCCCTTTCGCTGCAGCTTCCATTACTCCCCCCAGGCCTCCGCAGAGCAGGATGGCTCCCTTTTTTGCAATCTCTCGTCCCACAGCTTCTGCAAGGGTTCGCGTCTCCATGCTGCAGGTCCCGGCTCCTATTACCCCGATCTGAGTCCTTACTTGCGGTTTCACTGTATTCCCTCCTGTTTTACTACTTTTTCTTTTCTCTAAACGGAGCTGCTTTCAGATATAGTGGCTCTGGATTTCCACAATCTCGGAGCTGTTTTTTGCAGTGGCGTATTCGTCAAGGGGCTCCCTGTTCAGCTCCAGAAAACTGTGCCCCCAGTTAAACTTGGACATGACTTTTTCGGCCTGTTCTTTGTAGCCTAAAATGTACAGGGCGGCTGCAAAAGCCTCTGCAGAGTTGAGTTTGAAAGGCCTTCCGAAGTTCACCGGATTGCCTGCAAGCATGTAAGGAAGAGCCCTGTGTTCCAGGTTCAGCTTTTCCAGTTCGGGAAATACCCTTTCCACTTCTTCCCAGGAGCAGTCAAGCACTATAATTCCTTTCTTCGGGTCATCAGCTGGCGAGAGAGCCTTCTCTGCCATCGGGTCAAGCAAAATCGCGGATCTGGGCAGCCTTGAAATCTTATCGTAAAGGCGGGCAAGCTCAAAACGTGCCATTTTTCTTCCCGTGCACTTCTTCGGGTCACACTGCCCGGCATGGTAGATGTATAGGGGAACGTCCCGGCTATTTGTCGGATTCATCATTGATCCTCTGGGATGCGGGACTTATATGTTTTACGTCTTTCTGCGCGGTTTTGCTGCAAAGCCACACGGCCGGTACCAGGCTGCTTCACTTACCTTACCCTTCCCTGAGTTTTCCATATTTACTAACTCTGATACTCCCTTATATGCCCTTATTTTTGATTTTTCCTTTAGCAGGGGCTTTCTTTTGTCGTTGCACAAAAATTTCGGAACTTATTTATACCTCTCACTGTTTTACTTCCTCACTTTAATAAAATATTGCACATTTTAAACTGTGGTATGCAATTTTTGTATTTCTTTATATTTTCAGGCAGATTTCAAGCCGGTATGCAAGGGACTATCCCGGCATCCAGGTCTTATTGTTTCGTTTAAATGCCTGAGCCTTTTCATTTCCTTTGACAGAGAGGTGCCTGTTAAAAACAATGTTTAAAACTCCGGCAGGTTGTGAAAACAAGCCCGCCTTTTTCTTACTTGAGGGAGGTTTTTCATGAGAAATATGAATATTACTATCAGGCTATTGCTTTCGTTAATCCTTATTTTGGGGCTTGCGGCAGCAGGTTCAGCTGAGGCTGAAGAAAGTGAAACCGTTGAACAGTTGACTTTGACAGCAAACCCGGTTGCAGAAGGAAGTTCCGGGGCAGACTATTCTCTTGCTCCCGTAAACCCTGAATTTCTGGAATATCGGGAACAAATGGATGAAATGGAAAACATTGATGATTTGATTTTTTCCGTCCGAAGTTCATTGACTTCCGAAACAGAATCAGAAACTGAGCCTGAACAGAAGACTGTAGTTCATACTACTGGGCTGAACCCTGCCCCTGTGGATCTTTCTCACCTTAAAGCGCTTGAAGATGCGGAAGACTCCGGCTCTTTTGAGCCTTTCTACGACCTTCGGGAGCTTGGGAAAGTGAGCCCCGTAAAAGATCAGAAAGACTCGGGAAGCTGCTGGGCTCACGGGGCCTATTCCTCGCTTGAATCTTACCTGCTCCCCTCGGAAACCTGGGATTTTTCGGAAAACAATATGAAAAATCTGCTCACACCCTATTATCCCGAGAGTTTTGATTATTACGAAGGTGGAGTCACCCTGATGTCAGTAGCTTACCTCACCCGCTGGAGCGGGCCTGTTGTTGAAACGGATGACCTCTATGACTCCCATTCCATTCTTTCTCCGGACGGGCTTCCAACAGTAAAACATGTTCAGGAAGTTCTGTTTATTCCGGACAGGCAGGGGGCTCTGGACAACGAGAACATCAAGCGGGCTCTGCAAGAATACGGAGCAGTTGCCTCCACAATTTATATTGATCTTGCCTATTTTAATTCCTTTAACAACAGTTATTATTATCCTGATGAGGAATTTTCCAATCACCTTGTTGCTATTGTCGGCTGGGACGACTCCTTTGATAAAAACAAATTCAATCCGGCTGCTCCGGGAGATGGCGCTTTTATTGTAAAGAATTCCTGGGGATCTGACTGGGGAGATGAAGGTTATTTCTATGTTTCTTATTATGACTCGAAAATAGGCACGGATAATGCCATTTACACCGCAGAGAGTCTTGACGACTATGATTCCATATACCAGTATGACCCTCTGGGCTGGGTCAGCAGCTTCGGGTATGCCCAAAAATCCTTTGCCTGGACTGCCAATATTTTCGCAGCAGGAGAAAATGAGACGCTCAGTGCTGTCAGTTTCTATACAACGGATTCCGGTGCTGAGTATGAGGTTTATATTTATACCGATCCGATTTCCGGGCCTATAAACCCCAAGGGCCCCGAAGCATCCGAGAAAGGGACATTTACCTGTGCCGGGTATCATACTGTCCGGCTGGATCAGGGAGTTCCCCTCACTAAAGGGCAGAATTTCTCGGTGTTACTCAGGTTCAGTGCTCCTGAATACGGATATCCTGTTGCTCTGGAGTACCCGATAGATGGTTACAGCAGCCAGGCCTCCTCCGGTGCAGGGGAAAGTTATGTCAGCCCTGACGGTATCAGCTGGGTTGACCTCTCTTCTATCCTTGAAAACTCAAACGCCTGTATAAAGGCATTTACTGACAGGGACGTTGCTCCGGAAGCGGCTTTTGTACTTAATGTTACTTCGGGAGCTTCCCCACTTGCGGTCAGTTTCATTGATGCAAGCAGGAATTCCCCTTCAGCCTGGAGCTGGGACTTCGGGGATGGCAGCAATTCAACCGAACAAAACCCGGTACATTCGTACTCCGAGGAGGGGCTCTACACTGTAACCCTTTCCGTGGAAAACGAATTTGGGGCTAACGGCACTTCCAGGATTGACTGTGTTTCCGTAGGGAAGCAGGCTGTGATCCTTTATGTTGACGATGACAATGTATGCGGTACTTCCTCCAACACTTATTCTTCCATTCAGGAAGCAGTGGACAGGGCAACCGCCGGTTCAACAATTATTGTCCGCGATGGCTGGTACAGCGAAACTGTGAATGTAGATAAGCCCCTGACAATCCGCTCCGAGTGCGGGCCTGAAGCCACCGTTGTCCAGTCCGATAAACAGGAAGATTCTGTGTTTTATGTTACTGCCGATTCCGTAAATATCAGCGGATTTTTCATAATCGGAGCAGGTGATTATTCAGGTAGCATTTTGTCCAATTGCGGAATCCTCCTTTACAATGTCAGAGGAAACAATATCTGTAACAATATTCTTACAGATAACCTGCTCGGGATTTGCATGTACGGCTCATCCGACAATACGGTGCAGGCAAACAATGCTATCTCAAACACCCATACAGGGATCTATCTGTACGATTCCCCTAACAATACCCTCTTCCGGAACAAAGCTATTTCAAACGGGTACGGGATCTGTCTTCGAGCTTCGGGGGATAACAGGCTCCGCCGCAATGAAATGGTGAACAATAAATATAATTTGAAAATTACAGACTTTTCCTCCATAAACGATATCGATAAGAGTAATACCGTTAACCGCAAGTCTGTTTACCACATTGTCGGAAAAAGCGACCTGGAAATAAATGCTTCTTTCGGGGCGGGGACGGTTTTCTGTATCGACTGCCAGAATGTGACTGTCAGGGACTTGGCCCTCGAAAACAACTACTGGGGACTTGTCCTCTGCAACACAAGCAATTTCCTGCTTGAAAACAACACCCTTGAAGATAACGACATAGGAATGTATCTCCTGGATTCCGGGTACGGTAAAATCGCAAACAACAGTGCGGTTTCAAATGGGGACTACGGTATCCTGTTTGAAAACGCCTGTGAAAACAGCGTTGAGAACAACACCGCAGATTCCAACAAGCTGTACGGGCTTTACCTGAGCAGTTCCTGGGGAAATACGCTCCGGAACAACACGATGTCAGACAACTATTTTAACTTCGGAGCCGGAGGGGTGCTTGAGCCAAACAGGATAGAAACGAATAACCTTGTTGACGGCAAGCCGATTTATTTCTTTGTAAATAGAGACGGAATCGAACTTAATTCAAGCTCGAATGCAGGCACCGTTTATTTCGTTTCCTGCCAGAATGTTTCGGTCAGGGACCTTTCCCTGGAATATAACCTGTGCGGGATTTATCTCGAAAATACACGCGAAGCAAGGCTGGAAAATAACAGAGTATCGGACAACCTTTACGGGATCTATCTCGAAAATGCTGAGGGCGGTCTGCTTGCTAACAATATTGCCTCAAACAACGATGCCGGCATTTTCGTTTTAAGTTCGGAAAATACCACTTTTGAAGACAACATCCTCTCTGATGGCGGGTACGGAATCTGTCTGGCGCTTTCCGAGAACAGCAGCCTGCTTAACAACAGTGCCTCGGACAATTTCTACGGAGTTTATGCTTATAGGTCCGGAAATAACACGTTTACGGGAAACCTGGCAAATGATAACTTTGAAGGCATCTATCTGGAGGCTTCGGACAATAATAGATTAATTAATAACTATGCCTCGGAAAATATTTACGGCTTAGACCTGACATTTTCAAGCAATAACACCCTGGACACAAATACTGCAGACTTAAACTATTACGGCCTTTCAATGTGGGTTTCCGAAAACAGCAGCGTTAATGAAAGCAATGCCGGTTCGAACTTAATAGGCATTTTACTCTGGATGTCTGAATACAACAATTTAAGCAACAACACTGTCCTCGACAACATATACGGGTTCTATCTGATGGACGACAGCACAGGCAGTGGAGACAAAATAAGGCCAAATGCCAATACCCTCGTGTCGAACGTCGTTGCAAACAATGATGGAGGTATCCTGATTGATGAAAGTTACGGAAACCTCATTTACAGGAACTACTTCAACAACACGGAGAACGTTGAGGATGAATACCTGAACACCTGGAACAGTTCCGAAATCGGGAACTACTGGAGTGATTATGAAGGTCAGGACTCCAATGGGGACGGAATAGGGGACACTCCCTATGTAATCAGTAATTACACAGGCAGCCAGGATTATCTGCCGGTAACCTGGCTTTTCGATTGTCCGGCTCAGCCTGAGGATAATGATTCGGAAGGGCAGGATCTTGAGGATGATACCGATACTTCAGCAGAGCCCGCAGAAAACTTCTGGGCAGTTGAAGCCTCGCAAGAAGATGTTTCAGACTCGAAAATAGAGTCCATTCTCGGCAACTCCGAAACTGGAATCACTGAAATCGTCTTTGAACCCTGGAAGTATTCCACAAGGATACCTTCTGGATATGAAAGGTTCGAAGAGGAAGCTTCGGCTATTGACAGTGAACAGGAAGACGAACCGGAAGACGAACTGGACTATGCTGTCTCCCCAGGTTTTGAAATTTCTCAGAGTATGAATCTTCTGGCAGGCAGCGAAGAGTTTGAAAACTCCGGGAATATCAATAAGGCAGTTATAGAATTCAGAGTTTCAAAATCCTGGATTGAAGAAAATAACGCAGATATCTCCACGGTCGTCCTGAAAAGGTTCACTGACGAATCCTGGACTTCCTTTGAAACAGCAATCGCCGGAGAAGACGGGGAATATTACTTCTTCGAGGCTGAAATCTGGGATTCTCCCGATATTCAACTAAGGGAAAGAAAATGATCTGCAGACAACGGAAAAAAGTCTGATGGGAGTTCGCGAGAAGAGGTTCAGGTTGAAAAACCTTAACCTCAAACTCTTTTATTCTTCAATTCGGTTTTGATTCTTTTTTAACTTTGATTTTGATTTGTTTTTCAATTTTGGGGTATCACCCCGAATTGAGCCACCCGAGTTTTGCTTTCCGAGTTTTGCTTTCCGAGTTTTGCTTCGGGACAGAAAAATCTATGATTTTTCTTTTAGTTGTGATGTAATCGCAACAGCACGAAGTCCTTTTCGCTTGCTTTGCTCGCTTAAGAGGAATAATTTAAAAACAATGGTAAAATAAAGAGATGCAGAAGAGCTGCTTTCTCGAGAGTAAGAAGAGGGAAATGAAGATAAAAGGCAAATAATAATCTAGTTCTACTTTTTACTGTTTTATACTGGTATTTTCAGGCTACTTCCGTCTCTTTCTTCTTTCTCTTTAATCATTCCTTTTTCCTTTTTTTGAATAACTTCCCGGCAAGCTGACGGAATTCCGGATAAAAGAGTCTTCTTTGAGAATTAATAATAAGTTATTTTATATCTAATGGTTTGTATATAAACAATCATATCATTGCTTCATCATCAGGAGAATGTAAAGAAGGGATCAATCTTGAAGTTGAAATTGGTCTTGAAATTAACACTGAAATTAAGATCCCAGCAGAATCCTGTCTTCATATGTTGCAGTGATAGATAATACTTTATTTCAGCCTGCGTCATGTCGGGGCTTTCAATGATGGAAAAGCTGCACTTGATCAGAGACTTTCACAATGAGATCTTCTGATTAATTGTGGGCAAGCCGTACAGGTGTGAATTCCATCAATGAACGCCCGGAAAGAAGAGATGCTCTGCTTTGTGGAGGGGGAAGACTGTCTTCTCTTTGATTCTGGCTGATTCCTGAGTGTACCGGAAATTATCCGAAAACAGGATATTTCTGCTCAGGATGGGTGATGTCTCTTTAGCTGTGCTCATGCCTGTATTCCAATAGTGGAAAATTGGCTGGGGCACTAAAAAATTAGGGAGATGGATTATATGGAACAACCAGTTGAAGTTGAAGAACAACCAGGCAGTGAGGTAGGGTATGGAGTACTGGGAGTACCATGGTGGGTGGTTCTTCTGGAAGGGATTATCGCAATTATCGTTGGTTTATTCCTGATATACAACCCTGCAGTAACCACTATCTTTCTCATACAGGTCCTGGGCATTTTCTGGCTGGCAGGTGGGATCCTTTCCGTTTTAGGGGCATTCGTATTCTCAGGGAACCGATTATGGAAACTGCTTGCAGGTATACTGGGCATTATTGTAGGAATTCTCGTATTGATATACCCTATTTACAGCCCTTTCATAGTACTCACACTCTTCATTATTTTCATAGGGGTATGGGCTATAATCACCGGTGCTGTAAAACTTTTTCTGGGATTTAAGGGAGGAGGATGGGGGACTGGAATTCTTGGTATCGTTACCATAATCCTCGGGCTGCTACTTCTAAACAACTCTCTGGTAGGAGCTCTGGTTCTACCGTGGGTATTCGGGTTTTTCCTCATTATCGGAGGGATTGGAGGAATTATCGGAGGACTGAAAATGCGAACCTGAAGAAGGGGTTTTTCGAGACAAACATAAGAAGACAAACATAAGGAGACAAATAATAAGGAGACAAAAATATGGAAAGACCTATTGGCGTTACTATTCTGGCACTTCTGGCTGTATTGTTGGCAATTTTAAACGGTATTGCAACGCTTCGTTTTCTTGGTTTTTTTCCCTTTGTCGGGCCTCTGGACATCCGTATTTTCAATCTCTGGTATGCCCTATTGTACGGCCTGCTGACCTATATCTGGGCGTGGGTGGCCAAGATGCTCTGGGAGGTAAATCCGCAGGGCTGGATATTTATGGCTGTTATCTCGATATTTAGTCTGTGCGTGGATTTTGTGGTGCTGGTTACAGGCGGCTCATGGTATGACGTTAACCTTTCAGTAATTGTTAGCGCCCTTATCCTCATCTACGTTATGCTGCCTGGAGTGAGAGAGGCATTCGGGACAGATTAAACCGGGATAGGGATTGGGAACTAATGTGATCCAATAATCCATTTTTGTTCCTGCCAGGCAACTCTCTGGCAGGAGCCTTTTTCTTCCTTGGATATCCGTGCTGTTCCTTATTCTCGGGAATCAGGGTAGCCATCGGAGGGTTAAATATGCGAACCTGATGAAGGAATTTTTCGAGACAAAAATAAGGAGACAAAAATATGGAAAGACCTGTTGGTGTTACTATTCTGACCTTTGTAGCTGTATTGCTGGCATTTTTAAACGGTATTGCAATGCTTCGTTTTCTTGGATTTTTGCCTTTTCTCGGGCCTGTGAACATCCGTATTTTCAACCTCTGGTATGCCCTCTTGTATGGCCTGCTTGCCTACATATGGGCCTGGGTGGCTCAGATGCTCTGGCAGGTAGACCCGCAAGCATGGCTCTTCCTGGCTGTCATTTCAGTCTTTAATCTGTGCCTGGCTTTTGTGGTGCTGATTACCGGAGGCTCATGGTATGATGTTAACCTGTCAGTTATCGTTAACGCCCTTGTTCTTATCTACATAATGCTACCCGGGGTGAGGGAAACATTCGGAAGGGATTGAGAAGTGAAGATGAAGGCAGGAGTGGAGATGGAGGACAGTAGATGATGATTTCCAGGGGGATTAGAAAAGGTTCCTGACTTTCTGCTCCTGCTTTAATTCTCTGAGAAAAGCTCTGGTTGTGAAAGGATGAAGGGAGCTTATCTGCCGAAGATGTTCACTATTGCTCTAATTCACAGGAGGCAGTAACATCGAGAGAAAGACCGTACTTGTTGCACTAGTGCTTGCAATGTTCGTGCTCGTTATTGATACCACAATCATGAACGTTTCGATTTCAGCACTTATAAGTGACTTCAATACGAACGTAACTACCGTCCAGGGCGCTATTACTCTGTATGCGCTTGTTATGGCATCCTTTATGATCACAGGGGGCAAAATCGGAGATATCATTGGGAGAAAACGAGCATTCAGGCTCGGACTGGTGATATACGGGGTGGGGTCACTCCTGACGGCGATCAGCCCGACAATAGGTGTACTGTTTGTGGGCTGGTCGATCCTTGAAGGACTGGGGGCAACCCTTGTCATGCCTGCCATCCAGACTCTCGTGACCTCAAACTACGAAGGGGAAGATCGCGCCATTGCTTATGGGATAATTGGGGGAATCGTTGCAAGCGGAATTGCTCTTGGCCCTATCATAGGAGGCTGGCTCACAACCGCATACACCTGGCGGCTTGCCTTTGCTGGAGAGGTGGTGATAGTGATCATTGTCCTGGCTTTAAGCCGCGCTATCCTGGATGCGCCTCTTAAGGCCGGAGAAGAACCGAAGCTGGATGTAATCGGGTCTATTCTCTCCGCGCTGGGAATGGGACTTATCGTTTTTGGTATATTGATGGCAGGGACCTACGGCTGGTGGAAGGCACGCCAGACTTTTTCAATAGCAGGGATTGAAATTTCCCCGTTCGGCCTTTCCCCAACTCCCGTATTCATTGCAGCAGGAGTCGTTATCCTGCTTGGTTTTGCCGCCTGGGAACGCCATCTCATTAGCAGCGGGGGAATGCCGCTCGTAAGGCTCGACGTGCTCAGGGACCGCAGGGTCACATCGGGAATTCTCACCCAGATGGTCCAGACCCTCCTTTTCGGAGGTTTCCTGTTCAGCATGGCTCTCTTTCTTCAGATCGTCCTGGGCTTAAACGCGATGCAGACCGGCTTTGTCTACCTGCCTCTTTCCATACCGCTTTTGATAGCCTCACTAACGGCATCCCGGCTCTCCATCTTCATTGCCTCGAAGCGCATCATCCAGGCCGGACTGGTCATACTTCTCGCGGGTCTTTTTCTGGCTATCGCAACTATTGACGTAGAGGTAAGAGGACTTGGCCTTATGACCGGCTTTGCCCTGATAGGTATAGGCGGGGGGCTTATAGCATCCCAGGTGATGAACCTCGTGCTTTCCCAGGTAACTCCCGAAAGGACAAGCGAGACGGCTGCCCTGATGGGCACTTCCCAGAACCTTGGCATGGCCATCGGGACTGCGCTTATGGGCTCTCTTCTGGTTGCGGGCCTGGCAGTCGGAGCCATTACCTTAATCGACGACAGTACTGCCATTCCGGAGGATCTCAAGCCCGACCTGGTATCTGCGGTAGAAGAGAATGTGCAGTTTTTGAGCAACGAGGAACTGCAGACCGCCCTGGAAGGTGTCCCCTCTGACCTTGCAGCGGAAATCCTGAGAATCAACGAAATCGCTCGCATTAAGGGGATAAGAACTTCCCTCCTGGGGCTGGTGCTTGTTACAATATTCGGCATATTCGTCTCGGCATTCCTGCCGCCTGAAATCCTGGTCTCTAAAAAAGAATGAGGCATCAAACACACCCAGATGATAGGAAATTCGACAGGTCTTGAATGTTCAATACAAGGAACGAATAGGGGAATCAAAATATGGCAACCAAAATTGAAGATGCGGAAACCAGAATTGAAGATGCGGAAACCAGAATTGAAGATGTGGAAGCCAGAATTGAAGCATTGATGGAATTCATGAGGGTCCCGCCCGGCAGGAAGATCAACCTGAGGAAGGACTATGATCCCGGTTTCACCGGCAGATGGATGAAGAAAGCGGAGGCAAAAGAGATCCTGGCCAGAGGTATCCAGATGCTCGCCGAGATGCAGGACAAGCTCTGGGCCCAGAACCAGTATGCACTGCTTATGGTCCTTCAGGCCCTCGATGCAGCCGGCAAGGACGGCACCATCAAGCACGTCATGTCGGGGGTCAACCCGCAGGGGGTCGATGTCTACAGTTTCAAGGCGCCTTCCGGCGAAGAACGGGACCACGATTATATGTGGCGAAACTTCAAGGTCCTGCCCGCTCGCGGTGACATCGGGATTTTCAACCGTTCCTACTATGAAGAAGTCCTTGTTGTGCGCGTGCATCCCGAGATCCTCGCCGGCCAGCAGCTCCCGCCCGCATTGAAGGACAGGGATATCTGGAAACGGCGCTTCGAAGAGATCAACAACTTCGAGAAGTACCTGGTCGACAACGGCATCATTGTCGTCAAGTTCTTCCTCTACGTGTCCAAAGAAGCCCAGAAGAAGCGTTTCCTGAAGCGGACCATGTTGCCTGAGAAGAACTGGAAGTTCTCTGCAGCTGACATAAAAGAGCGGGCCCATTGGGACGATTATATCGACGCCTACGAAGACATGTTCAACCATACAAGTACTGAGTGGGCACCCTGGTATATCGTACCTGCCGATCATAAGTGGTTCACACGGCTGGCCGTTGCTGCCGTACTATACAGCACTATGAAAAAACTCGACCTGGCCTATCCTACAGTCAGTGAGCAGCAGAAACAGGCTTTGCTTGTGGCTAAAGAAGAGCTCGAGAACGAGGACGGGGGTCGGAAGGATAAAGCTGTCGTAAAGGCCAAAGCGAAAGGCAAGAAGAACAGGTAAGACCACGCCTGAAAGCAGGGCAACTCAAACCGGAGGACATCAAAACCTCCATACTTTTAGAACTCAAGGAGATGGAACATGTCATCCAATCAAACAGAATCGCCTGGTCCGGCCCAGATGGCGTCAGATGTCGAATGGTACGCACTTACGCCCGCAGAAATCGCCAGCCGGCTTCAGGTCGATCCGGACAGGGGCCTGAATGCGGCTGAGGCTCAGCAGCGTTTGCAGAAGTATGGCCCGAATCACCTGGTGGAGATGAATAAAGAGCCGGGCTGGCAGGCGTTCCTGCGGCAGTACAAAGACCTGATGCAGATCATCCTGCTGGCGGCAGCGCTCATCAACCAGATATTCACAGATAAGTGGGGGACCACGCTGGTTCTGGTGGGTCTGACTGTCTTCAATGCGATGCTGGGCCTGCGCGGCGAATCCAAGGCTGCTGCCAGCCTGGCGGCGCTAGCCGGGACGATGAAAAACATCACTCATGTGCGCCGGGATGGTGTGACGCAGGAAGTAGATATCGCGCAGGTGGTGCCAGGCGATGTCGTGTTAATGGAAGCGGGTGATGTAGTCCCTGCTGACGGACGCCTGTTTGTGACGGCAACACTGGAAATCGAGGAAGCGGCTCTGACAGGCGAAAGCGTTGCTTCGGCCAAGAATAGCGAGGTCATCGACGGAGCCGAGGTGCCCCTGGGTGACCGCCACAACATGGCTTATATGAACACTTCAGTCACCCGTGGTCGAGGCGAGATGATCGTCACCACCACCGGCATGGGCACCGAAATGGGCCACATCGCTGACCTGCTCAACAAAACCAAAGCGGATAAGACGCCATTACAGAAGCAGCTCGACCGGCTGACAATGATCATTGCAGGGCTGGCAGGTCTTGCTTTTATCCTGATGGTCATAATGGGACTCCGCAACGGACAGCCCCTGGACTCCATCTTCATCGCCGGTGTGGCTCTGGCTATCGCAGCTATCCCCACAGGCCTGCCGGCTGTGGTCATCACCATGTATTCCATGGGTACGCGGGAACTGGCGGCCCAGAATGCCATTGTCAAACGGCTGCCATCGGTGGAGACGCTTGGTTCGGTCTCGGCCATCTGCACGGACAAGACCGGCACGCTGACACTTAACAAGATGACAGCGGTAGAGTTCACTATCCCCGGCCAGAACCGCTACCATGTGACAGGTGAAGGCTACGGCATCACAGGAGAGTTGAAACTGACCAGGGGTATTCAGCCCGGCCAGCCTTGGCAGAAGAATACGGCGCCTTACAGCACCGAGGGTAAGATACAGAGTGCAGGTGGGAAAAGGATCGACCTTGATCAGGTCTTGCTGCCCATGGCACTGTGTGCAGACGCGCGGCTGGACGGCGAAACCCTGATTGGCGACCCCACCGAGGGTGCTCTGATCGTGCTGGCTGAGAAGGGAGGCATCCATGTTGACAGCGCAAGAGAGATGTTCCCCCGTGTTGCCGAGGTGCCGTTTGATGCCGAATATAAGTTCATGGCGACCTTCCACAACATGACCGATGAGCAGGGAAAGCCGGTTGTGCGTTGCTGCGTCAAGGGAGCGCCTGACGTGTTGATCGCCCGTGGTGGATATTACTGGATTCCGGGTGGAGAGCCATTCGCAGTAACCGACGAAAATCGTCATCTGGCACTGGCCGAAAACGACCGTATGGCAGCTGCCGGGGAGCGGGTAATGGTCGTGGCACGCCGGGACTTCGATCCGGCAACTTTCGACCCGAAAAGTAATCTGCTCGACCTGGTGCAGGATCTGACCCTTCTAGCGATGGTTGGGATAGTCGATCCGCCGCGAGGCGAGGCAAAGGATGCGATTGCCAGCTGCCACAGTGCCGGCATCCAGGTACGTATGATCACTGGCGACCATGCGGTGACAGCTGCCGCCATAGGCAACGAACTGGGCATTGAAGGCCAGGCTTTGACAGGGGCAGAATTTGCCGCCATTCCTGATGAGCAGTTGAAGCCACAGCTGGATCAGATCGGTGTGGTGGCTCGCGTGACCCCGGAGGACAAAATTCGGCTGGTGACCCTGCTCCAGCAGAAAGACAACATCGTAGCGATGACCGGTGATGGGGTTAACGATGCCCCTGCGCTGAAGAAAGCTGACATCGGCGTGGCCATGGGCGTTACCGGCACCGAAGTCTCTAAGGATGCAGCGGTGATGATCCTGACCGACGACAACTTCGCCACCATCGTCAAGGCAGTGGAGTACGGCCGGCACATCTACAATAACCTGTTCAACTTTGTCCGCTTCCAGATGGGACAGCTGGTGGCGTACATCGCATGCTACCTGCTGGCTGCGTTCTTCTTCGTACTCGGGGGAACCCCGTTTGCAGCACTCGTTGTCCTGTTTCTGAACTTCCTGATCTCGGTCCCGGTGGCTATGGCGCTTGGATTTGACAAGCCAACCACAGGCCTGATGAAGAAGAAACCACGGCCGCTGAAACAACCCCTCCTATCAACTTCACAATGGATACGCATCGCTTTCCTCGGCATCCTGATGGCTATCGCCACGGTCTATCTGGAGGCTATCTTCGAAGCAGCCGGCGCAGTCACGGCGGCTACTATGGGTTTTGTGGCTTTCGCCTTACTCAGCATCTCCAGGGGACTCAGCGTTCGCAGCGAGACCGAGACCGCCTTTGACCGGGACATTATCCGTGATCGAAACCAGCTGCAACTCTATGGCATGGCGTTGTTGATAACCATCCTGGCGACCGAGCTCGGCTTCCTGCAGCGCCTCCTTGGCCTGACCTCCCTGAGCGGGCACCAGTGGCGGATTTGCATCGCCGCTGCCATCGCCCTGCTGCTCGTTGATGAGCTCATCAAGTTCTTCATGCGCAGAAGCCACAAGCATGATACATTAGCTCCTGTTGCCGCAGCGCCAGCCCATACATAAGCGGAAACATCCAGGCAAAAACATCTGAAATCATTGTGATACGCCCGCAATTACCGGGGTGAATCTCCAGGATGTAGTTGGAATGTGAGAATGAATCAATTTGAGTGTGAATCAATTTGAGTGGAGGAATTAGTTGAATAAACAATACTTGCCAGGTTTTGCAATTCTTATTGCGCTTCTCATAATTGCCCCGGGCATTGCAGAAGCGGTATCTGAGACTGATTATACTGAGACTGATTATACTGAGATTGATTATACTGAGACTGATTATACTACTTCAGTTGGGTACCAGAATATTACGCCCTGTGTTGCCAGTGAGATACTCGAACAAAAATGTGTGTTCATTCTGGACGTTCGTACCCCTGCTGAATACAAGCACGGGCATATAGGAGGAGCAAAACTGATCCCATTAAAAAATGTGCCAGCATATGATCCAGTTAATTTATCCGATAGCCAGCTATTGCCGAATAGAATAAATGAATTACCAAAAAATAAAGATATAAAAGTATTCGTTTATTGTAAAGCAGGAAACAGAGGCGCTGCTGCAAGCCAGTTGATAGCAGATTCGGGTTACAAAAATGTGTATAACATTCAGGGTGGTATAGATTCATGGGTAAATGGAGGGTGTCCAATTGTATTTGACCCTACAGAATGGACAGCTAGTTATCCTTCAAATCTATGACGCAAAGGAGGTATGTAAGTTGGTGAACTACCGCTAAACTAAAGATTCAGCGGCTTCCTGAATCCTCCTCCCAGCCAATGTTGACGAGTCATACAGGCTCTGCCCCTCGTTCCAAAGGTAAAACAGAGTATGAACGTGAGATTATACTTGAGATGCTTTCCAGCTTCTGGTTTTCTCCGGCTTGACGTTCCCGATCCCTTCAGGTATGAGGATACCCTGTTATCCAACTCCTCAGCTTGGTTTTCGCATTTTGGTTGTGGTGACAGTATCGAATATTATAATATAGTTAAGAATACAAGCTTATTTGCAGAAGCAATATCAGGAGAATGTTGAGAAGTTGACGCTTATCCTCCTGAACTTAAAAACTCAGGGTTTTGCGCTTCTTCATATGAACCAATTTATACCGGCACTATAATTGCTGAAGAAAAGATATATATCCGTAGCTTCTGCAGTAAAATTGATGAGCTCTTCTCTGGTCACAGTCTTTCTGCCTTCCAAGAAGACAGATCTGTTCTTGTTTTTAAAAGAAAAACCCGGGACAGTCGAAGAAATAAACTCCGAACTTGGAATCGGTCCGGATGCAATCCTTTCCCGGCTCAAAAGGCTGGAAGAAAACGGGCTTGTGGTTCAACAGGGCAATCTATACAGCCTTTCCCTTACAGGAAAAATTCTTGTCCGAAGAATGGAATCGCTTGTTAAAGCTTTCAGGCTGCTTGAAGACGATTACGATTACTGCCCTGGAGTTAAACCCGGAGGAATCCCTCCTGTTTTTTTCAAGCTAATGGAAGAACTTATAGTCTGTTTCCCGGCGCTCTGTCACGGTGATGATGTTTCTTCGATGTACAGGGAAGTGACCGAAGCTTTTTGCAGCTCAAAACAGCTTCTCCTCATCATCTCATGCCTCCACATGAGCTACTCGGGTATCTGTGCGGAGCACGCAAAAAAAGGACTGAAGGTCTCAGTGATACTTACTCGGCTAATCTTTGAAAAACTCGCAGAAGAGTTTAAAGAAGACCTTGACACCCTCCTTCTTCTTGAAAACTCAGAGATGTATATACTGGGTAATGATTTTAATCCTCCTACGGTTGCTGTAACCGATACAATGGTCCTTATATACTTTTCATCCGGAAAAATGGACGACAGTGAGGACAATAGTATGGTCGTTTTCGGAGAAAAAGCTGTACGGTGGGGAAAAGAACTTTTTGAACACTTCAGGGTGCTGGCTGAACCTCTGGGGCCTGATCCATCAAAGCGATTATACCTTGAGGGCCGCAGAGGCGAAGGTTAAGAGGACAAAAGCTTTTCTAAAAGCACCTGTCCCACCTGAGTTTATTTTCGGCAGCATATGTCTGTTTCGCAGCTCTCAAGCGGAATAAATTAAGATTTTCCTTCCCCGTACAACCTTATTCGCTTTATTGTGTCGTTCGTGTTCCGCTCGACGAAGGAGAGCGGTCTGTCTCAAAAAGGCAAAAAGAGAGACAAAAGAACCTAAAAGTAGGAAAAGAGGAAAACAAGAAAAGTTACAGCTACCGAATACGCTTGTGAGGAAGTAAGAGAACCTGAAAGGCAAACAGTAAGAAATTTCGGTCTTTATTTTCCTATCATTTCTTCTTTTTATGAATTTTGGGAAGGGCCGCCAGGCAAGCTGGCGGATAAGTCTGATATTTAACTTTGATTAACAAATGGTTTTCAGGGTAGAGAAATTATTTTTCAGGTACTAGCGGGGAATGCAAGTACAAACTGAAAAGATTTCAGATAACTGGTGCAGGCCGGAAAATTGCACTACCTTCAGGACTGTACTACCTGAAGATTGCTTCATCTGAGGACTGCACTACCTTAAACGTTGATTTTTACTTCTGCATTCCTTCATACACTTTCTCAGCTTTTTCCCTGACCTCTGCAAAAATATCTTTCCCTTTTGCATCGATTCCTACTATGAGAGGCCCGAACTCCTGCACCCTGAGTACCCAGACAGCCTCAGGCATGCCAAGGTCAAGCCAGTGGACGGTTTTTACCTCTTTTATAAGTTCGGCGGCAAGGGCTGCGCATCCTCCTGTATATGCAAGGTAGACGCATCTGTTTTTTAACGCATCTGAGACCCCTTTCATCCCACCTTTTCCGATAATCGCCCTAACTTCATGTGCTTTCAGGAGAGGAGGAGTCATTTTTGACATCCTGCCGCTGGTTGTGGGACCTGCTGACACTACTTTCCATTCCTCCTTTTCGCCGTTTCCTGTCTTTTGCATAAGGGGGCCACAGTGGTAGATAACTGCCCCTGTAAGGGAGAACGGAAGTTCTTCTCCTTTTTCTTTCATTTCAAGAATTCTTGCATGGGCTTCGTCCCGGGCTGTCAGGATCTCTCCTGAGATATAAACAATGTCTCCGGCATTGAGTTTCTTGATATCCTCAATCTTCAGCGGGGTCTGCAGGTGGTACTCCATTATTCTTCACCCCCGAAAACGACGGAAGCATGCCTGTTCGCCCAGCACTGGATGTTTATGGCAACAGGCAGGGAAGCCGTATGGCAATGTGCGGTTTTCACATGCACGGCAAGGGCGGTTGTGCTGCCTCCAAGTCCCATACAGCCGATTCCAAGGGCGTTTACTGCTTCCAGGATTTCCTTTTCAAACTCGTTCATGGGGGTGTCAAGGGGTTCTAGCAGGGCTTCTTTTGCAAGCCTTGCGGCTTTGTCAAAGGACCCTCCTATCCCTATGCCAAGCGTCAGGGGAGGACAGGGCATCCCGCCTGCGTTAATCACCGTTTCGAGCACGAAGTTTTTGATACTACCGGTTTCGGTCGGGTTTAGCATCCGAAGAGCACTCATGTTTTCCGAACCCGCACCTTTAGGGGCAACTGTGACTCTGAGCTCTTTTCCGGGCACGAGTTTCCAGTGAATATCCGGGATTCCTGCGCCGGTATTATCTCCGCTGTTTTTTCGGGTCAGGGGGTCCACGGCATTCGGGCGGAGGGGGATTTCCCGGGTCGCAAGGACGGCAGCTTCCCGGATTGCGGCTTCAAGGTCAAAGCCCGGTTGAAGCTCTGTCCCGAGTTCGACAAAAAAGATCATAATGCCTGTGTCCTGGCACATGGGAACTCCATGATTTTTTGCAAGCTCGATGTTTTTAAGGATTGCCCGGAGCTGGGACTTTGCAACCGGTTTTTCTTCCCGGGCTTCGGCTTTCCTGAGGGTTTCGACCACATCGTCGGGAAGCTCGATTTCCGCTTTTCTGAGAAGGTCTGCAATAGAACGGATAAAGGTTTCACGGTTTAGTTTTGAAGACAAAAAGACCACCAAAATGGCTAAAATGGATTGATGATAGTTAGAAGACGGGTGTAAGATAAACGGAAAATAATTGCAGGAGAAGGAATTTTGGTTCCAAACGCCTGACGAATAGATCTCTGGCTTTCTGAGAATTGGGTTCTTTAATTAAATAATTTCTTTTCCTCCGTATATGCTAGGATACTTTATTTCGAGACATGCTTTATTCTCATTTTGGCAGATCCGTAACAGGAAGCTTTATGCTAATACGCTTCTCAGGATACGCTATCCTGCTCCGTTTGCAGATAAAGGAATCTCCCAGGTCGGCTGCCATCTGCTGCACGAGCCCTGCAGGGATTCCCATAATCATTAACTCGGGTGGAAGCCAGGAGTTTCCTGTAGGATCTACAGGTCCGACATAAGCAGAGTCCGCAGGTGCATTTTCTGCCATTCCTGCCGGAAAAGCGATCATCGTAGCACAGACAGGCCCTCCGGGTATTATTGTCCTGAAGAAAGGGTCGGAGTTACTGAACTGCGCCAGCCCGCAGAGGTTTCGGATCTGTTCACTGCCTGCGAACAGGATAAAGGCGCTGGCAGTCTCAGGTGCAATCTCATCAGTACACGGCGCGATAACTGTGTATTTGCTGTGAGGAGTAATTTTCCCGGCACGTTCTTTCTGCTCATCGAAAAGTTCCGGGGTTGCTTTTAAATGTTCAGCAGCTCCACCCCGGAAGTCCGGTGTGCCTACGGTTACGAAGTACTTCAGCTTCGGGTGCGGTTCAGCAAGCCCCATCCACGTAAGCCCGCCGGGACAGCATTGCTCATGGCTTGCCTCAATGTAAAGAGCAGGTGTCTCTTCAAAGAGGGCAGAAGTGTATATTGCCTTTGCTACACAGCGGTCTACCGCGTACGATGGTACTGCTCCCTTCGGGATCTCATCCGTGCCGTAGACGCACAGAGGGCGCAGTTTCAGCCTTCCGGCTTCGGTAAGCTTTTTCCCAAGCTCTTCAACGCTTAACATTGCAGCTTCCCCCAGGTACAACCTTTAGAATCTCATCTTTGGAATCTTATCTTGAAAATCCTGTTCTTTGATCAATACAGCCTCTTCGAAAATTTCACACTTTCATCCAGCCCTTTTCAATCCAGTAATCGCAATTATGCGTCCATTGTTCTTTGTTGGCAAGGATAACATACTTGAAGTGTTCTCTCCATGCCTCATGTACAGCTTCCTGTTCAGGATATTTTCTCTTTTCTTTTATCGCTTCAACTAGGTCTTTTCCCTTATCACGCGATTTTTCAATAGCTACCTCCATTGCTTCAGGTCCCCGTGCTACCGCACAGCCCACTCCTCCGATAGAGTTCCCTCCGCAGTGTAGCATAAAATTATCCATAATACCCAAGACAAAATCGAGTTCATCACTGCCAGCAGTTGTTAAGGAAAGGCCGCATTTTCCATCAAAGAGCTGTTCGTGAATGACAAGCGGACTTCTGTCAAAGACTGTCTTGAGCTGGGCTGTCACGTTTGTTATGTAGTTAGGGCTGCTCCAGATTATACCATCAGCATCCAGCAGCTTTTCCAGCACACCGTTATAGTCATCTTTTATTGAGCAGACGCCTGTTTCCTGGCATTTGTTACATGCTGTGCAGTATTTGACCTTCAGTTTTGCAACGTCGATGGATTCAACTTCTGCTCCTGCTTTTTCAGCCCCTTCCAGGGCTGCATCCAGCAGTTTTAAGGTATTGCTGTTCTTGCCTCTCGGGCTTGATGATATTCCGACTATTTTCATGGTTACCTTCTTTGAATTTTACAATTCTTTTGCAAAATAACAGAGTATTGTATTTAATTAAAACTTTATTATCCTCCCGGATTGGGGAATTACCGGTTACAGCAATTCAAAGATTCGTCCTCTACCTGTGAGCTATTCGGGATTAATCGTTATTTGATAATCCCCAATCGGAAAATTCACTATCGAATTTTTATAGAGAATAACTTCCGGCGACTCAGTCCCAAAATCTAGTGATAAAAGTAAGTGTAACATCACTACACAAAATTATAATCCTATAATTATGTAATGATGTTACGGCAGAAGCAATGGTGACTATAAATCTTACACTTAATAACTTTTCTGAGCTCCATGCTCTCTTAGACGTTTTTGGTTGTTTTGGAAACGATTATGAATATACTACACGAGGAATTTTTCGTAGAAAAATTCCTCCCGTCTGTTCAATTTGTAATACTCCAATGGTTCATAATGGCTATAATCCCCATACCAAAGACGGTCTTGGGGAAATCAACATTGGTCGGTATAAATGCTCAAACTGTGGTAGTACACACGAAGAAGATTATAGTTTTTGGGAAGATATGAAGACTTTACTTTTTGATACATTCAATGATTTTTTCCAGTTACTCAGATACCATAACGTTTCATATGATGGAATTTCTGATCTAATGGATTTCATATATCCAAGATCAAGAAGCACGATTTTTAGAGCATTCTACAAAGAAATGGAACAGGAAACTATTCCATATTCAGAAAATATACATATGGTGCATTATGACGAACAACATCCAAAAGAAGGAAGATGTCAGAAATACCGTTTAACTTTACTGGATGCAAAAGCTCAAAGAACGATAGCAGATGAACTTTTCAAAGATAAGAGTCCAGAAACCATCAAGGAATTTCTAAAGAAAAATCTTGATGCATCAGAGCCAGTGTTTATCGTTACGGATTTTGATAAGAGATACCCTGATATATTAAAGGAAATTTTTAGGGATAAGTTAGTCCATCAATATTGTTTGATGCATTTAAATAAGCTTATTGTTAATGATTTTCCAAAGAACACAACGATAGAACAGGAACTTTTGAAGTACAGGTTATTAAGTATATTTTATAATAGAGAGAATGAGATTAAATTTCTGCAAAAACTTCAATCTGAAGAACTCAACGTAATTAATAACAAAGAAAAGCATCAAGAATGGATTAAAAAAGCAAAAAAGGAATTTTGCCAGTATAGACATAAATTAAAGCTTGAAATCAGAAGAAAAAAGGAAAATCTTCCACGTAATAGTCTTGAAAAAGCAAAATATAACTTTGATAAATTAATGGAAAATATAAGAATATATGATGAAAAGGTTCAAAAACGATTGTGGATGATCAATAAACACTGGTTAAATCTTACTTTGTTCCATTATCTTCCAGGAGCGCCAGCGACAAATAACCCTATCGAAAGCTATTATTCAAAAAGTCTAAAAACGGATAACAAGAAGAAGTTTAGAACTGACAAAGGAATTGAAAATCGGATTAAACTTACTCAGATGAGAAGATTAAATTTACTTAAGAAACCACAAAAGTCATTTATGGAATTGTTCAGATTATTTTCTCCATTTAAGCTTTAGTAATATCTATTTTTGAGAGAGTAGTTCAGAATGACATAGCGGAGCGTGTCGATTTTAGTCAATAGGTTCAGTGAAAAATTACAGAAGTAAAAGAATTCTTTGGCAGAAATGCCAAAAAAATTGTTTCTCAAGGGTTATATTACAGTTTATTTAGGAAGTTAGCAGAGAAATTGAAGTTTAAAGGATGGAAAAAAATGAGAAATCACTAAATTATGGAATTGTGTCCTTCCGGCTGGCTTGAGCCGGAAAAAGTTCATGGTGCCTGATAGCCCCATATCTTCAAGGAGAGGTCTACCATCATGTCCGTTAGGGCTTCTTCGCTTATGAGAGGCAGAGAGTAGATAACATTGGAGAGAATGGTGCCTTCTACTGTGATTCCCCAGTACATGAAGAGTTTTAGAGGATCTTTATTTCCTACCTCAACGCCATTGAAACGACAGAAAAATTCGGATACGGCTTTGTAATCTTTAATGTCTATGTTTTTGACTTCAGCCATGATTTCGCTATCGCAAAGTGCGGCCATGATCAATGCTTTTATCAAAGAACTATTATCCTTATAGAATTGCTGCATATTTTTTATGACATCCCTTATGTAACCCGGAAAATCATTAAAATCAATAGTTTCCGGCTGTTTTATCCTCAATATCTCGTCCATGTATCTATAACTGATTTCTTTAAGGACGTCAAATTTGCCGCCCGGGAAATATTTATAGATCAGCCCTATGCTCACACCGGCAGCCTCAGCTATGTCCCGGATGGTCACCTTATCATAACCAACAGTCTCGATCAGCATAAGTGTGGCATCCTGTATAGAGTTTATTTTTGCTTCTTTATCCCGTTTGACACTCATTTTATCGCCTTTGGTGCTCTTTTTAGCCAGAATTAAATCCTCATAAGTGAACATTGTTCAAAAGCTTTATTAATAAGTTGTATGTATTACTTTCTCTTAAGTGAACATTGTTCAATAGCTCTGATAATAAGCTGTATTCATTAAATCCAGTAAAACTCATGTATAGCTCAGAAAATAATTAAAAGTCTTTGAGACCAAAACAATCTTTTTGTCATCGAATCGGAGTCTTTTTAATTTTTTCTGGTTTTTCTTCAATTTCAAGACAACCACAAAATTTCATCCCAATTTGAGCAAATCAATTCACTCATTTAAAAATGTTGATTCATTTACACAAGCATTCACCAAAATTTTCCAAATTGTGGAACTATTTTTGTGGGAATTTCCGACAGCTACAGCTATAAGCCATCAAGTTTAAGAACTAATTATTCTCCAATTCTAGCATTATCCATATTGGAATCTTGCTCTCATTAAAGGTGAGAAACCTTTCCATTTTCCAGTGCTGAAACACCGTTTGTTGAAAAAAGTAAATAGATTGTATCAAAAATTAGTTAGTCCATTATCGGTTTTGAATGACCTTACTTTGTCTACTATATCACATATCAAAGAAAATATTTGTTCCATTGTATTATCTGTCTCAGGTGTAAAACCTTTTTTCAAGAAGCTCACATTCTTGCTGAAAATCTCTTCGGCATAAGAAATCGCTTTATGAGACGCTTCAGAAAGTTCAAGATCAGAGTTAAATTCTCGTATCTTCTGAATATGCGCAACAGCACTGATAACCGTATCAGAAAGTATCAATTGAGATATCTCATTGTAGGTAATCTTATCGTTATCTGGAATCTCTTCAACAGAACTGAATTCCTCATAATACCTCTTACTAACGTTTTTTAATTGATGAAACACACAAAAAGAATGAGTCACTTCAGGAAAGACCATTTTTACGGCTCCAATGATCGCTTTATCCTCATCAGAAACAATCTTTTTGATTTTATCTTCAGGAAATCGGTTCTTTATTCGTATAAAAAGAGGCATCAGAGCCTCAATTGTTGGTAACCTCTCAGTTACTTCAAAATCTAAAATGACCTTCTCTTTGGTAGCAACAACGTAAACAGATTTATATCGCATTTTTTTCCATTCTTTCTTTGTGAGTTTCGTTCCAATAAATTCTTCAAGCTTTTTTTTCCATCCATTCTTGATCCAATTCCCATCAACATACAATGTTTCTTCAAAGCTAACTCCTTGGTTCAAAAGTTCTTGCTTTGAAAGTTTTGCTAGTTTCTGTTCATATAACCACAATGAAGTGGGACAAGGAGCTCTTCCACAGACATTTATTACTCCTTCTGTATATGTTTCCCCAATTCGCCGAGAATTGTGCAGACTGCATCGTCCATCGTATCTGACATTTATTTGTGTATCATAATATTCAGAACTGTAATTTGCAGAACCCTGAACACCAATAACCCGATCATGATAATGTTTCTTACAAGTGGGACAAAGCCAGTATGTAACATTGAGAGATATAGTGCCGTAACGTGATATAATAAAACGAGTGTGATGAGAGTTAACATGTAATTTACTTCCACAACTATCACACTGAGTAGGGGAGAATATAGAGAACATAGGATAGTATCGATTTTCAACCAAAACTTTTGGCAAAGGAATTATTATTTTGCCGTCAACTATCGTTTTTATCATTGATTTATCTATTGCAATGTTTCCTTTTCCCATAAATAGAAAAAATATATCAATATAATTAAAATTTTATTGTTTTGCACGATATAGAGGGAAAACGAAAAACCAGAAAATAATAAAAAGTCTCTCGAATCGGGAAAAAAGACCATGAAAGCCTTGCTTTTCGTACTCGTATTATTTCTTATATCAGTTCTCCCGGCCTCTGCAGCAAATACCTCCCAGGCCAACGGAACAGCTCCAACCCGCATAGCCGAACTTTACAGTGATATCGAGTCTTTTGATGTAACACTTTACTCAATCCAGCCAGAAGAGAATCTGACCCTGGAGGTATCTCTGATCAGGTCGGAAAATGGAAACAAAGAGGTCATTGCCACGCAGGAATTCTCGACTGGCAGTTTGCCTGCAAACACGAGAGTCACGAAAGTTGGTTTATGGGATGTAAGGAACGCCGAACGCGGGGCTTATACTCTGAGAGCAAGGCTTCTGGAACAGGGGCAGATACTTTCAGAATCGGAGTATGATTTTGTTTACGGCGGCAACTCCGCGTCCAGACTCCGGGTCGATGATCTCATCCCCAACTCCGAAGGGATAACTGTCATACTCTCCCCCAATCAGGCTTCACTTTTTGATCTCGAATACATGCTTGTAGACGGACATGATGTCCTTTCCAGTACAAAAACCGAAAAGGCATCCCTGACCAGCATTCCGGAAGCCTTTTCTGCATCATGGGAGACCCTCCTCGAAAACAATAGAGAATATACAGGGAGGGTGAAAGTCCGGGTTTACTCCCCAAATAGGGGGTTTATCGCATCAACGGAGAATTTCACTGCCAGAGACGATGCAAAGATTACTGATATTTATGAAGATGAGACTGGAGCAAGTGCAACTGTTTTAGGGCGTTCCCAGGTGCCTTTTGAAGGAAGCCTGGCCTTTTCTGTATACAAACTGAACGAAAATTTCGGAACCGGAAACGCCATCCCGATCGAATCTGTCCAGGAAAGGGTTCCAGTGCTACTGAATAATGACGATGAGACCGTTGAAATTGCCTGGAGCCAGAAACTTCCTGAAGGAGTCTACAGGCTTGAGATAGAGCTTCTGGGAAATAACGGAGACGTTATTGAGCACAGGGAAACTGTTATCGAGTCCGATCTCTCCCTGGCTTCCAGTCTTAGCTCGGTAAACAATTCTACTTCAGAAACAGAGGCTTCAAGTGGAAAGAGAACTCCCGGTTTTTCCGCATCTTCTTTAATTTCAGGGCTTGTTGCTGTTTTTGTCCTTTTTAAGGAGGCAAAGTTGAAACAAAACACAAGGCTGTGAACCCCATGCGTTATGAACTCTTTATCGCACTCAGGCAGATTTGGGCGAGAAAGGTCCAGACCTTACTCTCGGTAGGAGCTATAGCTCTGGCAGTAATGGTGCTCACGGTTTCTCAGGCCGTTATGGTTGGGTTTACTGGCGAGCTCTATAACACTACCGTAAATAAACTTCCTCATGTTTCGGTATCTCCAGAGGAAGGCGAGGATTATATTTACCTTTACAGGACCCTTATCGAGGATATCAGCAAAATTGAAGGGGTTACTGCCATTTCTCCCTTTCTTGCAGGAAAAGCTTCCTTCAGATTCAAGACGAATTCCCTTAATGCTGAGCTAAAAGGCGTAATTCCTTTAGAGGAAAATGAAATCAGCTCTATTGAATCCGATATGGTGGAAGGCGATTTCAGAGAGCTTGAGTTTTCCAGAAATACCGTGGTAATCGGCTCTAAACTTGCAGATAAACTCGAGGTTAATCTGGGGGAATCGGTCGATGTGTCTTTCCCCAATGCAAAATCTCTTTCTTTGAGGGTGGTCGGAATCTTCCATACCGGGTCTTCTCTGGACGAGTCCCTGACTTATACGTCCCTGGACACTGCGCAGGAGTTTTATGATGTTCCTGATGTGATTAACGGAATCTCTGTCCGGCTTGCGGATTTTAACAGGGACAGGGAAGTTGCTGCAGAGATAAGAAAAACTGGTTATAAAGTAAAAGGGTGGACAGAATCAAATCCGGAAATCCTTCGTACTATTGCGATCGAAAGCACTTCAAATAACGTTACCCTTGGCCTGATTGTGGTTATTGCTTCTTTTGGCGTGATCAGCACCCTGAACCTTTCGGTTATCAGTGCAACAAGCCAGATAGGCATGCTCCGCGCTATGGGCGCCAGGGTTTCAAGTATCCGAAAAATCTTCATTCTTCAGAGCGGCATTCTGGGTTTGCTGGGAGCTCTTGGAGGTACTCTTACAGGAGTTGCAATATCCCTGGCAATAGGCCAGTATGAAATTCCGGGCGCCTCCTCCGAACTCTACGGGGGTCTTACAACCATCCCCATAGTAGTCCGCATCGGGGATATCCTGCTCATTATTCTTGCTGTTTTCCTGCTGAACCTGATTGCCGGAATTTATCCTGCCCAGCAGGCAGCTAAATTGGATCCTGTGAAGGCGATCAGTTCAAAGTGAGTACGGATTCAAAGTGAGAACAGATTTAATATTTTGGAAATCGTGAAATTCCCTGATGACTAAAACCCTGATGCGTATCATACCTGGGAGTTTATTAGGATGTATGAACTGAAAATCGCTTTGAGGCAAGTTTTTTCCAGAAGAAGGCAAACCTTTTTTGCCATACTTGCTGTTGCCCTGGCAGTTACCGTGATCACGGTAATGATGGCAATGCTTTCTGGTTTTCAGGATGAACTTGTAACCTCAAGCATCGAAAATAATCCCCATATTGTTATCAATCCTCAAGACGAGGAAGAAGAGTTCATCCACCTTTACAGGTATACGTCTGACCTAATTGCTGAAAAGGAAGGAGTTATAGCTGTATCCCCCAAATATCTGGGTCAGGTGGCCCTGGAATATCGGGATAATGCCGAAGGGGTTTCCCTTCAGGGGGTTGATCCTATGGCTGAAGAGAACGTTATGAGGGTGAGCGAGGATGTTATAGAAGGGGACTTCATGACTCTTGTTCATACAAGATATGGGATCCTGCTTGGGGACCAGCTTGCGGAGAACCTTGAGGTTCATGTAGGAGACAGGGTAGACGCTGTTTTTCCGGGTTCTCAAACAACTTCTTTTAAGGTCGTGGGCCTGATTAATACCGGAACTGCTGAAGATGAGGTAACAGCCTATGCAAGGCTGGATTCTGTGCAGGATTTTTTTAACGAACCAGGCGTTGTGAGCACTATAGGCGTCAGGGTTGTAGACCCCTACCAGGCAGACATTATTGCAGGTTCGATTGAAAGAGAAACTGGACTTGATGCCGTAAGCTGGATTGAAGAAAATGCTGAAATTCTCAACCTCTTGGAAACCCAGACGGTTTTTGTAAATATTTTCTACTTCCTGATTTATGGGATTGCAGGTTTCGGGATTGCAAATACCCTGATCACCATCGTTGCCCAGAGGACCAGGGAAATAGGTATCTTGAAGGCGATGGGGGCTTCTCAAAAGAGCATAATGTTTGTCTTTCTATTCCAGTCCATGATCCTTGGAGCCATAGGCCTTATCCTCGGTACAATTCTCGGTTATATTGTGACCGTTGGCCTGCAGAGCTATGAAATAGAGGTACCCCAGGAGATGTATTTCGGGCTTCAGACCCTTCCCCTTGAGATCGAACCGCTTAACTTTGTGTATGCTGCTTTCTTTGCCTTTATTATCAATATAATCTCAGGAATCTACCCTGCGCGGAAAGCTGCAAAACTTGACCCTGTAAAAGCTATTGAAAGCGCCTGAATGTAATAACCATCAAAATACAGCAGATACAGCAGATTAAACACTTATTGTCTAAATATACAAATTTTAATGAGGCATCGGAAAAGCATGACAGAAGAAAGCCCAATTATAGAGCTTAAAAATCTGACAAAAACCTATAAAAATGGAGTGGAATTTCACGCGCTCGACAGTGTAAATCTGAAAATTGAGAGAGGGGAATTCGCAGCAATTGTCGGGCCATCGGGTTCAGGCAAAAGCACACTTATGCATCTAATAGGCTTGCTGGACACTCCGAGTTCAGGCACCCTCCTGATAGACAGGAATGATGTGACAAAAATGTCGGACAAAGAACTTTCCGAGATGAGAAACAGGACTCTTGGTTTTGTCTTCCAGTACCACCACCTGCTGCCGGATTTCACAGCCCTGGAAAATGTAATGATGCCACTTTTGATTTCTGGAAAAAATCGGAAAGAAGCAACAGAAATTGCCGAAGAGCTTCTGAAGAAGGTAAGGCTTGAAGACCGGATGGATCACAGGCCTGGTGAACTTTCAGGAGGGCAGAACCAGAGGGTTGCAATAGCAAGAGCGTTGAGCTGTTCTCCTGCAATCGTGCTCGGGGACGAACCTACAGGCAACCTTGATACAAAAACGGGCGACATGATCTACGAACTGCTCAGGCAGCTAAACAGAGAGTATAATCAGACATTTATCGTAGTTACTCATAACGAGAACCTGGCTTTAAAAGCTGATAAAATTATCAGGCTTGTAGACGGGAAAATTACGGTTCAGTAAGGAGAAAATACAGAGCACGCAAAAGGAAGAAACACATCCCTATCCCTATAGATTTTTTCAACTCCACGTACTTTTTTTGGCACTCCGGCAGCGTGGAAGTTCTTCCTTTTCTCCCGCAGATCGGCAAGCTGCTTGCCGATCCAGTCCAGACCATCGGTGGGAGAGGGATGCAAGCCTCGTACTCGTGCGGTCTAAGGCTCCCATATTTTCGGACAAAGGAGCGAGGTCAATTTTTTTTCCAGGCTTCTTCAAACCATTGCCAGCTCGGTCATGAAGCTTACGAGTGGCGAGCCTTGCGGCTGGTTCGCCCGAAAGCCAGTTTTATGGCAGGCTTTGCCGGCGTTTCCATGAGCTTCACCGGGCTTTTGGCAGCGGTAGCGTACCATGTCTCTTTCGAGTATTTCCTCGCAGTTCTCATCTTGTTCCCATGTCATCGGGTCTGAACGGCGCCCTCCGCAGTGCTAGCCGAAGGTGGGCGAAGCAAAGGGCTGAAGTCTAAAACACGCTCAGGAATGGCAATAACCCCGGTTACTTGATCGGCCCTACGGTCGGAGGCATCATCGCTGTGATGAGCTGGGCGAACTTCCCTCCATATTCTGAATATTGTCGAATTAATACATATTTAGTAACACAAAATTATTAAATAGTAATATATCGTAAAGCAATCAGTATTAATTAATAGACATATGGATGTTGACGGTTCGTTATTCCATAAGTCATGACATTGAGGTATGTTGATGAGGCACATGACAAAGCTATTGATGATTACTGTTCTGGTTGTTTATCTCTTGTTATCAGGATGCATACAGCCGTCAGCAAATACGATGGAGCCACCGACCTCTGCGGAGGATAACCAGGTCCAGAAACTGGTCATCGGAACCACCAACAAGGTGGAAGACACGAACATTAACGATTACTGCTTTGGGATTTTCTTACGTCAAATGTCCCATCAGGCGTTGGTGACTATCTCCGCGGACGGGGATATCGTGCCCGAGCTTGCCACATCATGGAACACCTCGGACCTGAAAACCTGGACGTTCCACCTAGTCGACAACGCCACGTGGCACGATGGCAAGCCGTTGACAGCGCAGGACATCAAGTTCACCATGGACTACCGAAAAAAGAATGATCCAAACTGGAAATCGGTATTTGGCGATCTTCTTTCGGTAGAAGCTCCCGACAACCGGACGGTAATCATGACTCTGGACAAGCCAGACTTCAACTTTCTCATGAACCTTGCTGTTTACCGGATATTGCCCGAACATGTCTACAAGAAAGTCGAGGACCCTAAGAAGTTCAATACTCCGGACGCATGGATCGGCACCGGCCCTTATGTGCTCAAAAGTTTTGACAAGGCCACCGGCCTTCTGCACTTCGAGGCTTACGACCAGTACTGGGGTTCGGCTCCAGCCATTGATCAGATCGATATACGCTACTTCGCCAACACAGATACCATGATACTTGCGTTCCAGAAGGGAGAGATCGACGTCCCGTACGCCTACGCGACGGGTTTCAGCCCTTTCTATATGCCCAAGCTGCTCAACGATGAAGATATTGGCATAATGATCCAGAAGAACGGTGGCATCACTAACGTGCTCTGGTTCAACGAGAACAAGACATACTTCGACAGTAAGGTCTTCCGGCAGGCCGTCAGCTATGCGATCGACTACGAAGAGATGAAGAATATCTTTACGGCGGGCTACGGCTCGATTCCCGATGCAGGTCTGGTACCCCAGGGCACTCTCTACTACAAAGAGACAAGAACACTTGCCTATGACGTGAACAAATCAAGAGACCTTCTGGACGCGGCCGGTTTCAAGGACACGGACGGTGACGGGTTCCGCGAGGCTCTAGGCGGCAAAAAGTTCCAGCCGGTGCTTTCGACGCGCAGTGATATGGCAGACAACGTCCGGGCTGTCGAGATGCTGAAGAAGTACCTGAACGCAGTCGGCATCGATGTACAGCTCAAGGTCATGGACCGTACGTCCTTTAGTAATTCCCTTGACTTCGACAAGACGCATGAGATGGCGCTAACTCGGACAACGTATTGGGGCATGCAGATGTGTGCGGGTTACGGGTCGGGTTACATCGACCAGCGTTTCTATGGCTGGTCAATGGTTAACGACTCGAAGTTCCAGACCATCGTGGACCAGCTCACGTCGACCATCGACAAGGACAAGCGCAAAGCCCTGGCCGGTCAGATTCAGGACTACTATGCCGATGAGATGCCGGCGATTGCCGTGTACAACATGGACATCATACAGCCGTACAACAAGAACTATGCGGGATGGGTCTACAACCCGTACAACGGTGTCCTGAACTACGACACGCTATTTAGCCTGCATAAAGTATGAACTCCCCCTTTTCAGGGGCATTTTTTTATTATCCTTTGTCCGATCGCGGAGGCTCTATGAATAAAACAAAATGGGAAATAGCGTGGGATGAGGCCCGGCTGAAATCACCGGGAAGGGTCAGGATGCAGAATGAGGCTGCATGGGCAGGCTACTGGGATGAGGTCGCAGACGAGTACCTGTGCGATGTGATCGCGGGAGAGCCCGTGTACAGGGCCATCATCAGTTATCTGACGAGACAGGGTGCATTCAGGGATAGTGACCGTGTGCTGGACGTCGGCTGCGGCCCTGGGACTTATGCCCTGATATTTGCCGAACGGGCGCGACAAGTCGATGCCCTTGACTCATCGGCCGCCATGCTGGCCGCGATGTCGAGGGAAGCGTCGCACAGGGGTCTGGCCAAGCTCCGGCCATTGCAGGTAAAGTGGGAAGAGCTCGTGCCGGAAGGCAGATACGACCTCGCTTTTTCGGCCATGTCTCCCGCGGTAAAGGATGCGCCTACGCTCCGGAAGCTGGAAGCGTGCTCCTCCCGGAGCTGCTGTCTGGTCACCTACGGGGAGAATCCGGACTACGGACCAATTAATGATCTCTGGAAGGCGGTCATCGGTAAACGGCCGGCGACCAATGCATTTCATTACGTTTATCCATACAACTTGTTGCGGGAAATTGACAGAAAGCCTGTGCTGGAGATGTTCGAGCTGGAGCGCGCAAAACATGTACCTGTGGACCGGCTGGTCAGGCAGCATGTCACCTATTTCGGCATCTTCACTGCGATCGATTCCCGCAGTGAGCGCCTGATCCGTGAATATTTCGAATCCCGGTCTGATGCGGGCTTATTCGAGGTAAAGACACACGTCAGGCTGGCAGCTATCTGCTGGGATGTGCCAGGAAGGGCCGGGACATGAGCCAAGCTAAGGGGCAGGCGCGCTTTTTTGCTGACAAGGCGCTACGGTATGGCATCACAATAGTGATCATTCTCACCATTAACTTTGCCATTCCCCGCGCCATGCTTGGCGACCCTATGATCAATCTGCTGGGCGACGAAGCGGTCCGCATCGACAGGCAAATGCTGGACGAGCTGCGGGCGCAGTACGGCCTCGATCGGCCTATCCAGGAGCAATACATTGAGTACATGCTGGGCGCAGGCCGCCTGGACTTCGGCTATTCCATCCACAAGAACCTGAAGGTAACCGACCTCATCTCCGACCGGCTCTTCTGGACTCTAGTACTCGTCTTCCCGTCGGTTGTCATCGGGGGACTGCTTGCCCTGGTTCTGGGAGCCATCGCCGGGTTCAGGTACGGGAGCAAAATCGATAGACTGCTCACCGGGACTTCGATATTCATGTACACCTGTCCCTCGTTCTTGTTCGCTATGGTCGTCGTGACAATCTTCAGCTTCCACCTGGGATGGTTCCCGCTGGGCAGTATATCCTCAGGCAAAACCCAGGGCTTTGCCTACCTGTTGGATGTCGGATGGCACCTGTTCCTCCCGATCACCATTCTGGCGGTCTTTGAGGCGGCATACATTTTCCTGGTCATCCGCAACTCGATCACCCAGATAATAGATGAGTACTTCATTTTCGTAGCGAAGGCTAAAGGCCTGCCGGCACGGACCATTGAGCTCCGCCACGTTATGCGGAACGTGCTTCCCCAGTTCATCAGTATCATGGCCCTGAATTTCGGGTTCATGGTGAGCGGAGCTCTGATAATAGAGATCGTATTTTCTTTAAACGGCATGGGCACGCTTATATATGACGCGGTTATGTCGCGAGACTACCCGGTCCTGCAAGGGGCATTCGTCTTCCTGACGATCTTTGTTCTGGCCGCCAATTTCCTGGCAGACGTGCTATACGGCCTCGCCGATCCGAGGATAAGCGATGCGAGCAGAGGCGGGAGCCTGGTCTGAATCGCGGAACCAGTCTTCGACAATTGCCTTCTAGTTTTTCGGGTAATACCTAGAGACCTGCCACGGGCCGGCCAATCCGAGAACAGAGGGAGTCAAAAATAAGTCGGCAACGGGCGGATCGCAGGCACCTCTCTCCCCTGTACGGATCTCATGCTCCCGAACTTCCAGCCGGGCGAAACGGACCACCATCTGCTGAGTCCACATCAGCAGGGGAACGGCAACGAGAACCGATGCCAGGATAATCCCGGCCAGCCGCCAGGCGACCGTGAGCAAGACCAGCAACAGTATGCCCGGCATCACTATCGAGCAGATGAACCGGGGGAATATGATCCTGGTCAGCAGCGCCAGCTCCATGATCCCGGAACGATCGAAAGGAACGGCGAGTAGTTCACGATCACGAGGTATATGATGACGAAGGGCATCAAGCCCAGTACCTCACTTACGATCGGACATACCACGGAGGTGATGACGTATCATTTTTTTTCGTCAAGCTCCACCAGCCAGATAGTATTATCCAGGTCAGACATATAAAAATATTAACAAGTATGATGAAATATGAATAATTCTTAATAATTTAACATAAAAAATTAAATAATTACAATATTTTACTAATTATTGTTACAAAAGAAAAATTATTAATACGATCAACCATAACTGCAAATAGTATCAAGCTTTACGTTCGCTTTACAATCTGCCGGAAGACCGTTATAGATACGGGGGAGGGCATGAGATGAGACAAAAGACGATATTCGTAGTTTTATGCTTATTGATACTGAGCCTAATCGTTGCAGGTTGTACAGGTACGAAGGGCACCGATTCGAAGCCTATCGAGACGACGACGAAACTGGTAATCGGCACGACGCTGATCCCCGCAGACATCAACCTCGGGGATACCAACTTCGGCGTTTTCACCGAATTGTTATGCCGCCCGAGCCTGATCACCGTCAACGAGAAGGGTGAGATCATGCCGTTTCTCGCCGACTCGTGGGAAAATATAAACGGGACGACCTGGACGTTCCATCTCAACAAGAGTGCCGTCTGGGAAGACGGAGTACCGATCACCGCAGAGGATGTCAAGTTCATGATGGAATACCGGGTGGCGAAACACCCGACATTTAGCGCATCATGGTCTTACGTGGATTCAGTGGACACTCCCGACGACCACACAGTGGTGATCAAGCTCAATGGGCCATTCAAGAGCTTCCTGGAAGATATGGAATCGCCCGTCATCCCGAAGCACGTGTTCCAGAGCATCGATGATCCGCTGAAGTACGCCGACAAACTGGCATCATTGAGCGGCGGGCCGTTTTCGTTCGTAAACTTTGACAAGCAGGCAGGCGTCCTGACGTATAAGGTCAACGACAATTACTGGGGCAAAAAGCCCAACGTCGATGTTATAGAGATCAGGACCTACAAGACCAAGGACGTCATGATGTTGGCGCTACAGAACGGAGAAATCGACCTGCCGTACATCTATGGTGGCAACATCGACTACTATTACCTCTCCAATATTTTGTCCAATAAGAACCTGAAAGTGGACATATATAGCCCGCCGGCAGTCGCCAAGGTTATCTATTTCAATAACAACCGGACCCCATACAGCAGCGCAGATCTGAGGATCGCGTTGAGCTACGCCATCGACTATAGCGAGATCAACCGGCTCATCAATGGAGGTTTCGGCGAGGTGGCCGACGCCGGCTTCATCCCGGCCAGCGCACCCAACCACATCGAGACGCGGAAGATGGCGTTCGACAAGGACAAGTCGATTGCCATGCTGGACGCCCTTGGGTACAAGGACACCGACGGGGACGGATTCCGCGAAATGCCCGATGGCAAGAAGTTCCAGCCGAAAATATTGATGGGGCCGGAGGACACCTCGAGTGACAACTACCGGATCGGCCAGCTGCTGAAGAAGTACTTCAACAATGTCGGGATCGACATCAAACTAGTGTACCTCGACAACCCGACAAAGTGGGACCTGGTTGAAACCAAGGAGGACTTCGATCTCTGGCTGGGAGAAGCGAGGACCTGGATGCTGACCGACTACGCCGGCTACTGGACCGGAGCTTTCGACGCCCGGAGCTGGGGCTGGGCAGCGGTGACCGATCCAGAATACACGACCATGGTCGATGAGCTGATTAAAACGAACGACCAGGCAGGCACAGCGAAGATACTCGCGGACATGCAGCATTATTACGCCGACAAACTGCCGTCACTGCCGCTGTACACGAGAAATGAGATCCAGCCTTATTCGAACGAGTACGAGGGATGGAAATACCACTACATCTGGGGCATCTTCAACCTCGAGACGATGTACAGCATCAACCAGACGAAATGAACGGTCCCTCAAGGAGCCTTTTTCTTTTTCCCGGTGGCAAAGCTATGGCAAAAATTGGAGAAAAAAAGGCTTTTCTGCTTCATAAGTCCCTACGTTATGCGCTAGTCATTTTCATCATCCTGTCCGTCAACTTTCTCCTGCCCCGAATGATGCCGGGAGACCCGATCCAGACGATGGTCCACCAGAACCGCTACGTAGACGATTCGACGATACAGGCACTGCGGGATCGCTACGGCCTGAACGATCCGCTGCACGTGCAATACGTGAAGTATTTCTACATGCTCGCACACCTCGATCTGGGCTTTTCGCTGGTGACCCATAAAAATGTGGCCGACATGATAGGCGAAAAGCTCTTCTGGACGCTGCTGATCATCTTCCCGTCGATCGTGATTGGCAACCTGCTGGCCCTCGCCATGGGCACCTTCGCAGGATACTGGCACGGCGGAAAAATCGACTGGATGCTGACTGCCGTAAACCTGATCATATTCGCGACCCCGACGTTCCTACTCGGGATGCTCTTCCTGACCTTTTTCGGGTTCCAGCTCCGCTGGTTCCCGCTCAGCAACCTTTCGACCGGTGGCATATCTGGTATGGAGTACTACCTCGACACGGCATGGCACATGTGCCTGCCTATCGTGGTCCTGACGTTGTACGAACTTTCCTATACGTTCTTTATCGTGAAAAACTCGATAGTCCAGGTCCGTAACGAATACTTCGTTTTCGTGGCCGGATCGAAGGGACTGACGGAGCGATCGATCATGTTCCGCCACGTGCTCCGGTGCATCCTTCCCCAATTCATCAGCTGGATCGCACTCAACATCTCATACATGGTGACGGGTGCATTGCTGATCGAGGTGGTATTTTCCCTGCCCGGCATGGGCAGCCTCATCTACGAGGCAGTCATGAAAAGGGATTATCCCGTCCTGCAGGGGGCGTTTTTGGTCATGACGATCTTCGTCATCACGATGAATTTCTTAGCCGAAATGCTTTACGGGATCGTAGACCCGCGGGTAGGTGACAATAAGAGTGCTACGACCTGAAGCCCCGGCTAACTAAAAACAAGATCACCAATGATTTGATCATACTGTATAGCGACAAGCGTCTGATCGGATACCAATTCGATTCCCGTATAAGACTGCCGACCTGGAGGTCCAATCCTTTGGAACTATCACTACCCGATAACACCTTCAAGCACATCAACGACACAGGCATAAAAAGCCTGACCCGTAATCCGTTGCGGTCCTTCGGCATTTTCCTGCTGACAGCCTTGGTGCTGGTAGCCCTCTTAGCACCTTACCTGGCACCGCACGACCCGAAACAGACAGGTATTCCCTATCAATTGCCATCGTCTGAGCACATACTCGGGACGAACGACCTGGGCCAGGATGTATTCTCAGAGCTGATCTACGGGACGAGGGTGTCCCTGACTATCGGCTTCCTGGCAGGAATTATTTCCATCATAATCGGCGTGACTGTAGGTGTTTTCGCTGGCTACTTCCGGGGTTGGACGGAGGAGCTGTTGATGGGCGTGACAGATGTGTTCCTGCTCATCCCGGGCCTGCCTCTCATGATTATTCTGACTGCCTACCTCAATGCAAGTATGTGGAACATCATCCTGGTGGTCGGACTCCTCTGGTGGTGTTCGACCGCTCGGCTGGTACATTCTCGAGTGCTGCAGGTGCGGGAAATGCAGTTCATCGAGTCCACCCGGGCGCTCGGCTACTCTGACCTTTATATCATAAGCAGGCACGTCCTGGTCAACACAAAGGATATCATCTATGCCAAATTTTCGCTGGCCGTTGCCTCAGCAATGCTGTCGGAGGCATCGCTCAGTTTCCTGGGCCTTGGCGATCCCCTGAACATCAGCTGGGGTGAGATGATCCATTTCGCATTCAGTCGGGGTGGCTTCGCCAACGACATGTGGTGGTGGTATCTGCCGCCAGGCCTAATGATATGCATCACTGTGCTGGCCTTCATTATGCTCACCATGGAGAGAAGGAAGACCAGTAAGATACTGGAGTTGATCTGATGAGCCTCCTCAAAGTAAGAGACCTGTCGGTGACGTTTGACACGCTGCAGGGGCCCTTCAAGGCTATCGAAGGCATCGATCTCGATGTGGAGGAGTTCGATACACTTGCCATCGTGGGCGAGTCTGGCTGCGGAAAATCCGTGCTGGGCCACGCTACAATGAGATTGCTGGACGACATCGCAGTTGTCAAGGGCAGCGTCATCTATCGCGGACGGGAGGTCTATGCCATGTCCCGCGAAGAACTGTTGGAGCTGAGAGGAAAGGCAATCTCGCTGGTGCCGCAAAGTCCTTCCGCATCGTTCAACCCGGTCATCAGGATCGGGACGCAGATTACCGAACTGATTGAAAAAGCTGGCGTTGCGCACGGCAGGGAGGCTGAGCAGAGAGCCCTGACGTATCTGGAGCGCGTCGGTTTCCCTGATCCCCGTGCCATCTTCAATTCGTACCCCCACCGCATGTCGGGTGGCATGTGCGAGCGTGCGCTCATAGCCATGTCAACTTCGACTGAGCCCGATCTGATCATCGCGGATGAGCCCACAAAAGGCCTGGACGCACTCTCCCGGAAGAACATACTGTATATGCTCCAGAAGATGACTACAGGGTCGACCCTTATAATGATCACGCACGACTTCAAAGCGGCGGCAATGTGTAAACGGATCGCAGTCATGTATTCCGGAGAGATTGTCGAGATCGGACCTACCCGGGTGGTGCTGGAGCAGCCCACACACCACTACACCAGGGGCCTCATCGACGCCCAGCCCTCCCGGGGCATGAAGCCCATTCCTGGCCGGCATACCATCGGCTCGCATACGTCCGAAGGGTGCCGGTTCAGGGATCGCTGTGATCGTGTCCGTAGCGAATGCGGTCGTCACCCGCTGCTCCGGAAGATAGAAGACTATCGCATGGTGAGGTGCCATTATGCTTGAGCTGGCAGGTATATCGAAAATTTTTCGGACCTGCTTCATGGGGAGGAACCAGAAGGTAGCTGTGGACTGTGTGTCCTTCCGGTTGAAAGAAGGGGAGATCCTGGGGCTGGTCGGCGAAAGCGGGTGTGGCAAATCCACGCTCGGACGGCTGGCAGTCAGGTTGCTGCAGCCATCCGGGGGCTGCATCTTCCTCGACGGGAAAGACGTAACCGAACTGTCCGAGCGGCAGTTCCGGGAGTATCGCCAGAAGATCCAGATCATTTTCCAGCACCCGGAAAGTGCCCTGGACCCGCATTTCACACTAATGGATTCCATTCGGGAGGCATTCAACAGGCTCAGCATCCCTAAAAGTGAGCATCAGACTCTGCTGGAACAGCTGGCGGATGAGGCGAACCTGCCGCTTGATATCATTGACAGGTATCCGAACCAGGTGAGCGGGGGCGAAATCCAGCGGGCCGTGTTGACGCGCGTGTTCGCGTTCAAGCCCAGCTATCTCGTGCTGGACGAGCCCACTTCGATGCTGGACGTCTCGGTGCAGGCTCATATCCTGCAGCTTTTGAAGAAGAAGGCCAGAGAGGACAATATGGGCATGTTGTTCATCTCTCACGACCTTGAGGTCGTACGAGCGATGTGTGACAGAGTACTGGTAATGAAAGAAGGGAGGATTATCGAAGAAGGTACAGCGGATAAGATCTTTACAGATCCATCAACGCCTTACTTGCATAAACTTATCGCAGACTGTCACGACACAATTTGACTCATTGCAATGCTCGGGGGTCTATACTTGTTCATCCCGTATCTGGACAAATTGGCCGGCGCAGACTATCGACCAGAGTGCCTCCTACACTAGATATCACCCGTAAATAATGAAAATAGAATTTACAGGAGACAATAATTTGAGCAAACCGAACAAGTCGCTAACGAGATCTGCAGTGGGCATAGTCGTGTTACTTATACTCGTCAGCCTGTTCCTGATCGTAACTGGCACGAAATCAGATGACGGAAATGTCAATACTGGAGACGAGACCGTTTCTAAGCTAGTCCTGGGAAATGTTGCAGAAGTAAATAGTGTCAACTATTTTGATCGCGGTCTCAGCAGCTTTTTCTGGCTGCTGACGAACTATGGGCTGATTCGATTCGACAAGGACGGGGAGGTTGTTCCTGAGATCGCTGAGTCATGGGAGACCACTGACTTCAAGAGATGGGTTTTTCACTTGAGGAATAACGTAACATGGCATGACGGGGTGTCTGTGACGTCCAGAGATTTCAAGTATTCGGTCGATTTTTCTAAGGAAAACACCGACTCGTGGGAATCGATCTTTGGCAACATCGATTCGATCGAGACGCCTGACCCGTACACCGTCATTTATAATCTCAAAGACCCTGACTATAATTTCCTGACAACGATGGCAGTAGCAGCTAAAGCCGTGCCTGAGCATGTATTTGAGGACGTGGCGGATCCCAAAAGGTATGACGATAAAAAAGCGCTTATCGGTACCGGTCCATACATGTTCGATAACTTTGACAAGAATGCCGGCATCATCACCTATAAAGCCTACGATCAATACTGGAGAGGCAAGCCCGCGGTAGACGTCATTGAGATCAAGCTCTTTAAGAACCCGGAGACCATGATGATGGCACTCCAAAAAGGTGAGATCGATGCTCCTTACACGTATGCCAAGGGTGTGGACTATTACCATGTACCGAACCTGATGAAAAACGATAATCTAGGCTACATGATAGTGGATTCGCGCACTCTCGGCAATGTACTCTGGATCAACACCAATCACACACCGCTCGACAATAAAGACTTACGGCAGGCCTTGAGCTATGCCATCAACTACGCCGAGATACTGAACCTGTTCACTGCAGGTTACGGTCAAATGCCTGACGCCGGCTTCGTCCCGAACGGTACGCTATACTATGTGGACACAAGGAAGCTGACTTACGATGTCAACAAGTCGAAGTCCATGCTCGACTCGATCGGGTTCAAGGACATTGATGGAGATGGGTTCAGGGAAACCCCCGACGAAAAAAAGATCGTGTTAGATCTGGTCATGGACTCCAGTAAATCTGACCAGGTGAGGCTCGGCGAAATAATCAAGAAATACTTCGCCTCCGTGGGCATGAACGTGGAGCTGAGGCCACTCGACAGCAGCACTTTCTGGGATACGATGGACGTGCGTAAGACATTTGATATGGGCCTCGCGGGTACTACTTTCTGGGGCATGAACATGGGTGCCGGCTACGGGAGCGGTTACGTTGCCACAAGGTATTATGGGTGGTCGATGGTAAACGATTCTAGGTACGATGCCATCCTTGACGGCCTGCTGCAAATGCAGGACAGAGATAAGAAAAAGGTGCTTGCGGCGGACATCCAAGAATACTACGCGGAGGAAATGCCCCAGATAGCGCTGTACTCCATGAACCTGATCCAACCTTACAATAAGAAATATGAGGGCTGGACATACAACGTGTACTATGGCGTTATCTGTCCAGATACGTTCTACAACTTGCATAAAGCATGAGGCTCTTCCCAAGGATTTTTTTGTTTTATCGTCAAGAATTAGACACGATACCAGTATAAAGCGTAATTTTTTCATTTCTACAGATTATTACTTATTTAGAATTAATTAGTGAAAAAATCATACTTAAATTTTATTTAGTAGCAAAAAATATAGGTTACAATAAAAAATTTTCAATAATTTATTAAAAATTAAAAAATTATCAATACTAAATACAGATACTGTATATTTATATTTTCCATCCCGAGGAATGAGTTATAAACAGTTAAAAGGGTAGCTTTAAGCCTGTACACATGCGGATTTCCGGTATCTGTAATAGATGCCCTCCCGGAAGTATGGCCTCCGAGGACCCGGAAGATTTTAACTGATTCATACGGAGGATACACTGTGGATATTAAACGAAAAGCGGACCGACATATGTATGCAATGGCCGGAGGGTTACTTTTTGTGTTCTTGGGTGTGCTTCTGGCTGGCTGTATTTCTGAGGTAGACACCGATAAGGCGAACAATCATTTGACCAGAGAAGAAGAATATAACGTATCGAAGCTCGTTATCGGCGTAAGCGGATCGATGACAGAAATTCAAATGAACTTGAAAAATTACGTCTTAACTAATTATCTCTCGTTATTTACCAATGAAGGATTTATTGAATACGATGAAAACGGTTCTGTCGTTACAAGGCTTGCAAAAAGCTGGGAAACGAACGATTCAAAAAGATATGTCATCCACCTGGTGGAAAATGCGACATGGAATGATGGTGTCCCTTTTACGTCTGAAGATGTGAAATTTACATTCGATTACATGGAAAAAAACTCGTTGCCGGCTGGAGAATCCTTCTATAAAATGATCGATTCGATCGAAACTCCGGACGAACACACAGTAGTCATCAACTTGAAAAACACGGATGCAACTGTGTTCAGTAGAAGATCAGTCTTGCCTTTTACTATTCCTGAGCATATTTTTAAGGATGTAGAATCCCTGGAGACATTTTCTAATACTACTGCATTGTTCACAGGAACAGGACCTTATGTATTTGACGGTTATGACCAGTCGGCAGGTATCATCCGATTTAAGGCAAACGAAAATTACTGGGGCGGAATACCGGCTATCGGGGAACTTGAGATTAAATTCTATAAAAATTACGATACATTGATGATGGCTTTCGAGAAGGGAGAAGTAGACGTACCTTTCGTATACGCCTCGGGAATAAATTATTATTATGTGCCTAAGTTGTTGAAAAATGAACAGGTAAAAATCATGTCATACGACAGCAAGGGAATAAATAGCGTATTATATTTTAATAATAATAGGACACCGTATGATATAAAAGAATATAGACAGGCGATAAGCTATGCGATTGATTTCGAGGAATTAAGGAATCTGATGACAGCAGGTTATGGATATACGCCGAATGCGGGAATGGTCCTCGAAGGTATGCCATATTATATCGAGACAAGGCCATTGTCGTATGACCTTGACAAATCGAAGGAACTTCTCGATTCTATCGGGTTCAAAGACGTTGATGGAGACGGATTCAGGGAGACTGCCGATGGCCGACAACTAAAACCGGAACTTCTCGTCGTAAACAACGTTAATTCCGAGAGAACGGCACAGTTGCTTAAGAAATATTTCAATGATGCCGGATTATCTCTGGAGATCAATATCGTAGATGATTCTACCCTCTGGACACTGATCGAAGAGAATCGAGACTACGATATGTCAATTCTCAGTGCCGGATTCTGGACGACTTTTAATTATCGGGGCTATTATACCAGTGTAGTGGATTCGAGACGATTCGGTTGGGCTAATGTCGTTGACCCCAATTATCTGTCGTTAGTCGATCAGCTGGGAACGGCCACGGATAGTCAGACCAGAGCGATGCTGGTAAAAGACCTGCAAAATTATTACGCCGATAACATGACGCAGATACCACTCTATACGATGGACTACATTCAACCATATAATAAAAAATATGAAGGATATGTCCCTAATCCTGTATGGGGTATTCTATCGCTGGAAACCTATGTGGGTTTGCATGAGGCTGCATGAAGAGGGAGGCCCGGTTTATCCCTTTTTGTTTCATCATTGTCTGGTGCGATTTTCTGACATTTACCACTCCCAAACTTCCACTCATGTGCCTGCTGCTTATTTCACAGATGTGCGTACAGAGGGTAGGTGTACGTACAGGCCATTCTTTTCGAGCAGTTCCTCGCATTGACCTCTTTTGACGAGCTCAGCGTTTTTTATCCCCGTATACGGTCCTTCATGTCATTTCAAACCACAAATCGCATAATAGTCATACTTGTAGGCGACCTTATACCTAAAAGGCATATGCTTTTTCTGGATCCCCACCAGATCGGCGAGCCCTATCGCCTGCACGTCTTTGAGTCCAGCTTTTTCCATGTATCCCCTGGCCTTATCCAAAGACACCCCTTTCGCGTTGGGTAACATGGCATTCATTTCTGCAGTATAGCTGTCTTTGGAGATATCGTTCCTTTCAACGATACGTATCATAACCTCACCTATCTTTTGTCTCAGACGCATCTCAAGGCTTCCGTTATCCCATATGCCATCTATGACGATCACTTTTCCCTCAGATTTCAGTACATTTCTCCAGCTTTCAAGGGCTTTTTCCGGATTTGGCAGCGTCCAGAGGACGTGTCGGGTAACGACTGCATCGAACTTCCCTTCTTCGAATGGAGGATTCTCTGCGTCGCCTATCCTAAATTCGATACCGTCAGGAGACTTCGACTTCGCTACAGTGAGCATTTTCTCGGACAGGTCGATACCTGTTACTTTGTGCCCCACGTCAGCCAGTATCCGGCTCATCTCGCCCGTACAACAGCCGACGTCCGGAGTGCTTAGCCCTTTCCCGGGGATGTAGTCTTTAACGGGACAAACATAACAAGGCTCAACAAACCGGATCTGAGGAAAATGCGCCCGAAAATGCAGATCCTGTTCCAGGATGCGGATTCCTCTTTACATCCCAGGATGAGGATACGGGAGAGTGTGGCTGAACCTTTGAAGCTGTATAACCTAGTACCGGAATCAGATACCGAAAAAAAAGTAGTTGAGCTGTTAGAAATGGTTGGGCTTCAAAAAGAGCATCTTAACAGGTATCCTCACGAGTTAAGCGGAGGGGAAAACCAGAGAGTAGTGCTGGCAAGGGTACTTGCTCTCGGACCGCAATTCATTGTTGCCGATGAGCCGACATCTGCACTGTATGTCAGTGTGCAGGCTCAGATATTATCCCTGATGAATGAGATGCAGCAAAAGTATGGCTTTTCATGCCTTTTCATATCTCATGACCTGAGTGTCATAAGAAAAATGACCAGCAATATGGGTGTGATGTACCCTGGCAAGCTTGTGGAAACAGGCCGGACGGAAGATGTATTTGAGACGCCGAAGCATCCTTATACACAGGCTTTGATTGCATCCGGTAGGGTAGCAGGTTTGGACAATAAACAAAAAATTTCTCCCATAGAAGGCGAGATACCGGATCCGATGAATCTGCCATCAGGGTGTAAGTTCCATACAAGATGCCCGCAAAGGATGAATTTGTGCGAAAAAGTAGCGCCTGAAATGGTTAATGTAGGAACCGGGAAAGTGGCTTGCCATTTATTCTAGCGTTGCACTTATCCATTCCTAACAGTCATTTTAAGTAACTTATTGACTTATGGTCAGAACTTATTTAATTAGTGGAATCGATTAAATTCGGGTTTTAAGGGGAAACGGTATCGCTCCTGATGTTTTCCCGGTGATAAGGCTCTCGAAATTCCCTCCTGCCATTACTAATTCGTCGTATTTCCCGGATTCTGCTACACGGCCTTTGTCTAACATGACTACCGTATCCGCACTACGAATCGTCGAAGGACGGTGAGCTACAATAATCGTTGTCCTGTCCCTGGAGACCTCTGCCATAGCCCGGCGCACTGCGACCTCCGATTCGGTGTCCAGGCTGGAAACTGCTTCGTCCATGACCAGTATAGGTGCGTTTTTCAGAAATGCCCGCGCTATCGCAATCCTCTGGCGTTGGCCACCCGAAAGTGTCTCGCCACGCTCTCCAAGCACGGTGTTCCACTTATCGGGCAAAGCCTCGATGAAATCAAGAGCGAATGCCCGACGGGCCGCTTCCCGAACTTCGGCGTCGGTAGCGTCACTCCTGCCGAGGAGGATATTTTCCCTCACTGAGATATTGAACAGGTAGACATCTTGAGGCACATAGGCGATCATATCCCGAAGGTACTCCTGAGGGAACTGACGCAGGTCGTACCCGCCGATCCTGACCGAGCCTTCAGAAGGGTCCCATAGCCTGAGTAACAGGTAAGTACAGGTCGACTTTCCCGCACCTGAAGGACCAACCAGTGCGACCGTCTCTCCCGGCGATACCGTCAGGTTCACACCCTTCAGTACTTCGGGTCCTTCGGGGTCATACCGGAACCTCACGTCTTCAAAGCGTATTTTCGGGATAATCGGCCCCTTAGGAGGGGAAACTATCCGATCGACGACCGAAGGTTGAGTATTCATTATGCCGAACACTCTGTCGGCTGCTGCCGCGGTCTGACTGAGCTGTCGGGCGATATTCAGCAAGTGCATAACGGGTGAAAACGCCATTGCAGTGAGGACTGCTGCTACAGGGTATAGTGCAATGTTCATGTAGCCCATGATAGAGAGCCAACCTCCTAGCGCTACGGTGACGAACATTCCTCCCGCCAGCAATGCATCGCCGGCTCCACGTTCCATGCCGCTGCGACTCTCGTAGGCTACGTAAGTGTCCGAGTACTTCTGCTGGCTGGCATCTAGCCGGCTCATCGACAATTTTATCGCCCCGAAGGCCACGATCTCTTTCATGCCCTGGATATAATCGATCACGTCTGCGCTCATCGCTCCCGCCGATTCCCTGTGGGCCTTGCCCTGCGCTTCCGCCCGGCGAGCGAACCAGTCTGGCACCGTTACTGCGGCTATAAGGAACGGAGCAAGCACTATCATCAGGCTCCAGTGGATAAGCCCGATGAAGATCAGCGCTAAAGGTGTCACCACGATCGCCTGTAGAAACTCGGGCAGTGTGTGGGCAATGTATAGCTCAAGCAGGTTGATATCGGAGAGCGCGGATCGGGCCAGGTCGCCTGACCGCTGCTTGATCACATATGCCGGGGCAAGCTCGTCCAGTTTCCGGTATAGCGCCTTGCGAATCTCGGCCAGCGACCGGAACGCGATGACATGAGACCAGTAGCTGTTGAGGTTTGAGATCCCGAATTGCGTAATGGTGAACAGGAGCAACAGCCCGATCACCGGCCATAGCTCGGCAACGGGAACCCCTGTGATTACCGCCCCTACGAGATACGCTCCGGTAATTGCCGATAGGATGCCCAGCACCTGAATCACGACGCTGGCAATCCGCACTTTCCAGAGATCCAGGTGATAGATGGTCAACAACCGATCAATGATTCTTACTTTTCGAAATACCTGTCCTACAGGCAGATCGAAGTGTGTGCTGTGTTCGTGGCTCATATGCATTCCTCTTCGGCCCTGACCAGAGCACTGTAATTACCGTTACAGCCCACCAGCTTCGAGTGTGTACCCGCCTCCATCAGCCGGCCTTTTTCCAACACGTAGATTCGGTCGGCATCTCGAACTGCCGAAAGGCGGTGAGAGATGAGCAAGGTGGTTCGGTCATGGGCCAATCCGGCTATTGCTTCGCGAATCAGCGTTTCGTTGGCAACATCTACGCTGGATGTCGCCTCATCGAGGATAAGGATTGGGGCGTCCTTCAGAATGGCCCGAGCGATGGCGATACGCTGGCGCTCTCCTCCGGATAACCGTACCCCCCTCTCCCCTATCAATGTGTCGTAGCTGTCAGGGAGGGTTGCGATGAACTTGTGCGCTGCGGCGGCCCGAGCAGCCCGCTCGAGTTCTTCCTGTGAGGCCTCCGGCTTTGCCATCAACAGGTTATCACGTACAGTCCCATGGAACAGGAACGTGTCCTGGGATACGATGGAGTACATGGCATGTAACTCGTCTGCAGGAATATGCCGGATGTCTTCCCCGCCGAGCCTGATGATGCCGGCTTGCGGGTCGAAATATCTCATCAGGAGAGAGGTCACTGTCGTTTTGCCGCTTCCGGAACGGCCGACCAGCGCGACCTTATCTCCTGGTTCGACCTTAAATGAAAGATTCTCGACCGCAGAAGCATCAGTTTTCCGGTATCTGAAGGTAACGTCTTCAAAGGCGAAGGAATGGGGGATAGAGCTGGGGGTGGGCCTAGCGGTAACTGCCGCGAGCGGGGTCGCTTCTAGAATATCCAGCACACCTTCGGCGGCCCCCATTCCGGAAAAAGAAAAGTGTATCGTCTGCCTCAGGTCAGTGACCGGGCGTAGCGCTTCTCTTACCAGCAGCAGCACGAAGAGCAGGCCTGCTGCGGACAGGGCACCTGCATCCATGCGGATGGCGCCGATAATGATAGCCACAGTGCCGCAGATCGCGGCGACCAGCCCTGGAGGCACACTCCACAGAATTTCATCCCGCAGAATGCCGATTTCCGCATCGTACAGGTCATTAGTCCGCTGGTAGAGAATTTTCCCCTGCCTCTGGCTGGCGTTGAAAGACTTCAACGTGACGATGCCCTGGATGTTATCGACGTACTCCGCGAATAGGCGAGGCATGGCGACAAACCAGATCCGTATTCCCTTGCCGACTCCCTTATATATGGCGAGCGGCTGGATTAGGGCAGCAATCATCATACCCCCGATGACCAGCCCGATGGTCATGTCAACGTAGAACAGTATCGCTACAATCGATATACCGGCGGCAATAGACACTACGACCTGAGGTAGGAAGCGTCCGTAGTAATTCTGCAGAGCTTCGGCTCCGTCTACCAGCGTAGCCTGTATAACGCCGCTTTTCTGGGTCATGATCCACCCGGGACCAAGCTCGTACAACTTATGGTACATGCGCCGCCGTAGAGACATAGCGATGTTGCTGGCAGTTCTGGCCGCTATACGATCGTTTTCCCGGATCATGATCCATCGCAGGACGATAAGGAGGGCTACAGCGGCAAAGTAAAGCCTGGATTCATGGAGCGGCGTTCCCGCAAATACTCCGTTGAGTATGACGGCAATGAGGAGTCCCTGGACAATATAACTGAACGAAATGAGAAGGCCGAGAATGATAACGTTCCATAGCTTGCCGTACTCTCCGCGGCCGAGCTCAAGAACCCTGCGGTCGAACAGTTTCATTCTGTTCGCCCCTGTTGTAATCGAGAGCCCGCGCTTTGAATCTATCCGGGTATACTCTTTGACGACATCGGTTTTTTTTGACATGTGATCTCTCTGTTAACAACTGCATTTTGTCATTAATTGATGTGGTTTCGGCTGTGTTCCTAGACTTATTGCTGACTTGAGAAGAATCAATTGAATGAATTTTTAATACATTTGCTAAAAATCATTTATAAACAACTTATTAATTAACATTAATAACAATATTTATATCATATTGATTAACATTTAAAGAAATTATTAATAAAAATTAGCAACTATAACATTATTTTTATGAAATATAATATTTGTTAGCTAAATAACAATATATATCACACAAAATTATTTTAAAAGGAATTGACAACAAAAAATAATAAATTTGATATTTGTTATGAAAATGTGGTATTGTTATCTAAATATAGTTCATTGGTCATCGGTTAAGGAGTTTTCTTGCCTGAAAGTTATCGATTTTGCACCAAAAGGCTGCCCTAAATTTTGGCCTTATTACATGAAATCGATACCCAGTTCCAGTCCACAACACATTAAAATTATTGATAATTGTTGTGAGAATGGAGGCAATTTATCACGATTCCTCACTTAACCGAAGACGCATGAAATATAGTTAACTCTCTATTTCTATATTTCATCAATAAAAGTACAGAGTACTTTAGCATTTCAAGACTCTTAGTATAACACTTTGTCTTTCGTCTTAACCTTGCCAGAAAGTGCCTCAATATGCTGTTATATCCTTCAACTGTATACGTTTCTGCTTTGGATTGAGTATGAATAGTTTCAGGAAGAAACGCTGCATATGCTCTCCAGTGATCAGTCATCACTTCTCCAATCTCTTTCTTCTCTAATTTTTCCCAGAGTAGTTGTCCAGTTTCCGTTCCTCTGCTACCAAAAGAGCAGTTGATGAACTTTTTCCCAACTCTATCAACAGCAATCCAGATCCAGCAATATTTTTTTTGTTACCGATGTAAGTGTGCATCTCATCCAGTTCAACAATAGAGATCTCATTTTCGCTTTTTAGCTCCTCTAACTCCTGACCAAATTTCTTTATCCATTTTTGGACAGAAACATGGCTTACCCCTAAAAATCGTCCTATTGAGCGAAATCCAAATCCTTCAAGATAGAGTTGCAAAGCCTGTCTCTTAACAGTAGTGGAGCTAGCAGTTGATTTTATCTCTACTGTATAGTTATATCCACAATCATGGCATTTGTATCGTTGACGTCCACAAACTATACCGTTCTTTTTGTGATTGGAACTCTTACACCTTGGGCAGTTCATGCAGAAATATAGGTTCTCATATATGTAACTATGTTTAATTACCAAAGCCAAAGAAAGAATGCTCATGGCCCTGTGTACCCAGACCATGCAGAGCAGACGGCTGAACCCCATCTCACCAGACCAATGGGCAGAGGATGAGATCTACTTCATTGATTACGATTCTGGCAAATTCAAGGTGAGTAAGACGAGGAAGCCAATGATCAATACGCAGCTAGTCCGACCCGGGAGAATAGCATGAAGCGTCCCACCGAACCACGCATTCCGCCCGTTGACACGGCGTCGATGACCGAAAACCAGCGCGTCCTTGCCGGTATCGGAGCGTCAAACGTCATTCGGACGCTCGTTCGCCACGAGGATCTGTTCACGTCGTGGCTCGCACTCGGTGAGATGTTGCTCGTCAGAGGTCGGCTGTCTCCCAGAGACCGCGAGTTGGCGATCCTGCGGGTCGCACTCCGCACCGAGTGCGAGTACGAATGGGCAAACCACTCCCTGGGCGCTCTCGGTGCCGGTGTCACTGGGACCGAGATCGACGCGCTGTCCAGTGAGTCGGCATCCTGGTCTGACGCCGATGCTGCGCTTCTCCGTGCGGTCGACGAATTGTGTTCGGACGACTGTGTATCGGACGACACATGGACGGCGTTGAAAACGACCCGTGACGATGTGCAAATAATCGAAATTCTTTTTGTAGTCGGCTACTACCGGATGACGGCTGGCTTCCTGAACTCAGCAGGCGTACAGCCTGAACCCGGTAGGCCGCATCTCGGGCAGCTGCCGGTTGTCAGCCCCCCGCGATCACCGGCACCCAGACGGCCCGAGACGAGCATCAAGAACGGAGTAACAACCACCGGGGAGAGGCGCACGGCTGTAGGCGGAACATGGCAGGTTGTCTTTCACCATCCGGCCGCCGACCTTGATCTCACGCTAGTTGTGGATACGAGCAGTGGGGGGATTTCCGGTTCGGTGACCAGCCCCTCACAGGGAACGAGCGTGCAAATTGTCGAGGGTACGGTTGAAGGTAACCGTTTCTCGTTCAGGGCACCAGTGACCACGCCGTTGAAGATGGAGATCAGATACGATGGGATTGTGGACGGCGACTTGATCTCAGGCCACATCACAATCCAAGGTACCGGGACCTTTTCCTTTGACGGAATCCGCGTTTGAGTCCTACTGAGATTGCTATGTAATTCGAGGCAGATATGGAAGCCGGGAATTCTCTTCGGCAGGATAAGACCCTTATCCTGGCGAGCCGTTCGGTCCGTCTCATCACGAGGCTGGGCCTGCTGTCTCTGTCCGCCAGCATGTCGTCCTCGCTCTGTTCTATCGAAAGAAGGAGTTTGTATGAGACAAAAACAATCCATTAAAACAGCCGAAGGAATGGCACTTGTGCGTGCGATCGAGGCACAGAAACCGGAAGACGTGCGGATTTGCTATGATCCCGTTGCCCTTTCACTGGTAAACCGTATCAGGTTTACCCTCAGCAAACTGGTGATTGATTCCGGTATTTACGGCCTGATATTCAGGGGAGCAATAGAATTTATCACAGCCAGGGAGCGGTATATAGATGATTTCCTCAAGGCGTGTCTGAATGAAGGTCTCGATCAGGTAGTCATTCTGGGAGCCGGGTTCGATACACGCGCATACCGCATCGCAGGAATCGAGAAGATGCGGGTATTCGAAGTCGATCACCCGGAAACGCAGGAAGTAAAACTGAAGCGGTTGAAGAAGGTAATCAACCCCATGCCTGATCATGTCACCTTCGTCCAGGTGGATTTCAATACCCAGATGCTCGGTAAGCGCCTGCTCGCCAGCGGCTATGACGAGCAGGGCAAAACGCTGTTTATCTGGCAGGGCGTAACCATGTACCTTACTCCGGAAGGAATTGACAGCACGCTGGCTTTTATCGCCAATCATTCAGGAACGGGAAGTTCTGTGATCTTTGACTATTTCTACAACGAAACTCTGCACGACATGAAGACCGTGAGGTGGATAACAAGGGTGATCGGCGAGAGGTTGATTTTCGGGATTGATGAAGGCCAGATTGAACCATTTCTTATCCGGCGCGGCTTCCGTGAGGTTCACAACGCAACAACCGGAGAGCTAAAACGGCTCTATTTTACCGGTCCGAATGCCGGACGCCCGATTTCCACGGGTGTTGCCATTGCGTCGGCAAGGGCTGGTAAAACCGAGATTAATTCATGCCCTCATGATCCTGTTCCTGTCGCATAAATACGGATTACAATAAAAATTCGGTCTGGTTTCGTGCGGCTTGTTGTTATGTCAGAGACATGTTTTTTCGGATATGTTTTATTCCCATTACGATAAATAGAGGAGTAATTTCATGAGGAACAATTTCATGAATATCACTAACAAAAGTACTTCCGCTCTGAAAATGAAAACTCTATTTGGCTTCGTGCGGCTTATTGTCATGTTAGGGATATGTCTTTTTGGCCCTGCGTGGTCATTTGATTTCTGGCAGGCATGGGTTTATTTGATTGTTTTCTACGGGTCAGTAGTGATGATAACTATTTATTTGTGGAAAAAAGACCCGAAACTTCTGGAACGCCGGGTTGAAAGGGGGCCAGGGGCAGAGAAAGAAAAGACTCAGAAGATTATACAACTATTTCTTTTAATTTTGTTTTGTGCTATTCTCATTATTCCCTCATTTGACCACCGTTTCGGGTGGTCGGATGTTCCGGTTTATATTGTTATTGCAGGAGATATGCTCGTAGTACTGGGATATTTTCTCATTTTTCTGGTTTTCAGAGAAAACCCCTTTGCTGCTGCTACCATTCAAGTATCCTCAGACCAGCAAGTAATAACCACAGGAGTTTATAGCATAGTCCGCCATCCTATGTATGCAGCTGGTCTCATTATATTTTCAGGTACTCCTCTTGCGCTTGGTTCGTGGTGGGGACTGCTTATACTCGTACCCATTATGCTGGTTATCATCTGGAGACTTCTTGAGGAAGAAAAGTTTCTATCCGAAAATCTGCCGGGTTATAAAGAATACTGTCAAAAAGTTCGTTACAGACTGATTCCGTTATTGTGGTAGGGATATTTAGGAATAACACATATATAATTTCAAGAATTCCTATTACCAGCTATAATGCTTTTTTGAAAGCTATTACAAATAAATATAAGGAATCTAATTTGACGCTACGCATAAAATATTCTGAAGAAATTGAAAAGCAAATGAAAGCATTTTATGACAGTTTGAACGAGAAAGATCGGAGAAGATACGCAGCCATCGAAGCAATGAAATTAGGTCACGGAGGACAAATCTATATAAGCAAAGTGTTAGGTTGCCATTTTCAAACTGTCATGGCTGGAAATAATGAGATCGCTAATGGTAAAGAACCGATTTCCTGAAGGTAAAATCAAAAAATTGTTTCTGATGAGGATAAAGCGATTATTGGAGCCGTAAAAAAGGTCTTTCCTGAAGTGGCTCATTCTTTTTGCGTGTTTCATCAATTAAAAAACGTTAGTAAGAGGTATTATGAGGAATTCAGTTCTATTGAAGAGATTCCAGATAATGATAAGATTACCTACAATGAGATATCTCAATTGATACTTTCTGATACGGTTATCAGTGCTGTTGCGCATATTCAAAAAAATACGAGAATTTAACTCTGATTTTGAACTGTCTGAAGCTTCTCATAAAGCTATTTCTTATGCCGAAGAAATTTTCATGAAGAATGTGAGCTTCTTGAAAAAAGGTTTTACGCCTGAGACAGATAATACAATGGAACATATATTTTCTTTGATATGTGATATAGTAGACAAAGCATGGTCATTCAAAACCGATAATGGACTAAGAACCTATCCGAAAAGTGCTGCAGTTTGCTATAACTTTTACATTGGGCAATACGCAACCGGAAGGGAACCCGGATATTATAGCCTTCTCGTAATCTTTGCAACATGCCATTATCGACTTTTCGGATAGGCTCTAACTAATTTTTGTTACAATCTATTTACTTTTTTCAACAAACGGTGTTTCAGCACTGGAATATGTAACGGTTTCTCACCTTTAATAAGAGCAAAATTCCAATATGGATAAGGCTAAAATGGGGGAAAAATTAGTTCATAAACTTAATCGCTTTTAGCTGTAGCTGTCGGGAATTCCCACAAAAAAGATCCATAATCTAGTGTTCTGTCAATTAAGTAATGTCGTATGAACCGGATTACAGTCATTCATTACTATTCAATACTTGATTATTGGCTCGACACTAGTTTGAATATCTTAATTCTCATATGTCTTAAGTCCAACATCACTGCCAATATTTATTCCATTAGAAATATCCTGAAGAAATGTAGCACAAAAGTAATCTTTGTAGTCTCTTATACTACCCGGAAGGGCTGGAAAAAGCAACGTTTTCACAATTGGTACTTCTCAGCGTATTTAGGCTTCCCGTTCCCTGAAAATATATTGGTTCAATATTACTTTTTAACAGACTCGAATTTTCTCTACTTTTATTAAGATATGTATATATATGGTTGTTTATATTATACACGACAGGTAATAATATATTATAGGAGGTTTTTATATCTTCTTGGTTAGTGTTAACTATGTTCCTATAAAGGAATTTAAAGTAAAAAATGAACTTTTTTTAACCAGCTTTTCCCCGCGCTTCCAACAAGAGAAAGAGATTTGTCGTTCAAAGGAAGCAGTCTGCCAGAAAATAACCGTAGTCCTTCCAGCTTTTAATGAGAAAGTATCAATAGGAAGTACTGTCCTGCATACGAAAAGATATGCCGATAGAGTGATCATGGTAGATAATGGCAGTTCTGACCGGACTGTAGAGATAGCAGAAAAAGCCGGAGCTGAAGTGATTGTTCATGAGACAAACAAAGGTAAAGGCATGGCTCTTAAAACAGGCTTTGAAGCTGCCGAAGGTTCCGATATTCTCGTAACCATGGATTCTGATGGTCAGCACAATCCTGCTGATATTCCAATCTGGTTGTCCCGATCATTGAAGGCAAAGCAGATATGGTCAACGGCAAGTGGTATGGTTTAAGTGATTTAGAAGTTGAAAAGTAAAAAATGGCTGACCGCATATCTTTTATGGATTTTCTCTACTTTCCTGATCCGTTCCCCTATTCCAGAACTATATAGTTATTCAAAGAACCGTGGATGAGACCGGAAAAGAAGAGATAGTCTGGCAGAGTTTCAAAGGCAACTGGACGCTATGGGTTTACAAGTCAAACGTGGAATGGTTCAGGATTACTCGTGTACCTAATTTATTAAATTGATAGTAAAGCAAAGTTCAGATGATGATGGGACTCGCAACCAAGAGGTTCGGTTGGAACTAGATGGTACTTATGTTTAGCTTAGTAGAATTTATACATTTGATTGATACTATAGTCTTCATTACAGTGGCTGTATGCCTTTTAATTAAAAACCAGTCGCTGAGAAGAATGGTCCGTAAGTCTAGAACCATATTCAGGGTCATATTGGCCAGCAATATCTTTTTCGCTGCCCTCCAATTTTACTGCCTGATAAGCATAAATTCGGACATATGGCTCCATCTTGGTTGTGATTGCCTGAGCATCATAGGACTGAGTGCACTCATGATAGGAATTGTGAGGATGAAGGTGATAGCTGAACCTAGTCTAAAATCGATGAAGATTCTGGTAATTGGAGCCCATCCAGATGACATGGAGATCGCCTGTGGAGGATCTCTCGCAAAGCTTTGCGACGCAGGGCACACTATATGGGGCTTGGTCTTAAGCAACGGAGAAATGGGGGGCAATAGTCCATCCAGGCTTAGAGAAGCAAAGAAAAGCGCTGAATTCTTAGGTCTGAGTAAGCTTGAAATTAGGGATTTTCCTGATACGAGACTGGATCATTTCATCTTAGAGATTACCAAGCAAATCGAAATAATCGTAGACGAGTTGAAACCGGATGTAGTATTTACACATTCAATTCACGATCTACATCAGGATCATAGATCGGTTCACCGTGCAACACTGCGTGCTTGCCGCAACCTGAGCACGATATTATGCTATGAAAGCCCTTCCACTACCCAGTCCTTCCAGCCAAATGTTTTCATAGACATCGAACCCTATATCGATATCAAAATAGAGAGTATCCGGGAACATGAAGATCAAAATAAAAAGAGATATGTACAGCCAGAGCAGGTCTATGGAAATGCCATCTTCCGAGGTGCTCAAGCAAAATTGAAACAAGCAGAAGGCTTTGAGGCAATTCGGATTAGTTTGCCAATTTATTTGTGTCCGTGATGATATGAATGAACAAGCGCAAATTTGAAAGGGCACATAATAAATTGGGCACGAGGGATGATTAATAATGAAGATTATGGTGACTGGTATTGGAGGACCAGCCGGTCGTAATGTTGCATCACTCCTTTTAGAAAGAGGACATTCCGTCATCGGTGTTGATATGCAGAGGATTTCGCTTCCGGGGGTCAAAGTGCATAGGATTCCTCCTGCTTCACACCCATCGTTCTTGGAAAAACTATGCACTCTTGCAGTCGAGGAGAGCATTCAACTGATGATTCCAACTGTGAGCGAGGAATTGCCAATCTTAGCCTCAGAATGGATTAAATGGAGTGATATACCGGCGGTCATTAGCCAAAAGCAAGCAGTCTACGATGCAGATGATAAATTTCTGACATCTAAACGGCTTTCGAACCACGGAGTATGCGTTCCCAGGTACTTACTGCCTTCCCAGGTCTCTTCGCCTGAGGAGATCTCGCTCAATTTGGGATGGCCATGTCTGAGTAAGCCGCGGGTAGGTAGAGGCGGTAGAGAAGTAGTTATCAGAAACGTAAAGGACTGGCCTGCAATCTCCATGCTTGATGACAGATATATATTGCAGGAATTTATCCCAGGAACGGATTACGCACCTAATGTATATATCGGGAAAAAATCTGCTATCGTAGTTTTAGAAAAGACTATGCTTAAAGAGGGAATCGTGGGCAACGCAGCTGAAGTGAAGCGCGTAAACGCTCCTGACGTGGCGGATATAGCTATATCTGCAGCAAAGGCTATGAATCTGACCGGTCCAATGGACATAGATATTCGCCGTCGAAACGATAACAATCCTGTAGTTCTGGAGATCAATGCCAGGTTTGGAGCAAATATTACCCAGGCCAAAGAAGTACTGGATGCAGTTTTGGAAGATTTTGGAGTTTGATGATGGAGATGCTTCTTTTATTCTTCTATATTATAGGATTCACCTGCTTTTCTGTAGGCATTCTGACAATTACATATTTTCCACTATCTCTAGCTTTCGAAATGCGCAAAAGTAAACAGCATATATTCAACAGCGATAATCCCTTCATCTCTATAGTGGTACCAGCCTATAATGAAGAAAAAGTGATAGCCCATTGCATAGACTCCATTCTGGCATCGGACTATTCAGAATATGAGGTCATCCTAGTGGATGACGGTTCGTCTGATAATACGCTTGAAGAGATGCAGCGTTATGAAACGAACTCCCGTGTAATTGTGGTAACCAAGAAAAACGGAGGCAAAGCCTCAGCTCTTAACATGGGACTGAACCTAGCCAAAGGAGAAGTAATATTCTTCGTCGATGCTGACGGCATCTTTGCTCCTGATACCATAAGCAAGATGCTCGGTGGTTTTAGCAGCGAAGATGTAGGTGCAGTATGTGGCAGCGATGCTCCCGTTAACCTTGATAAGCTTCAGACACTACTGGCGAACTTGCTCACTCACGTAGGCACAGGCTTTGTGCGTAGAGCGCTGGATACTATCGATTGCCTTCCTGTCGTGTCTGGCAATATAGGCGCCTTCCGACGTATCACTCTTGAAAAGACTGGTCCCTTCTTAGAGGGATTTATAGGCGAAGACATAGAATTGACCTGGCGTGTGCACAAGGCAGGTTACAAGGTAGCGTTTCAACCCTGGGCCATAGTGTATGTAGAAGTACCCTCAACTATCAAGGGCCTGTGGAAGCAGCGAGTGCGATGGGCGCGTGGGCTACTTAAGACTGCTTATATTCACCGAGATATGTTATTCAATCCCAGGTATGGCCTTTTTGCCTTATATTTGCCGATTAACTTGGCATCAATGATTATCATACCTTTGCTGCAGTTGATATCAATCATACTGCTGCCAATCTTGCTATTTCTCAACATCAATCCCATCCCTTTGGGCTGGATGAGCATCATTGGTTGGCTTGGTCTGATCTTTGCCTTCATTGCATCACTATTCGCTATCGCCCTTGACCGAGCTTGGATCGATTTAAAATACTTCTACGTGATTCCGTTATGGGTACCATATTCCTTAATGATGGATGCAGTAATGCTATGGGCGATCATCGTTGAGCTGCGTAGAGAGGAGGCAAAATGGAACAAGCTGGATCGGACCGGCATTGTAAGCCGCGGAGAGATTCCAAAGCAATAATATGCGGTATAGCCTGTTGTTTTATCGTAATATTCATTCTTCTTGTAATCAGCATATGGTATCCTGCCTCTACTTCTCCTGCACTGACGGTCAGAGTAGATTTTTCCTCCCTGGAAAATAGTCGAGAAGAGATACCTGCTTTGGAGGAAAAGATGAAATCCGCCGGTGTCAGTACCGTAGCCTTAGGCGCTGGTCGGCTGGATTGGAACTATTTTAAATGGAAGAACCATGAGAATTACTGGTCACAGGATGTACAGGATACAGGCATTGATTTTTTGGCGGAAGATTCGAAGCGCTTTAGTAAGTGGGCAAATGTAGATATCGTCGTAGATTTATATGCACCAAACTACATCAGAGAGCATCCAAAATCTTCAGCTATCTCATGGTTAGGGGAACCTAGCAGCAATCTGGTCAGCACAATGGAGCTAGTTGAGGGCGATTTTGGCGAACAGATCCTGCAAATGTTGGAATACATTTCTACTAACTACCCAGCGAATTCGATATCCTTGACTGAACTGGCATACTACACTGATGGCTATGGTGATGATGATAAAGCTGCCTATATGTCCTATACTGGCCGTGATGATTGGCCTAGACTTCCCAATGGATTAATAAACATAGACGATCCGTCGATTGGTGAGTGGCGCTCTTATGAAGTTGGGCGCTTTTTGGATCGAGCTGCAAAGATCGTCCACAAAAATGATAAGAAGCTTTACATGGATGTGGAAGTTAGCTGGGACGACTTAAGCAAAGAATCGACGGAAAAGGGCCAATCGTATCATGTTATGCTGGAACATGTTGATAAGATAGTGATATGGGATTACTTTGGGCTAAAAGGCTATGACCCAGAAGTTACAAGGGAGATCGCCCATGAGTATGGGCAAAAATACGATCCAAGCAGAATAATTATTTCTATCGGACTCTGGAAAAGCGGTAACGATATCCTTTCTTCGGAGGAACTCAAGCAAGCTATGCATTCCTCCATCAGGGGAGGTATCGGTAACCTCTGGATTACGCCCAGCCATTATTTAAGTGATGATCATTGGGAAGCTCTATCCGAGATCAACATGAGCTATAGCGGGTAATGAACTCCTCCCCCACTCCATTTGGGAGGGATTTCTCTGCTTTTCCTTCATGTTATCTCACCTTTCAAAGATGGGTGATTTTCCGTTATCCTCTGGCTTTGTTTGTGTATGTCTATGAAAAGTATAACCCTGACAATAACGATTTTGTTAATATGGCAGGTTTCTCCATGTTCAGAAAAGAAAATAACGATGCTTGTTTTGTATCCATTTCTTCCACAATAATTTTGCTTTTTTTGACTCTTTTTCCTGAACTACCGCAATCTTGATCTCAGACAGTTTTTCAATGAGCTTTTTCATAGAATAACCGTATATTTTGGTCTCTCAGGCCAAGTATCTGTAGAAAAGTAGGCCAATCATAGCCAAAAACACATGAACTCTAATGTTTTCATCCTTGTGATGGTATACCGGTCCTACAGAAACAAGCAAGTAGGGACAAGCAAGTGATCATTCAACAGTTTAAAATCATCTTCAACAAGGTTCTTACTGCTATATGTTTTCACTATCTCTTTAGTTTGCCATTTATGCTTATCCGTAAATAGGATGTTCTTCCCAAACGTCCTTTCGCACTTTTTTTCGTTTTCTTCATCAATCCAGAACTTTAACTGAGGTTTTTTCTTCCCTTCCAGGGCATCAATTATTTCATATTTTATAATGCTACTGTATTTTTTCAGAATAATACCTTCAAGATCATGTTCTACACTGCTCCTGTTTCTTTCTTTTCCTTTACTGCTTTCTAATCTTTTCCGGAACTCCTCCAAACTGTCAATTATTCTTGATTTGTTTGTTTCATAAGGGCTCTTTTGAAGCTTGTAAGTTCCTTCGTTGTATGTTATTACGGTTGTGTATTCTGTTCCGCAAAACTGGTGTTTTGTCCCGTATCCAAAAATTTTGTTACCTTTCGAATTCTTGTATAAACACTCATATTTGGAAAGCGGAACATCGAGAAGTTCCTCAGTCTGATTTGCTTTTGCAGCTCCTACAAAACTCATTTTTGAGGTTACCTTTTCAATGTTATCTTTTGAGTTGTTACCCTTATCAAAAACAAGAACAAGAGCTTCAGAACAGATATTTAATTCAGTCAGTCTGTTTATGATTTATATCTACTATGCCTGAAAATTCTTCAGAGTCATGAACATTTCCAGGATATGTTTCATGAATAAAAGGTATGTTGTCCTCGTTTACAGCTAGCGAAACACATATTTGATTTTTGTCTTTTCTGTGCTTTTTGTTATACCCTTTATGAAGCAGTTAGCTCTCGTCATCATAATTGTTAGCGAGCTCATCCCAAAACCCAGTTTTAATCTCAATTATCAGAATAATTCAAGATTGCTTTCGTAATCAGAAGCTTTGTTGGTTACTTAAATTGAGAGATCCAAAAAAGCAAATTTTGAGTTTTGGGATAGACTCAAAGTCAAAAATTGTATTCCATTGGGGATTGGAACTGGGTATCGAGTTCATGTAAAGAGGACAAAATTTAAGGCGACTTTTGGTGCAAAATCGATATCCTTCAGGCAAGAAAATTCCTTAACCGATGACCAATGAGATATTCTTCATTCTTTTTGATTATTCCAAGCTTTATTTGCTTTATAGTAATAAATTACATTTCATGCCGTTGGTTAAGTATTAAATTCCATTTATTGTATATATTTTTATAATAATTCTCAAAATCTATCTATATCAGAAGTCTCTCAGCGTCATATGTCTCATCATCCCCCAGCTACGAATGGTTTGAATAAGAAATGAAGGAATTGGATTTAAAAAAGAAGAAGCGAAGGAAATAAACTCTGGACTGAAGATCAATGAATTAAAGTTGAATATTTTCATCTTTTTCAAAGGTGTATCCAAAATGAGCGCTTATGTGATGCATTTTAATGAAGTCGATAGAAGGAATTTGCCTGAAGTCGGGGGAAAAGGTGCCAATCTGGGAGAAATGAGCAAGGCAGGCTTTCCTGTTTCTCCGGGATTTTGCATTACAACATCGGGCTACCGTGACTTTATCGCAGAAAGCGGTGAGATGGACGAATTGCTGGACTTGCTTGCCCGGTTGAAACCGAACCAAACTGATGAAATTAACAGGCTGGGACAGCGGATCAGGGACCACTTGCTAATCGTTCCCATACCCCGTACAATCAAGTCGTCAATCATTGATGCATGGAAAATGGTGGGAGAAGAACAGGCGTATGCCGTTCGGTCAAGCGCCACAGCCGAAGATTTACCTACCGCTTCTTTTGCCGGCCAGCAGGAGACCTATTTGAATGTAAGGGGAGCAGATCAATTGCTACAGGCTGTGCGGAAGTGCTGGATTTCGCTGTTTACCGACAGGGCAATTCTTTACCGCATGAAAAACGGATTCGATCACCGTTCGGTGTATCTGTCCATAGTGGTGCAGCAAATGGTATTTCCGGATGTTTCCGGGCTTATGTTTACTGCAGACCCCGTTACAGGGCACAGGAATATTATTTCCATTGACGCCAGCTTCGGGTTGGGTGAAGCGCTGGTTTCAGGAATTGTTTCCGCCGACTCTTATCAGGTCCTCAAGGATAGGATTGTTAAAAAGCAAATTGCAGAAAAGAAGAAAGCTATTTATCCGGCCGCAGAAGGGGGAACGAAGATTAAGGAACTTGCTCCCGAACTGCAAAACAAACAGGCCCTCTCTGATGACAAAATTCTGGAGCTGGCCCGACTCGGCCAAAGGATAGAAAAACACTACTGTCCTGAACGTGGTGTTGAACAGCGTCCTGAACGTGGTTCTGAAAGGTGTCCGGGAGGGGGTGCCGAACAGTGTCTGGAACAGGATATCGAATGGTGCCTGGCAGGCGATAAGTTCTATATCTTACAAAGCCGTCCTATTACCTCTCTTTATCCCGTCCCCAAGGTCCATGACAATAAACTTCACATTTTTTTTTCTTTTGCTCACCTGCAGATGATGACGGATGCCATGAAACCCATGGGGATTTCTATTTTTCAGGGGGTATTTCCCCTTGGGAAGGATCCCGCTGCCTTTCCCAATTCAGTGATAGTGGAAGCCGGAGACAGGCTTTTTTTCGACGTCACTCTTCTTTTATACAGTAAGTTTTTTCGGAAATATTTTACCTGGAAAATTACCATCCTGGACGAATTAATGGGAAATGCCCTGGAAAAAATAGTGACAAGTGAGGCCTTTCAACAGGAGGCTAAAGCAAACAAGGGTGCAACAAAGCAGCTGTTTAGATTATTCAAACCAATGCTTCCGTTTTATCTAAAGGGTATTCCGATAATTATCAACAGTTTATTTTTTCTGGACCCTTCAGGCATTATCGAACGGGCCACAGTTCCTCCTGAACAGACCATTAGTAAGTACAGAAACAGCATCATGCAGCTGTCAGGAGTGGAACGGATTAAACGGGTCAGGGAAAGTATGGAAAACTTACTGCAAGACCTGAATGACAGCATGATGTACGTACCCTTGCCATTCATTGTCCTGCCAATGGCAAGCCGCCTGACCAGAAGATGGTTGGGGGAGGATCTGGATGTGGATACGCTGAGTAAATCCCCGCCTGGCAATGTGACCGGTGAGATGGGGTTAATGATAGGGGATCTGGCCGATACGGTACGGAGATATCCTGAAGTTGAGAATTACCTGAAAAGAGCTGAAGACATCACTTTCTATCAGGGGTTGAGTAAAGTAAAGGGTGGGGATGCGTTCAGGCCCGAACTGGATAGGTTCATGGAACTGTACGGCATGCGCTGCCCGGGTGAGATCGATATCTCAAACCTTCGATGGCGAGAAGCTCCTACCTTGCTTGTTCCCTCCATTATAAACCACATGAAAAGCAACGCTCCGGGTGAACACCGGAAACGGTTCAGCCAGGGCCAGAAAGAGGCTCAGGAATACGTGCAAAAACTTCTGGAACGTATGCGTAATACTCCCGCCGGAAGGCTCAAAACAGGGCTTATGGCCAGACTCATTTCCATTTACCGAAATTCCACAGGCTTACGCGAGTTTCCCAAGTATGTCATTGTTCGATTTTTTGACATCTATCGGCAGGCTATCCTGGCAGAGGCACGATCTTTACATGAAAGAGAAATTCTGGAGAGGGATGAAGATGTGTTCTATCTGTATCTGGATGAGCTGATTGCATTGCTGGAAAACCATTCCGGCGAAGATGTGAGATGCCTCATAGCTTTTCGTAAAAGAGCCCACGAACAATATCAAAAGTTGACTCCTCCTCGGGTTATGACCAGTGAAGGGGAAGTTATTACGGGGGTGAGAAGCGACGTTGAGGCTCCGAAAGGCGCTTTAATCGGTACTCCTGTCTCTGCCGGTGTTGCGGAAGGGTACGTAAAGGTTGTCCTCAAACCCGAAGAAGCAAAGTTGAATAAAGGAGATATTTTGGTTGCGCCATTTACCGATCCGGGCTGGACTCCCCTGTTTTATTCCGCTCAAGCCCTGGTGGTGGAGATCGGCGGTATGATGACACACGGCTCGGTCATCGCGAGGGAGTACGGTATTCCTGCCGTTGTCGGCATAGAAAACGTAACCAAGATATTAAAAGACGGCCAGTATGTCCGTGTTGACGGTACAAGGGGCTTTGTACAGGTTCTGGAGCGAGCTCTGGAGCGAGATATCTAAATAGAAGGCCTGGATGTAGAAGGCCTGGATGGGAGTAAAAATCGAGTTCCGGCTTATGAAGGCAATCTGAAAACTCAAAAAAAAACTCCATGGTTAAGAATAAAAACATTAAAGAGAGCCGAGGTTCAGATTTATTTTCAGAACATTTATTTCAAAATCATTTTATCGTATCGAATTATTATTCATATAAATTATAATAACAGGCTTCTTTTTTGCTGATATATTGATTAAGGGGAGCATTGGTTCATGAAAGGAAGCTCAATTCAAATCATTTCCATATTTTTCGTTTTTATGCTTGGGCCAGCCGTTACTCAAGCAGGTGCTGCAGTTATTATCGTAGACGATAGTGGAGGAGGAAATTGTAGTTCGATTCAGGAAGCTGTCGATAATGCACAAGATGGGGATACGATCCTTGTGAGCCCTGGAGTATATCAAGAAAATATAAAAGTGGATAAAGAGCTCACAATTATTTCGCATTCTACTCTCGCGGAAGATCGGACAAACCGTATCCTTATCATAGGTACTGTCCCGAATAATGACGTTTTTTATGTTAACTCCAACAGTGTGACAATAGACGGTTTCTATATCTTAGGGTATCAGTCTGGAACGGATGGATCAGAAGCCGGGATTCACCTTGAAGGAGTGCAGGACTGTTCGTTAAGTAACAATACACTGGTATTCAATGGCCAAGGCATTTTACTCAACGATTCCCAGGGCAATTATCTTGACAGCAATCTTGTAAACCTTGGAGATTGCGGAATCGCTCTTGGCGACTCTGAAGACAATATACTTTCGAATAATATTGTGGTAACAAATAAGCAGGGAATTTCGCTGCACAATTCCGTTAATAACACCCTTGTTAAGAACATCGCAGACTCAAACACGATAGGAGTTTTCCTGGGAATGTCTCACGGGAATAAACTTGCCTATAACCATATTTTGACTAACGAATACGGGATTTCCGGTCAGGCGGCAGGGCACAATACTCTGGTCGATAACAGCCTGTACCTGAACGGTATCGGAGTATACCTTAACGAGTCATCGGACAACACACTCTACAGGAATGAATTTATTAACCTTCTTAATGCAGTTGACAAAGGAAATAACTTCTGGAACAGCAGTTCGGAAGGTAATTTCTGGAATGACCATACCGGAAAAGACACTGACGGAAATGGCATAGCAGATACTCCGTATCTGATCAACCGGGCAACCGGAAGCATAGATTACATGCCTGAGGTAAACGAGACTTTATCAAGCAACAATTCTGAAAACACTACCAAGAGAATGAGTGCCTTAATAGCTCTGTTAAATAAAGGTTACTCCATAAACCCCAGGAATCCGGAAAAGGGTACTGTTGTGGAAATAACCCGGCTGGAACAGATAAACACATCCCTTCAGGAAGGTCCGGTTTTTTTGAGAATCGGAGCCGAATGGTGCCCGTTATGCAGGGCTATGAGTTCTACCGTTACTGAACTGGCATCAGAATACGGAGAAAAAGCAACAATCATGTTAATAGATGCGGATCGAAACCCTGACTTTAAAAGCTATTTCGGAGTAGGTCATATTCCTGATTTCTCCGTAATTGTGGGCATCGAAAACGGGGAATATGTTTATATGAAATCGGACGGGAACGTCAGTAAAGACATAGACCAGGCAAGGTTAGTCGGAATAATGGATAAAGAAGTGCTTGAAAAAGTTCTGGACCTCGCCCTTCTGCATGAAAGACAAGAAAAATCCAGATAAGGAGCCTTAGGGAGCTTAATTCCGGTCTTGCCGGAGAACAATCCAAGAGTGGTCCAGCAGGTGAGAAAGGAAGAACTGATTCTCATGATTCCGGGACCGTTTTTTTCTCCGGGGTTCTCCTGGTTAAGTCCGGGATTTAGAAAAAACATGAGAAAGGTGTGGTATAACGACAAAATTGATTTAATACGGGATTTATGCGGCTGATATCATGACGGCAACGCTCATTTCCGTAAATCCTATGAAATTGAATATCGTTAATTGAATGTAGTTATAACAGGCAGTGTTGTAATTTTACCGCAAAATCCAAAGTTAAATTTTGGGTACCGTATGTGATTTGATTCTTTCAGGTTGTTATTTTCTTTCTAACAATTTTTTGGGATTTGTGGTTTTACAGAAAAATCGGCACAATGCCTTTTTTTGTTTACTCTATCTCTTTTTTATTTACTCTATCTCTTTTTTATTTACTCTATCTCTTTTTTATTTACTCTATCTCTTTTTTATTTACTCTATCTCTTTTTTATTTACTCTTTTTCCTGGCTAAAGGTTGGTCAAGGATCCCTATTTAGAGCCTATCCGAAAAGTCGATAATGGCATGTTGCAAAGATTACGAGAAGGCTATAATATCCGGGTTCCCTTCCGGTTGCGTATTGCCCAATGTAAAAGTTATAGCAAACTGCAGCACTTTTCGGATAGGTTCTTACTCGTATCAGAAACTATTATATATTTTATACCTAGAATAATTTATTATCTATGGGAGAAATAACATGGCAAAAATATAGGCGAAAGTAGAAAGAGCTTGAGACCCCTGGGAGCAGTGACAGAAAAGAGGAAGAATTTCCAGGCCCTGAGCCCCTTTTTCCAAAAAGTCGCATTAGGAAGGGATGAATTATATGAGTGTTATAGACGAACATATTCTTGACCAGAGCAAGTACATTGTGGATGTCGCTTTGAAACTACGCAACCTCGATCTTGAAATTGCTAAAAATCCGAACTGCTACGAGCTTAAGGTGAGGCGGTTTAAAGTACTGGAAGACCTTCACGACAAAACCCGCTCCGAAATGGTGCAGGCTGCAGCCGAACTCCGCAGAAACAGGAATATAGAACATTGTGCCGATTGTATGAGATGCGATTATTACAAGGAGTTCGTTTAAGTTTTATGAAGCGGGTGACTCCGGTAGGTATTTATCTGGCGGTTAATACTACCCCATGGAAAAAACTGACCTGGAAACCTTAAACACCCATGATTATTGCTCCAACAAGAGAACATGTGTACCAAATTTTGTTTTCTCGCAGTTGTTCCACTCGCCTCAAGGAGTTTACATATTGAATATCTACCCGTCCCAGCCTGAACAGCCCTGCAGGCATCGGCTTTCTTCAGCTATAACTCCAGTTTATGACCCTTCTCCAGCTGCTGAATCTGTTCTTCGCTTTTGGTGGCCAATTCCTTGAACTGATTGATAGTATCCCGCATTTTGGGCAGAGCTTCCTGCTTATAGGTGCTGATGGAATCCAGCGCTTCCATGACATCGGCAAAGGCAGTCTTCAGCGTCTCGACAGAGATATTGCTTTCCATTGATTGTTTCTGGATTTCCACCCCATTTTCCTTCAGCATTTGGGAGGTGCTGCTGATGATAATATTCGTGGTCTCATTGAGCATTTGAATCTTCTTCAGGACAATCTTCTGGTTATAGAGGGCCCCGGCAACCATCACTGAGGTCCGCAAGGCGGTAATCGTCACATTTTTGGCCCTTTCTACCCCGCGCATCAGTTCCTTATTATTTCGTATCACCAGCTCTGTCGCCATAACACCCTGCTGATTGACGACAATCATCTGCTGCATATCCATAATCCGCTGCCGCAGGGGAAATAGGACTTCTTCAGTGACAAATTTAACGTTTTCCGGGTCTTCGTTCCTGGCTTTAGCCGCTCCGATCTGCGTTTCAATCGATTTGTCCATCAGGGTACCGAGCTGGACCTCTTTCATTAACTTTTTAGTCAAATTGCGCAATGCCTGTTGTTCGAGCTCCAGAGTAGTATTATCGTTTTTCAGAATTGTTTTCCCTTTGTCCAGAGAGACAATGATATCCGCAATCGCCGAATCTGCTTTTTGGTATCTGGCAAAATAGTCCCTGACCGGGTCGAACAGCTTGCCTAAGATCTTGGTCCTGGTGAAATCAACCAGGCTGGGGTCCAGGTCTTTTAGTTCTCGGTTCAAATTCATTAAGCCTTTTGCCACAACACCGCCTTCGTCGCCGTCTCTGGACAGGTTCCCGACTGTCACCTGCAGCAAAGAATTTTTAGCTGCCGAGCTTTTCATCGAGGCAGCCCCAAAAGACTCGATCGACTGGAGTATATCCTTCTTTTTGGCAAATTCATCGATATCCAGGGTCAGAATTTCCGCAACATTTCTCTCTGCCACAGCCTGAAGCTGGGCTATTTCCTCCGATACCGGTTTAACTTGCTCATCTACTTCACTCTTGATCGCCGCTTCATCGGGCACTTCCATAGTAAAAGCCATCTTAACCCCTCCTGTATTTACATTTCAGCATTGAACAGATTTCCCAGCTTATAAACAACGTCATCGGTATCGGCGTTAATGCTGGCAGCCTCATTGATGCTGGAGATAGCCTGCAGGGCCGGGATATTCGCATTATAGCCAATTGTGTATATAGGTATTCCAGTATCCTCCACGATGCCTTTAATATCATTCAGCGGATGGCCTTTATTGGTCTCGCCGTCGCTGAGAACGAAGATAACAGGTCTAATATTGGGATCTGCAGCCCGCTGTTCCTGAATCATCTTCATTGCGACAGCAATCCCATCGAAGGTTGCCGTGCCGCCGCCAGCCTGCAAATCATTAACTGCTCCGGCAAACGAGGCTCTCTGGTTCAGATCGAATTTGGCAATCGGCAGATCGATATTGACATCATTGGAATATGATACCAGGCCAATCATATTGTCCTCGCCGATGTAATATTGACCTCTGAGCAATGAATCTTTCAAATTGTTCAGCGGCTCGCCCATCATGCTGCCGGAGACATCGGCAACAAATACTGCACAAATAGGTTTTTTCTTTTCTTTCCAGAGCTTTTGGGCCTGAAAAATCACATCGCCGCTGACGGGTTCAGTTTCGGACTGGTATTCGTTAAAGCCGTTAAAACCATACTCAGTACCCAGGGTCTGGTACTTTTCCTGCTGGGAAAATTCAACGAATTCGTTCAGGGTTTTTCTTTTCTCTCCCGATAGTTCGCCGATCGCATACATCGGGTTGTCATGTCTGAACCCAAAGGGAGTAAATTCGTAGTACCTGATATCCGGTGTATTCACATAGGTCTGGTATTCCAGGACAAAACCGTCCAGAACACCTGATTTGGCAGATTCCCTCATTTGCAGAGTAGTATAGGCAACCAGGGGAATATTGATCTGGAAGCTCTCAAATCCTGATTTTGCTTTGTCGCTCAATAAGTTGCTGCTGTCAAAGGTGTATAAAGATGAGATCAGGAAGTTCAGCCCGGTTGAACTGGCAAAAGGATTGGTGTAGCCCATCGCCAGTTCCTTGTTCGCGACAGCATCGGTAATCGTTTTGGTATTGATTTCCCCGTGTTTGTCTACAAGCTCGTCTTTCTTGGATTTAGTGAGCAGGATCCCGGCCACATTGCCGACAAGCCTTTCTTGCACTAACTCGGCTTTAACCCCTTTGGAGATGATCATCTCCCCCCAGAGCTCATTGGACGGCGTATATGCATCCGGCAAATACTTCCCGGAAGTAATATAATCGGCGGCTTCCCCGGAGGGGATTCCTCTAAGCCTTACAGATACCTGTTTTCCGTCAATCGTTATTGCCGCGCTATTGAAGTCTCTGGCCACTTCTGTCAGCCAGCCATCAGCACCGCTGCCAGCTTTTTCCGTTGAGGAGAATATTTCGATGTAGGTGGGGGTGCTGTTATTAACCTGCGGCGGGTAATTGGAGATTTCAGGCAAGTTTTCAGTCAAGGAGTCATCCAGGTTCGGGGAGATGACAACATGGCCCATAGGATGCGAAACTGTATTCACATTGATGTCTTCAATGATGTCATCAAGTGATCCCTCACTGGGCCCGATTATAGTAATCGCCAGATAAACTAAGACAAATACTACAACTGCTGCTCCGATTATCTTCAAAATTACTTTATTGTTGCTTTCGTTCAGCATGCCGATGCTCCCTTCTTCAATTCTTATAGTATTTTGCCTGTTTGATCAGATTATCGATCTCGATCATGCCGGCCATTTGCTCCAGTTGGCCGCTCTCTATACTGTTTAAGCCTGAGATCTCCAGCAGCAGTTTATCAAGCTTTAGCAGGATCTGCTCATTATCTTCAGTGGCAGCTTTCACAAACTTAATATATTCATTATAAACTTTAAATTTTTCTTTCACAAGTTCTTCCGGAAAGGCCCCTTCTTTGTATTCCTTTCTAACGAAATTGTAGTCTTTTTCATCGAATGCATCCAATTTATTGAGGATGCTGCCGATATTCATAAGGAATATTTTCTCCACCTCGGCGATGACCGCATCAAATTTCTTGTAGCTCATCTCTGAGGCACTGAAGATCTTCAGAAGGATATCCCGGATAGTTTTATTCTTTTTTTGCAGCCGTTCAATCTGATCCAGCAGCAAGTCAACGGTTTTTTCGAATGTTTTGAGCCCTCTGTGAATATTCAGTGCTTCAATATAATCTTCCACCGTCCTTATTTTATTGGTTTGAGTTTCTTTCTCCGGTCTGGTAAGGAGCTCATAATTGCCGTAGATTAACCCGGCGCCGCTTAAGAAGATGAATGTGGTGCCAAGGGCTGTTTCCAGTGCACTGGTCCCTAACAACCCCAGTCCGACCAATCTTGGAGAAAAGGTAATTATGTTGGCTGCAGCAATGCCTAAATTCAGGCCCGATAGTTTAATCAGCTTTTCTCTGTCCATGTCCTCTTACCCCCGGATTTTTCTGTGTATATAATACTGTTTGAGTTGACAATAAATGTGAAAGAACTTGTAATTCCTTCAGCTTCTTTTCCAATGTTATGTGCAAGAAGTGCAATATGAAGGGCTGCAGTTTCAGAGTTTACAGCAGCTGAATCTTCGTCCACCCGGATGTCCAACTTGCTCTACATGAACATCAGAAGCCATTGCTGCATCTGTAACTATTGCAAAAAAAATAACAAATATAAGTGAAAAGATCATTTGCCTATTAATTTTCATCATTTACACCCTTGCTTTCGAATCCTCATCCTCAAATTTCTAAGCTATAAGAAACCCGAAATAACTGGAACTTTGTATCCTGAAGATCAACCAGAATACCTGTGTCATTTTTCCTGTAAACCATGCCATTACCGGATCAACTATGTCTCAACATGACAAGCTAAGTCGTTCATAAACCAAATTCAATAAACATATAAATTAATGCAGATAACTTTCAATATACTAATTGTAGTTGACAAATAAAATAACTATTTCTTTTTTACTAGGATCGGATAAAATATTGTCGTTAATTTAAAAATTTATGAATAAAATCGTAAAAATATAAACTAATTCTTTGATGAACGAAATAAAAATCTGAAAGGGCAAGATAGACATCCCTATTTTTCTACTACCTTCAATCTGCTTCACAAATTTGAAGGTATTAAATTTCCTTATAACTGCTGTAACTTAAAAGAAATCTAAATGGGATAAAACATCCAGACTAGCCATTAGAAATCCATATAAACCAATAATCAGAAAGCAGTCTTATGAATCCCGATGAGAACAATGAATTTGTTGAGGACAATTTATCCCTGTCCGAATTTCTCGTCCCGGATACTCCGGAGATTAAGGAAATTAAAAGCATTTACAATAAAGAATACGAGTACAGCGAGTATTTGAGTGAAATCGAGTTTTCAATTGCCGACTATTACTACAACGCGAACCGGAAAGTAACGGACAAAGACGTCATCAGGGCATTGAAGAATATAAAGGAAAACCGTGACAAGCCAATCAGTTTCTTTGAAAAACCCATTGAAAAAGAAATTGTAAAAAGCCTGGTCGAGCCTCTTGAGGAATCCCCGCTTTACGACCATGAATTCACCCTTGTCCTTGACTATGTTTTATGGTCCATTGACAACAGGTCCTGGCTTGAAGACAAACAGGCCTATGTGAAGTGGATCACGTATGTACTCGACTTTTTTTCAGAAGCCGAAGAGAAAAAATACGAAAGCAAGTTCAAAAAATTTGCCCGCAAAATGGGAATATCCGGGGCTCAGGTTGATATGCTCCTCATGAAAAAAGAGGCTGAAGACTTTTTTGAGGATGAAAATCTTTTTGAAGAAGGAAGCTTTTTCGAAGGTCTGAGCCCGGAAGATATTTTAGGAGAGGACAGAAAGGCAGATGACCTTGAAACCGGTTTCTTTTTAATGACCGAGGATGAAAAATTCGATTTTCTGCTGGACAAAGGCTCGGATTATATGGAACTTATGCAGGATTATCTTCTGGATCTTATGGGAAAAGGAGATTTTGATAAAATCCAGGAATTTTACACGAAATTCAATGAAAAGCACAGCAACTTTTCTCCCCTTCAGGTTATGGTTGGAACCATCTATGCTGAGAAAGATCCTGCTCTCGCAAAGTCCTATTTTAAGGAAGCCCTAAGATCGGTACAGGAATCAAAAGAATTGCCTGAAGAACTAAAAGAGGGACTGAGAAATCATATTGAATATCTAACAACTCTCCTCTTTGAAGAATCCCCTGAAGAAGTTGAGGAAAAAGCCGCTGAGAGCAAAAAAGGCAAAAAGACATGCAAAAGCGGCAAAAGCAGCAAAGGAGCTTCAAAGAAAAAATCTGAGAGCGATAAAGAGTTTTAATTTTATGTTAATCCTGATGAACATATTTCTCGATTTTACGTTAATCTCAATTAACATATTTTTCAATTATGCCAGCCCACACGTAAAATTTCTGCATAAAATGTCCGTGAATAATTTAGGGAACATGCAAGAATTCTCAACGCCAGTACCCTCAACGCCAGTACCTCAACAAATATCATAATAAAAACCCAAAATTTATAGAAAAAGAAAACCTTTTCCTGACACATCGTTATTTGACTCTGAAGAAAAAACAATAAAAAGCGCCGGAAAAAGATTCAATGAACTAAAAACAGGGAATGGTTTGTGCCCTGGAAGACAATCGACGGGAAAAGGTTGCGGATTTTAAGGTAACGCCTATGGAAATCCTGCTCCGGGGGATGTGCAGGCCGGAAATCCTCCTTGACCTTGTCAGGCACTTTATCGTTTTTGAGGATGACCGGGGAAAGGTTATAAAGAAACTTGCCCGGTATCACCAGTACCATGCAGTGAACAGGGATGTGAAGAAAACAAAGATTGCTTCTATGCCCGGAGGAGACCGAAAATGCGGGGTTGTCTGGCATACGCAGGAGTCGGGAAAGAGCCTTTCAATGGTCTTTTATACGGGAAAACTGGCACTTGAACTTGACAACCCTACCATTGTCGTGTTTACGGACAGAAACGACCTTGACGGGCAGCTCTTCGAGAACTTTGCCTGCTACAGCGAAGTCCTGCGCCAGCAGCCGGCGCAGGCTGAAACCAGGGCTTACCTGCGGGAACTCCTTGCTGTTGCCTCGGGAAGGATTGTATTTACTACGATCCAGAAGTTCTCTCCCGAAGTAGAAGAGGACCAGTTTCCTACCCTTTCGGAAAGGAGAAATATTATTGTAATTGCTGACAAAGTCCACCGTAGCCAGTATGGGTTTGATGCAAAGATCCGGGAAAGGGAAGTGGAGGATGAAAAGGTTGCGGAAATCTCATACGGCTTTGCAAAAACATGTGAGAGATGCTCTCCCGAATGCATCTTGATCTTAATCCGAATTGGCAAATTCTCATTTATGGCGTATCTTTTCGATTGCCATAACTCCTATAGAAAAGCAATTATTCGAGAAACTTTGAACCGAAATTTGGATTAAAAAATAAGAAATAATAATGAATTATGTGCGGGAGAAGGGATTCGAACCCCTGAACGTCTGCACGAACAGATCTTGAGTCTGCCACCGTTGACCGCTTGGTTACTCCCGCGCTTTTTGAAATCCAATTAGGTAAAGTTATAACTAACATATAAAGCTAATCCTGAAAAGAAGCTCATCCTGCTAATTTTTGAGTCAGAGAATGGGCGCCGAGATTTTTATCTCATTTTTCCGGTTTCAGACTTTCCGGTTCCGGGCTCAGGCTGTGGGCTCGTCAGTTTTTCTCACGAGCTGTTTACATGGACCCAGTCGAGGTACTCCTGCTCGCCTTCGATTTCCCAGAATTCGATTGCAGGCAGGTCGTAGGTATGAAGAGATTTTACGGCTTTGATAATTTCGTCAAGGCGGGAGGAGTCAGTTTTAACAAGCAGGGCTATCTCGTTCTGCTCTTCTACCTGCTCGTTCCACCTGTAGATTGAAAATATCGGAAACATGCTCACGCAGGCCGCAAGCCTTCTTGAAACCAGCTCTCTTGCGATCTCGGATGCATTTGTCATATCTCCGGCTGTAATGTAGACGATTCCAAGCATGAAACAGGCACCTCACACAAAGTTATTTAACAACAATTGCCACAATAATACAGGATATTATTATTCGCATAATTATTATCTATTCCCTTTGATTCTGAAAAATACACATTTAAACCCGAGCTTTTCGGACTAACCGAAAGCCGTTATTCCATACGGATTTTTATATAATTATGATGTATTATATAATGCCTTTTTCGAGACAAAGGTTTTCGAAAAAGAAATAATTCAAAACTGGATCTCATGTTATCTAAAGAAGAACTAAAACGCTTTTATAATAAGATCGACTACGGGATTAACAGCATTAATTAATTGAATGCATGCCTGCTTTCCCGTATTCACCGCTTAAAACAACAACTTGAAGCTTGTAAAGGACGTCTAGAGGTTGCTGGCGTCAACTTCTTTATGGAAGGCATGTTCTATATACAGTTGTAATTGCTTAACAGTTTAATCGACCAATTGATCAACAGTTATGCCGATGGTAAAAATCCCTATTGCCTACGGTAAAATCCCTACTGCCAATGGTAAAATCCCTACTGCCAATGGTAAAATCCCTACCTTTAATTTTATATCTATCACATTAATATCTCACATTCAATCTCTCATAATCCAAACCCTATGATTGGTTCAGCTTAATAATTTCGGAGAATTTCCTTGAGTGGCACAAGCATTATACTGGGTATTTTTTTAATATACTGGTTCCTTATTTCTGCTCTTGACAGAAAAGGAATTCTGGAAAAGTATAACATAAGCACTTTCGGGCCTCTTCCTATCCTTATGATCAGGACAACAAAAGGGCTTAAGCTACTGGATGTACTTGCCCGACCGAAACGTTACTGGAGAGTTTTTGCAAACATCGGGATCCTGATGATGTTTGTCGGCATGATTGCCATGTTCCTGGTCATTGCTGTTTCGGATCTTGCACTTTATACTTCATTTCTGAACGACAGCGTGCCAGAGCCTGGAAAGTATAACGCCCCCAGGAATATCCTTTTGATCCCCGGAGTAAACGAGTTTATTCCCTTCACCTGGGGTGTGATCGCCCTCATAGTTACGCTTATAGTCCACGAGTTTTCCCATGCAATCCTCTGCCGGGTTGAAAACATCAGGGTCAAATCCATGGGAATCCTGCTTGCTCTTGTTCCTATTGGGGGTTTTGCGGAACCTGATGACGAGCAGCTTTTCGGCAAAAAAGAAGAAGTAAAAAAAGAGCTGCCGCTAACGGCAACAATTGAGGAAATTGAAGAGTGGGAACAGCGGCAAAAAGAAGAAAAAGAAAAACAGCTAAAAGAAATGAAAAACGGGAAAACCGATGTTTCTGGACCAGAAGCAAAGCCTGAGTCGGCAGTAATTGCCACAAGGACTCAGAGAGCCCGCATCCTTGCTGCCGGAGTTATGGCTAATTTCTGCGTTGCTTTCATAGCTCTCCTGCTCTTTTTCGGACCCGTGCTGGGGGCGATTGCTCCTCTCAGTGATGCCATGATCGTGGGCATAAACGAAAGTTCCCCAGCTCAGCTTGCAGGGCTTCAGGAAGACATGATAATTACACAGGTCAATGACACGCCCGTCTCAACAGGCATGGACTTTCTCTCCTATCTCGAGAACGTCGAACCCGGAGACACTCTGCATGTCCATGCCTCAAAAGACGGGGTCGTTTCAGTTTATGACCTGAAGGCGCCTTCCTCATCGGAGGAATGTTTCAGTGGAGTGCCTATAGGAGGGGTTGTGGAAGGAAGCCCTGCAGAAGCTGCAGGAATCGAGCCCGGAATGACAATGCTCCGGATTAACGATACAAGAATGCGAAGCATTGCAAGTTTCATTGACTTCATGGAAGGAACAGAGGCAAACCAGACCATAGAAGTAGAGATGCTCCCCTCTGCAAATTATACGGGAGAACTTACTGAAAACGGCACTGCTGTCTTTGAGGTCGAGCTAATTTCCAATCCTTCGGGAGGTGAAAACGGTTTCCTTGGAGTGATTTACGGAAGCAACGGAGTACTTGAGTGCCAGATGCTTGGGGTTTCCATCTGGATGCCCCAGTCCGAATCCTATCTTGAGGCACTGAAGCAGATTCCTTCCTTCCTTAACCAGCCCGTGGGCTGGATCATCCTTTTCGGGCTTCCTATCTACGGGTTTGCAGGGGAAGGCTTCCGCGGCTTTTCAGGCACAATCGCTCAGTTCTATCAGCCTGTTGGCTGGGCAGAGCCTCTAGGAGTCGGAATTTTCTGGATTGCAAACTCCCTGCTCTGGATTGGCTGGCTGAACTTTTACGTAGGCCTGTTCAACTGCCTGCCTGCCGTCCCTCTCGACGGTGGCCATGTGTTCAGGGACTATACTTACTCCCTTATCTACCGGTTTACAAGGAATGAAGCAGTTTCGGAAAGGGTTTCAAACTCCATCACGGCAAGCTTCTCCATGCTGATCTTGCTCTCGTTCCTCTTCATGATATTCGGCCCTTTCATCGGGCAGTGGATGTAATAGTCTGAACCGGGAACAGTGAAAACGGGACAGCTCAAAATGAACAAAATCTGAATGAAAACAACTGCAAATTAAGCAGCAGGTAAATTTGAATAATTCGGAAATCCGAAAATCGGGAACTTAAAGTCTCTTTCCCGTTTTTTCGCTTCTTTTTTAGTTCCGGTGGTTTTTGATCGATCAGTTATTTTTAATTCAGGATATCCAGCGATCGAATCCCTCAGTTTTCTCTCCCTTCGCCGCGCTGGTTCCGGACCGGCCTTCCCTCTATAAAAGATAAATAGTAATCTAAAAAGATCGTGCAATTGAAAGAAATAAGGAAATTGGAAAAACACCTCATGACTAAAGGAATTCATTCCTTAACCCTGAAAACCGTTTCTGAATTGTGTAAGCATAATGCCTCCACCAGCCTATCTGGCGACTCTTCATAAAAAGAAGAAAATTAATGGAAGGAAAGTATAGTAGGACTATACGCACTTGAAATAAAAAAATCAGGCACATGCGAGCTCATCAACATTATTCTAGTTTATACAGTTAAGTCTTTCTCGCTCGTGGTTTTAAATTCAACTGCGTAAGTCCTATATAGGATATTTGAAAATGCAGCAAAAAGCAGACACAAATTACATTTGCCTTTTCTCTTCTTCTTATTTGTAGGAAAACCGCTCTCCTGCGTCGAGCGGGACAAGAACGACAGGCACAGCGAATACTGTTGTACGGATCAGATGGATCTATGGATTTGGCCGCTTGAGCGAAGCCCAGCCTCTAAGCTATCAAGTAGTCCGCTTGAGCGAAGCTCATTTCTTCCCACAAATAGTCTGCTTAAGCGAAGCTCCTGATTTTATCTGCAAATTAGTCTGCTTGAGCGGAGCGAAACAGACAGCGCACTGCAGAGCCGCAACTCTGCTGGCACAACTCTGCTGGCACAACTCGGCCAAAACATAAGATATTAATAAAGAGTATAGAGATATTAATAAAGATTATAGGTTTTTTACCTGGTTCAGCAGTAAAAATAAGGCAGGGCGCAAAAAATGTTTTCTTTTGTGAAAAAAAAGCCGAGTCGCAGATCAAAGTTTCGAAAAATCATGCGCAAAAGGCCCAATCTGGCATACAAGCTTGCAGCTTTGCTCCTGCTCATTATTTATATTCTGCTTTTTAAATATATTATGATTTTTGAAAACCAGCCGGAAAATGCAAACGCTGTTACAGCTATTTATTGGGCTACCACTACCATTGCAACGGTAGGGTACGGTGATGTAGTCTTTGCCTCGCTGCTGGGAAGACTCTTCTCCATAGTCGTCCAGGTCACGGGAATTATTCTGATTTCAGGTTTTCTTGCGACTTATGTTATCACCCCCTGGATGGACAGAATTATCAAATTCAGGCTGCCCAGGAAAGTCCCTTCCAGCATGAAAGACCATATCATCATCTGCGGGTATAACCAGCTGGTTGAGACCCTTATTGACGAACTGGCAGAGCAGGAAATAACTTTCATAATAATCGAGGACGAGGAAGACGTAATTAAAGAACTTGTTTACAGGGACATCCCCTGCATTTTCGGGACTCTGAGTGATAAGCAGACTCTTCTCAATGGGAATATTGAAAAAGCCAGGATACTTATAGCCAACAAGTCGGATGAGAGGAATGCAAACATCGTGCTGACTGCCCGAGAGTTTCAGCACCTTAGTATTGTAGCCATCGTTGAGGATAGGTCAAACTCAAAATACCTGAAATACGCCGGTGCAGACATGGTTGTATCACCCAAATCAATGTTCGGGCAGTTTATCGGTAGAAAAGCTATGGATAGGCTTGTAAGCCGGGTGACAGGAACCACTGAAATCTTCAAAGGGGTGCATGTCACGGAATTTCCGGTTTACATCAAGAGCCCGCTGATAGGCAAAACCCTTAAGGAGGTATCCAGCCAGCGGCTGACCGGCGCAAGAATTGTTGGAATCTGGAAAAGCGGGGCTCTTTCTTTTAACCCTAAAGAAGATGATGTTATTCGGGGCAACTCCGTCCTGCTGGCTGTGGGAACGCCGGAAGAGCTTGCAAAACTGAAGAAACTTACACATTGAATTTTATGGCACATTCGTTTGTGACACAACAGTCAAAATTTATTTAAAAACTCTCAGGGATTAACGATGGAGTCAAAAGGGCATCTTGTAATACTCGGGTACGGAGACGTTGGAAAGAGCATTGTGAGTGAACTCTCTGGAGGACCGTTCCGCTTCGTAGTTGTGGACTCCAACGAGAAGGTTTTTGAGAATGTGGTATTCGAACATCTCGTGGGCAATGGGGCGGATGAGGAGGTTATAGTCGCAGCCGGAGTAAAAACCGCATCCTTTGTGTTTGTGGCCCTGAATGATGATACCAATGTTATTTTCGCAACCCTTATTTGCAGGGGGCTTAACCCTGAAGCTACCATCGTGGCAAGGGCAAACTCTGTAAAATCCATTGATAAGATTTATAAGGCAGGAGCGGACTATGTTGGGTCTCTTTCCATAGTTGCAGGCCAGTTGCTGGCCAAAATGAGTGCAAACTGTATCGGGAAAGTCTGCAGGATCGATGAAGATATAATGCTTTACGAGGGCATAGAAATCGAAAAGCACCACATCGAGAAAGGCTCTTACCTTGACAAAAAATCAATAGAAGAACTGGACCTCGAAAGAAAGATCGGGTGCACTGTAATAGGTATTGAGCGCGGAGGACTTGTCAGCACCGCCATTAACAAACAGACCGTACTCAGGGCAGGGGATATAGTAGCAGTAGTTGGAAGCAGCAAGCAGATCACGGAGTTTAAGGAGAAATATCTTGATTAATTGCCGGTAAATCAGCACAACTAAAAGTCCGGTTTTTAAAAATTCTTGTTCTTATCTGTTCCTGTTTTTTCAGTTATTTATTTAAGGGCTTTATTTGGTTTCTGTACTTTCAGTTCCTGTGATTTGAACTGTTTACTCTTATTTGTGATTTTGTAAAACTCTGTTTGCTTTTGTAACCATCTGCTACTCTGTTTGCTTTTGTAACCATCTGTGACTCCATTCGCTTTTGTAACCACCTGTAACTTTATTTGCTTTTGTAACTACCTTTCCCTGCAATTTTTTGAGGCATTTTTTCTAATAACTTAATTTAGTTTTTCAGGAATAGATGTATTGGGGAAAATATAATCTGTTAAAACACATACTTATTTTTTATAGTAAGTACGTGATTTACTTAATCAAATTAATGAGAAGTTATTTTCGCTTTAAAAAACTTATCGCGCTTAGAGATGTGATAGCATGGAGAGTTTGTCTACCGGAGTAGAAGGGTTGGATTTACTGACAGATGGAGGGTATCCTAAAGGAAAAAGTATTCTGGTTACCGGGCCCCCAGGTTCGGGTAAAACCATCCTTGGGCTTCATTTCCTTCACAGGAGCTGCCAGGAAGGCGAAAAATGCATACTTGTTCTTACCAGAGAACTTACCGCAGATATCCTCACTCAGGCCCGTAGCTTCAAGCTTAATCTGGAGCCTTTCCTTGAAAACGGTCAGCTCCACATAAGGAATATCTTCGAAGACAAGATGAACAAGATAAAAAGCGTTTCAAAATTCGGAAAAGGGCTCTGCGCCGTGGATACGGACATAATCGAATATCTGAGCTCAATGTCATCGGAAGCCGACGTTGTGGTCATTGACAACATCGGAGTAATGGCAATAAATCATGATATAAAGGAGTTTGCCGATGAATTCAGCTCAATAAGCATTATCCTCCTGAAAAATGGATGTACAAGCCTCTTTGTCATGGACGAGGACTCTTACCACCTGACCCACAGGCTTACAGGTTATATGGTTTTCGGGCTGATAAGGCTAACAACACAGGAAAATTACAGTTCGGGAAAAACAAAGCAATATCTCTACATTGAGAAAATGAGAAATACACCGGTGCCGGTCAAATATTCCCTCTTTGACATTACTCCACAGGGAATAAGAATCATCTCAGGTATGAAAAACTCCCGACATTTCTGACAGGTTTTTGAAACAAAAAAGTGAGCTTTTGAGGCAGCGGAAATAAGGATATATGAGGCAGGAGCTTCTTTCTTTTCTCTCTATTTTTTTAGAGCCTGGAATTGATCGGTATTATTACTTACAGTTAAGGAAAAATTAATATTTTATTTTTAAATTAGTTTGCTCAGTTAATTTCAAGTTGATCTATAAACTGTAATTTTATTAATTGAAGGCTACAACTGTAATTAATTGAAGGTATAACAAACCGAATATATGATAAGTCAAAATATAATTGTCCGAAATATAATGGTCCGAAATATAAGAAAGTCTGGAAAATGAGGGTTAAAACCAATATAAAAATGAAATTCAGAAAGTATAGGAATTAAGGTTGGAATGATTGAACGAAATTCAGAAAGTATAGGAATTAAGGTTGGAATGATTGGACGAAATTCAGAAAGGATATGAATTAAAGTTGGAATGGTTGAGCTAAATTCAGAAAGGATAGAAATTAAAGTTGGAATGATTGAGCTAAATTCAGAAAGGATAGAAATTAAGGTTGAAACGAATTGAATGAAGATATTATGCTGCTTTTATGATAAATTCGCAGCAGTCATTCCTGTTTCCTATGGTTTTCAGAGCTTCGAGACTGTAGCTTGAATCTACTTTCATAGTTATGTTTGAAAAGATCTTTCTGGTAAGCGTGCAGAGGATGGGGTTTTTGCGGGCTTCTTCTCCTTTCCAGGGGCATTTTGTTCCTTTGACTATCCAGCGTTTTTCGTTTTCACCCATGGTCGCGGAAAAGGTTCCTCCCAGCTGGTTCATTATGTCAGCGCAGACAGTTCCTGCATAAGCCAGGTCCATCTCCTTATCATTAAAATTGTACATTTCAAGAAGTGTTTTTTCGACCATGCCTGTCATCTGATTTATTATGACCTTTTTTTCTTCGTTTGAGACAAACTGGAGCAGGGTCGGAATTACAGCTGTAAGGATGCTCTGTACCCGGTTCTTTATTTCCAGGCTGTCACGGTCGGCAACCAGTCTGTCGTGAAGGCATTTGACTCTGAGGAGGGATTTTACTCTGGTCTTGAGTTCGAGTCTGTTTATGGGCTTTGTAAGGAAATCATCGGCTCCTACCTCAATCCCTCTTATCCTGTCTTCAAGTTCCGAAAGGGCCGTAAGCATCAGGACCGGAATGAATTGGGTTTCGGGATTTCCTTTGAGAATTTTGCAGACCTCATAACCGTTGACTTCAGGCATCATGACATCCAGAAGGATAATATCCGGCTTTTCTTCCTTTACTTTCTGAAATGCCTCTTTTCCCCCGTAGGCAGTGATTACATCATAAGGTTCCACGGCAAGGTAGGCTTCCATGAGTTCTACATTTTCCTTCTTGTCGTCTACGATCAGGACTTTGGGTTTGTTTTTCTCATTCAATAAAGCTTCCTCCATCTGGTTCATGAATCTTGATTCCTTCGGATGCTATCTCAAAAATCGACATATCCGGTGAAATAGGAGTACTGCGCATCTTGGGTATGCACAGATAACGCTCCATTTTTCCAAGATATGCGTTCTCTTTTACCAGGAGGCGTATAGAGCCGTAGACTGAGTATTCGGCAAGCTGGTGAGTCAGGTTGTATGCCGACTCGTCCATAATTAAGAGAGTAGTACAGCCTTTCTTTCTCACGAGATAGGCCAGTCCGTCAAACTGGTCTCTTAGCTTTTTCTTGGAAACTCTCAGGGCAAAAGTGCCCAGGTTATCTATTACAAGGCATTCTGTTCCTTCACGTATGAATTCCATAAGGTTAGGAAGTTCAATGTCCAGGCTTTCGGGTTTAAACCCATACCTTGTCTGTCCTATACTTTCCGAACGGCTCTCGAATATGTTTTCTATGGTGAGCTGCCCGCTTTCATAGTACGGTTTAAGGTCATGCCCCAGCATTTGCGCCTGGTAGAGGATATCTTCAGGAGTTTCTTCGGTTGCGATCATCAGGCATTTTCTTCCCTCAACACAGCTCCTGTAAATGAAATGGATTCCAAAGATAGTTTTTCCACTCCCTGCCACCCCTGTTATCAGGATTGCTTTGTTCACAGGATAACCCCCGATCAATTTCCTGTCAAGCTCTTCTATGCCTGTTGAAACCCTCTCCATTTTTATATACCTTCATTCTTCTGTGTATTTTGCCCTGTTTTCCCCACGCTGCCGAAGACGTTGTATTGGTTGCACAATATGTTATAAGTTACAGAAAATTCTCAAATAATCTCAACAGTTTTCCAACTTAAAAAATATATTCATTATTTGTTTATAGCCTGAGATGTAGTAATTCTCGGTTTAATTTTACTGATACAGATTTTGGCATGTCCTGTTTCTGCATTTCAATACTGATAATGATATGATGCCGAAAATTACTTTTTACATATTAAAAGAACTTTTGTAATATAAAAGTTATGTATGCGGTATATTTCCTTTTTGTTTCGGGAATATTTCTTTAACTTTGGCTTACTTTGAGCCCTAAATTTTCCCATTATTTTCATTCAATATAACTTTTTATTTACACTGTTCAACTTCTCAAATATTTTCCTCAAAGATCTACTTTTGAACCTGCTCTTCTTTTCTGTCCTCTTTTCTTAATTCTGAGAGAAACCTTTAATATGGATAGTTACAATCACTACTGCGGCACCGCGGGCTCGTGGGGTAGCCAGGATATCCTAATGGGCTTCGAAGTAAGATTCTTACGAAGATACCCATTGACTCGTGTTCGAATCGCGGCGGGCCCGTTAATCTACTTTTGACCCGATTCCTTTAATTTTGACATGAACTTATTATCATTTCCTGACTGAACTCACTTTCAAGAAATTATCTATGTGTTTTACAATCTTCCCGGAATTACATGTAAAAGTGTTTATCCTTAGAATTTTTTTCAAAAAAGAGGATCCCCGGAACTACAAAAAGAGGTCCATGGATGGAAAAGAAACCCGGCCTTGCACTGAAGACAAAATGGATTGATGGAAAAAACTCTGATGAGCTGGAAGATGCTTTTTACGTCCGCAGGGAAGTTTTCATAAAAGAACAAAACATTTCCGAAGCAGAGGAACTTGACGAAGCTGATCTTAGCTCCCGACATATAGTTGTATATGCATCTGACAGACCGGTTGCCACAGGCAGGTTTTTTAGTAATGAAAAAACCTGGCTTATCGGGAGGATTTCCGTCCTGAAGGAATGCAGGGGAAAGCAGATCGGCAAACTCGTTGTGGAAAAGCTTCTGGAAAAAGCTGTTGAACTTGAGGCAGGAGCTGTCCACATTCACGCACAGACCCATGCTGTAAGCTTTTATGAAAAGTTTGGGTTTGTTGCTTATAGGGAAACTTTTCTTGAAGCTAACATAGAGCATATCTCAATGATAAAAATTTTTGATGCTGAGACTGCTAGAAGTTTGTTGAGCAAGAGGATTGTTGAGCAAGAAGATTATTGAAAAAGAGGATTATTGAAAAAAAGGATTAATGACATTATTATCTTAAATCGAAAAGAGCGTATTTTCAATAATGTCGATGTCTCCGAGGGCCTCATTTATTGCTGTATTCTTCTGGCAGATACAGAACAGGAGACAACGATTTTCATATTATTACCCGATCATTCGCCTGCACCAAAAGCTGCTTTAAGCTTTAGTTCATCTTCTTTTGAGAGGGATGTTCTCACTATTGTTGCATTGAATTTGTTCAGTTTTTCAAGAGCTTTGTCTTCCGTCCATTTTGAAATCAAAAGAAAAAGGGCAGATCCACCCGGTTTAATGGTTTCACCCACTTCTTTGATGAAGTCATCGTTGATTCCATAATCGTAAAGTTTGCTGGTGATTGCACCGGCAACAGCACCAACTGCCAGCCCGAGCCAGGGCATCCAGAAAAAGAGTCCTATCAGCATGCCCCAAAATGCTCCCCCTAACACACCCGCACCAACGAGGTTTGTTGCTTGTTTAACCTTTATTTTACCGTCAGGTTTGCGAACAACAGTGGCAGCATCATCAAGAACTATCAACTCTTCCTTTTTAAGCTGGTTTATAGCTTCATCCATTTCAGACGCGCCGGTCTCATTCGGAAACGCAAAAACAATTAACTCACTCATGTTCCAAATCTCCTTTTGTTCACTCAATTGGTAGTTCAAAATTCGAGATTCAAATAATCAAATGTCGAGTTTTATAAAGAGACCCCAATAATTAACGGGTTAAAACAATATTTAACTTCTCGCAAGTGAGCAAAGTTTCTTTGAGAAGCTTTTTTTAAAAATAAAAAAATCCTTAAGTCAGTTTCTTCGCTAAGATCAAAATGAAAAATAGGACAAAGTCAAGTTAATATAATTTGATGATACATTGCTTTATGGGGAAGAGAAAACAAAGCAAAAAGCAATTCTTTAGAAAAATGATGTTACAGAAAAGTAAGGTTATTGGGCAGTAAGGTTAATGGGCAGTTTAGTCAGTTCCTTTACCAGAGGTATTAATTGAAAAAAATCATTCAATTGAAAAACAAGTTCATTCTGTTTTCTCTTCGGTGTTCTGCGCTTATTATATTTTTTGGGGAACTAAATCGGATGTGGATTTTCAAAATAAACGTTCATATTACCCGATAACTTTCAGAGTTCACGAGTAACATCCATGTAAAAAGAAATGGGCACTTCCAAAAGTGAAAAGGTGCGATGCAATCATGAGAGGAGTTGTCAAGGAGCAGATAGAAAATAAAAATAACTATTCTAACCTCGGCTCGGTTGTCTCGGTGCGTGGCAGTATTGTTGATATAAGGTTTGAGAAGTATTTGCCTCCCATATACTCATTGCTACGCGCAGGAAAAGGTGGAAGAATTGCCATTGAAGTTCTGACCCAGCTTGATTCGCATCGCGTTCGTGGGATTGCACTGACTCCTACGGAAGGGCTTTCCCGGGGCACGTTGGTAGAAGATACGGGTGGACCGTTGAAGGCCCCTGTAGGCAGGGGAATTCTTTCTCGCATGTTCGACGTGTTTGGAAATCCCATAGATCACAGAGCTCCCCCATCAAACGTCCGGTGGCGCACAATCCATCAAGCTCCGCCCCCCCTTATACGTCGGTCAACGCGATCTGAAATCTTCGAGACCGGAATAAAAGTCATAGATGTACTGGTGCCCCTTGAACGCGGAGGCAAAGCGGGCCTGTTCGGAGGGGCGGGGGTTGGCAAAACAGTGCTCCTAACCGAAATGATTCACAATGTGGTCAGGCAGCAAAAGGGAGTGAGTATTTTTTGTGGAATAGGGGAGCGTTGTCGTGAAGGGGAAGAGCTTTACCGTGACATGAAAGAAGCAGGTGTGCTTCCGAATACGGTTATGGTGTTCGGTCAGATGAACGAACCCCCAGGCGCACGTTTTCGAGTGGGGCATGTGGCACTTACAATGGCAGAGTATTTCCGGGATGATGAACACCGCGATGTACTCTTGCTTATCGACAACATTTTTCGGTTCATCCAGGCTGGCTCGGAAGTATCCGGCCTGATGGGGCAGATGCCCTCGCGGCTTGGCTATCAGCCGACAATGGGTACTGAGTTATCGGAGCTGGAAGAGCGCATATCCAATACCGATGCCGGAGCCATTATGTCAATTCAGGCGGTATATGTGCCGGCTGATGATTTCACAGACCCTGCAGCTGTGCATACGTTTTCGCACCTTTCGGCATCAATTGTCCTCTCGCGCAAAAGGGCAAGTGAGGGGCTTTATCCGGCTATTGACCCCCTGCAGTCAAATTCAAAAATGTCCACGCCCGGGATCATTGGCGAAAGGCATTATCGCCTGGCCCAGGAAATCCGGCAGACGCTCGCGCAATATGCAGAACTCAAAGATATTATCTCCATGCTTGGCCTGGAACAGCTCTCACAGGAGGACAGAAACGTTGTCGCTCGCGCTCGCCGCCTGGAGCGCTTCCTCACTCAGCCATTTTTTACAACCGAGCAGTTCACCGGTTTTAAAGGCAAATTCGTCACTCTCTCGGATGCGCTTGACGGCTGCGAACGTATACTGCTCGACGAATTTAAAGACTACCCGGAAAGCGATCTCTACATGATCGGGACAATTGACGAAGCAATAGCCAAAAAATCAAGCAGGGACCAGACATGAATTCTCCACTCATGAATCTCAAGATTCTTCTGCCGTTCCAGGTCTTTGCCGAAAAGAAAGGGGTATCCCGCATAGTTGCAGAGACTCGTGAAGGTTCTTTCGGACTCCTGCCACACCGGCTCGATTGTGTTGCGGCTCTGGAACCCGGGATTTTTATCTATGAAACCGAAGCAGAAGGAGAAGTTTATGTGGCTGTTGATGAAGGCATACTGATCAAGGCAGGTAAGGACGTACTGGTTTCGGTGCGAAGCGCCATTGTCGGGACTGACCTCAGCCAGTTAAGGGAGGCAGTGGAAAGAGAGTTTTTAACTCTGGACGAAAGCGAGAAAAAAATACGTTCAGTGATGACAAAATTGGAAATCGGGCTTATGCGCCGCTTAGCGGAGTTTCGGAATGACTGACAGATCGAAAGAAAAACCCTCAAAGGCCGACCCTCCCCTAGCCCGCCATGTCGGGAGAAAAGCTGAACGCAAACTCAAAGCGCAACGTGACGTGAATCGGACTGTCTGGCTCGGTCTGGGTATGATGGGGCTTATCGGCTGGTCTGTGGCGATTCCCACGCTGCTTGGGGCGGCCCTTGGGCTCTGGCTGGACAAAAATTATCCAGCTAGCTTTTCCTGGACGCTTACGATGCTAATTATCGGCCTGCTTGCAGGCTGCTTGAATGCATGGCACTGGATAGCCAGGGAGCATAAGGA